>CAZXTZ010000001.1:0-38048 GCA_964643645.1 uncultured Geobacteraceae bacterium
ACCTTGAGAGCTGTTTCCAGCATGGCAATTGCCTCTTTCTTCTGTCCGCTTCCCTGACGCGCCTGAGCTCCTACATAGTACGCATCTGCAAGGAACGGTGGCGTAACCTTCTGGTTCGCTCCAACTTTAATGGATGCCAGATAAAGATCCATAGCAATGGCGGCCTGGGCATAATTCTTCGCTTCGTTTAGCGACGCTCCGAGATAATAGTAGCTTATCGGATATTTTGCCTGCTCGTTTTTGTTAAGCAGCCAACTGATGTTCTTCCGGACATCTTCCATCTCTCCGTCGTTGTAATTCAACGCAGCCAGGCGTTCTCTCACGTTCCTTATTGAAGGGTCTGCAGGAAAACGAAGCACGAATGCGCGTAGCATCTTCTTTGCCATCACACTGTCCCCAAGCAACTCTGCCTGATCCGCAATATTGAGATAAAGGTAGGAAGAGTTGGATTCGCCTATCCAGGGACGGTCAAGAAGTCCGGAGAATAGAACTATAAGGTCAAGTGGACGGCCAGCCTTTTCAAAAGCTGATGAAAGGGCCTGTAGAAACCCCTGTACCTTGACAACCCTCGCAAGGTATTCCTGATTGTCGGTTGCCAGTTTGACAAGATCCGCAGGATTCTTTTCCCAGCCCCCTTTCAGGTAGACAAGCTCCACCAGATCTTCCCGAATGTCGTTAAGCACATTCAGGTAAACTCCTTTGGGAAAGTGCTTCTGATATTTCACAAGATCCGCCAGTGCATCTCCCGGAGGAGCATTTATTGCTGCAAGCAACACCGCCTTGAAACTAGACTCTTCCCTTAAGTCAAAATCTCCGGCTTTTTCAGCGATATCAAGATAGGTTGCTGAAAGAGGCTTATATGTATCAGGAGTCGCCTGAAAGAACTCCCTGTCGGCCAGCCTCATTCTGGCGATCTGATTGGCCTTGTTGTTTTTGAACTCATCAGTGATGGTTTTATATATTGCAAGTGCGCCCTGTTCATTACCCCGTCTTGCAAGGGTGTCAGCCATCCTTACAAGCAGAATCGGAGCATATTTTTTGTCGGCGTTTGCCACAATTAGGCGGGAAAGGAGCTGTCGGCCTCCAGGCAGATCCCCGTTGCGGGCAATACTGTCACCATAGTAGAACATTGAGGCAGGATTCAATGCCAGAAAACCTGGCCAAAGCTGCTCTGCCTCCCTGAATGATGCAAGAGCCAGGCTGTATTTCTGCAAACGGTATTGGGTCTCTGCAAGACGATAAAGCGCCAGTGGCCTTATCGGACTGGCGACCTTTGCCGCAAACTGCGCAAACACCTCTTCCGCCTGTGTAATACGGCCTTTATAAAGGGCTCCTTCGGCTGCCAGAAAAAGCTTTTGTTCCTCATCGGTCAAAATGGCCTTCAAAGACTGTCTGTCCGTAGGAATGAAAGGTATTTCAGGTTTTATTGGCGGATCAAAGTCACGGATGAGCTTCTCTGCTCCACTTACAATCCTTTCTCTGCCAGGGCGCAGATTTTTTACAGAGCTTGCTGCAAATAACGGCCCCACATCAAGACTTAATGCCGGCATCCCTGAGAGATGAAGATCACGCCAACCAACAGATCCTGAGGAGATCTGAAAAGTGACTGTCAGATTTTTGCCACGCTGTGACAGCAACAATCCTCCTATGTTCTTGTCAGAATAGCGCCTGAGCTTCTTAAATAAAGAGCCATCAGTGTTTTTCAGGCTGACCCGGAGCCTTTTTCCTGGAAGTTGAATTACGGAGTAATCCGGCTCACTGCTTAGCTTCATTGTTACACGTGTATAGTTCTGTTTTTGCAGCAGATCAATCCGTTGAAGGTGGTTAGGAACTGAGGAATAGACAGGTATTGGAGCAAAACATACAATAAAGAATACAGCAGAGGCGATTATGCTGCCGCATAAAGCCTTAAGAGAAGAGCTTGATTGAGCATCAGTCAGGATGAGGGTATTCTGCACAGTCGTTTAACCTTTGAGGCGATTTCATCCGGATCGCATGGTTTGATTACAATTTCGCGCGCGCCATACTTGAGCGCTTTCAGAACTGCGGTTCTCGTCCATCGGTGGGCACACATCATAACAGGGACGGGCTGGTCCTGCCTCAATGCATTTATCTTTATACAGATGGCAAGCTCCCGGTCATCTGCGTCCTGGGACCCTATAATAACCATCTTGACATTGCCCTGTGCAAAAAAATCCTTTACATCCGAGTTGAGGGGCCCCTCAACTATCTTGTATCCTGTAAATCCAAGGGCCTCCTTCATATTGGCCCTGTCGTCACTATCATCTTCAAATATTGCAACCATATCCTCGCCGGACATTCCGGCAATTCCGGAAACCCTTGACTTGGCTGAATCTTCTGGTGGAGTTTTTAAAGCAGCTGCTGTAGTGGCAGTGGAGTCGGGCTGAGCGGAAGAGTGCTCAGCGGAGTCAGCCGGAGTTTCAGCAACCTCTACAGTGGCTTCAACGGGAGTTTCGGGCTGGGGATCATAAAGATTTGCAAGTGACAAGGGGATCAGAACATCTAGATGATGCATTTCCTGACCGTCCATATCAAGCCGTGCCCTGAACATAAGATAGTCACCGTCAGGCAACGGCTCCTCTTCTGAAATAGGATCTATTTCAGGCACATACTTTTTTGCCCCCAGCTGCTTGAGGTGGGCTTTGCCCGTAAGTGATGCCTGAAATGTGGTGTTGATGGCCCCATTTATCATGTTGCCTATCTCACCAAAGGCATCAACGTCATCAGTCTCAATAATGGAAAGGCGACGTTTTTCCTGAATCCTGGGAGCCGGTATGCCAAGCAGGAGACTGCTCATGAGAATTGCATCCCGAAGATTGAACACCAGATAGAACTGGCCGGGATACTCTTCCCGTGACTCAATTGACATGGCAAATACACCATCGTCGAGGTCACCAAAATAAGCTGTTTTTGTAAAGGTGAGTGCGTCTGTAAGGGTAACAGAGAGAGACTGTCCCAACAGCATACCGGCTTCTTCGCCGGCCTGCCGCAAGGCACTTTCAAGCATTTCGTAAAGCTTTACATATCCTTCCATCGGGGCTCACGGGACGGTAACGGGAGAATGTCCCGGACGCCACCATGGCGTCCGGGTACTATCTTGTTAATCGGGGGATTATTCTTCTTTCTTGAGGGTAAGGCCCACCAGAAAACGCTCGCCGTCATCTACATTGAAAGGAATAACAACACAGTCAATGTCAGAAAGGGAGTTCACGGTATAGTCCTCACCGGCGATTACGGTTGGAATGGACATTTTAACATCCAGTCCACCCTTGCTGAGTATCATCTTGACACTACCGCCCAGCATATTGGCTATCTCGCCAATGGCATCGTTCAGATCCTCGCCGCCCTCCTCAATCTCAGACTCTTCCATGCCAAGCATAGCTCCTGTAACCTTCTTGGCAAGATGCATCGGGCAGTGCATTGAGATTACACCTGAATATGTGCCGGCAAAACCGACCATGCCGGTTATACTGCACCTGAAATGGGTAATTGGTTCCTTGAGAGGAAAGTCGTCAGCAGGCTCCATCATTACCATAGTGGAAAAGACTTCTCTTGTTGCATTTATAATGTACTCGGAAAGCTGTTCCTCAGAAAACTTGAGGCTACCTGCTATGTCTGCGTTAAGGCTCATAAAAGCCCCCCAAGCTTTTCATTTAGCTGCTCCGGAGTGAAAGGTTTCTTTATGCTGTCCTTTGCTCCGCTAGAAATAGCTTCCGCAATTACATCCTCACCACCCTCCGTGGTTATCATAACTATAGGCATATTATAGCCGCTACCCCTTACAGCCTTGAGAAATTCAAGACCGTCCATATTAGGCATGTTAATATCAGAGAGTATCAGATTAACTGTCTTGCCGGAAGTCTGAAGCACATTAATACCTTCAATGCCGTCGCCAGCCTCAAGGATATCATCCACCGGCAGGCCTGCCTGCCGGAGTGAGCGGGAGATAATCTTGCGCATGGTCGAGGAATCATCAACAATCAGAATATTTGCCATAAATAGCCTCCTTGATAATCAAGTCCGTTCCGGACGATTTTGTATTATACAACAGATTTTGTATTCCTCTTTAACATAGTCCAGGGATAATTCATATCTTGAATTTGGCCATCTGCTGCTGCATCTCTTCTGCAAGCCTTGCCATCTCCGAAGCAGATTCAGTGGATTCAGCAGCTTTTGACGAGCTAACCTGAACATCGTCAGTAATCTTGCGTATACACTGGCTTATATTATTTGTAGTTGCGCTCTGTTCCTCTGCGGCAACAGCAATCTGGCCCATCTGCTGGGTAAGTACCTGTATGCCCCCGGTAATACGGGAAAGGGCTTCAGCTGACCTTCCAGCCTCTCTTGTGCCTGCCTCAACCTCCCTCACACCGTTTTCCATTGAGTGAACAGCATTGGATGTCTCTTGCTGAATCATCTTTATGACTGAGCCTATCTCCTTCGTCGCCCTTGTAGTTCGCTCGGAAAGCGCTCTTACCTCATCAGCAACCACAGCGAAACCCCTGCCCATCTCACCCGCCCTTGCAGCTTCAATTGCCGCATTCAGGGCAAGCATATTAGTCTGGTCTGCAATATCTTCAATGGTTTTTACAATATCTCCTATCTGACTTGACTTCGCGCCAAGGGTTTCAACATTTTCAGCTGCCTCGCCAACACGAAGCGAAATCCTCTCCATACCAGCTATGGTCTCCTGTATAACCTGCGATCCCGTCTCAGTCGCTTTGTCTGCCTCGCTTGCACTTTCTGCCGACATTGTACAGGAACTTGCTATCTCAAATGCCGTCGCAGACATCTGCTCCGATGCAACCGAGACAGAAGCGGCCTGAGCTGCAACATTTTCAGAACTCTGCATAAGCTCGGCAGAATTTTGCTGAACCTTCTCCGCCGCATTGGCAACCTGGGATGCGCTTACGGCCACCTGTGAAATGACGCTGACAAGCTTGTCCACAAAAACATTGAACCAATGGGCTGTCTCGCCAATCTCGTCGTTATTGCGTACATAAATACGCTTTGTAAGGTCACCGTCTCCTGTTGCAATATCCTTGAGGCGCTCGGACATTGCTGATATCGACTTCAGTACAGGAAGAACTATAAACAACAACATGGCAGCCTGACCAATTGAAGCGCCTATAAGCACTGCAAGCATAACAATGCGGGCCATTGACATGGTATTGTCAAGGTCCGAATTGGCAGCCTTGTACTGTGTTGCCACAATCTTGGGTATGTAATCCTCCAGAAGGGGCTGGAAGTCATTTATAACATCCCTCAGTTCCTCACGTCCTTCCAGAACATCTCCACCGCTTTTGGCTGTTTCAACAAGTGACTTAAACTGGTCAACATACTGCTTGCCAAGGCTTCTGGCCTTTTTGCTGTGCTCTTTTATCTTCTGGTCCGTAGTAGCCTTGTCAATATCATCGAGAGACTTGTTGACAAGTTCAACCTGCTTTTCAACCCTGGCGCTCCACTTGTCATCCTTGCGGGTAAAAAATTCGGACTCATATTCACGGGCCTTCAGCATTGCCAGTTGCCCCTTGTAGGCGCTATGCTGAACGGAATCAATACGCTCCATGTTACTCATTGATTCGTTTATTTTTGAAAAGGTAAACAGGACAATAACGGAAACCAGAACCGCCACTCCAAGCAAAAAGACAATCAGCGCCATCACCTTATGCCTGATAGTAAACCCCTTTGTTTCTGCCATTTATATTCCTCCTGAATCTGGTTAAAAAGTCTCCGGACAGCCTCTTCTTTAGAAATGGACTTTGAAAGAATCTGTAAGCTTCTAATCTCTAGGTAACATAATTATTGCGCCTGTTCAACTTAACTGTATAGAAAAACTTAATCTTGCACTGAATGTGAATAAATGGGCCACTCCGGACATCAAAATAAACACATCAGAACAGATGTTATTCAAGATAAGACAGCAAGCTGACTGCCCGCCCTCAGAAGGGATTCTACCATCTGCATTTCCGATGCCTCACTGTAAAGCCTCAATACAGGTTCGGTTCCGGAAGGCCTTACAAGCAGCCAGTCTCCATTATCGAAAATAAATTTGAATCCATCGCTGAAGTTGGTTGCAGCAACCGTTCTCCCCGCGATAACTGCAGGGGCTGACTTATTGAGAAATTCCAGGAGAGAGGACTTCTCATCCTGTCCGATCTGTTTGTCAATTCTGCGATAATAATGATGCCCGGACTCTGCCATTATCTCTTCAAGCTGTTCCTTCAGGCCTTTACCGGTCCATGCAATGGTCTCCAGAAGCAGAAGCCCCATAAGCACTCCGTCTCTCTCCGGAATATGACCGGCAATACCAAGACCACCCGACTCTTCACCCCCCATAAGCACCTGACGTTCAAGCATTATCTCACATATATGCTTGAATCCTATTGGTGTTTCCATAAGAGGCATTCCATATTTTTCTGCAAGACAATCAACAAGCCTTGTTGTTGAAACGGTCTTTACAATGGTCCCGCTCAACCTTTTACGTTCTGCAAGATGCTTCAAAATAACTGCAAATATGGCATGGGATGAAAAAAAATCACCATTTTCATCCACAGCCCCTATCCTGTCTGCATCGCCATCAAGTGCAAGGCCGACACGATAGCGACCTGAAGCAATCAGCGCTCTCAATTCTTCAAGATTTTCAGATATGGGTTCAGGTGGCCGGCCTCCAAAACCGGGATTGATCTCAGAATGGATCTCGTCAATACCGAGTATACGCTTAAAGTAGCCGCTTCCTGCCCCATACATAGGATCAGCCACAGCAAAAACACCTGAATTTCTTATCTTTTCTATATCAACCAGATGTCCCATCTGACGCAGGTATCCGACCTCAGCGTCAAAACTTTCAATGAGCCCCATCCTGGTTCCATCATCAAAGGGGACAGAACGAACAGAACGGGAGTTATCTTTGTTGTATTGGACAATCTGCTCAAGTAGCGATGTTGTAGCCGGCCTTGCAGATCCTCCAAAGTTTTCCTTTATCTTGAAACCGTTATAAACAGGTGGGTTATGGCTAGCTGTAATCATGACACCGGCACCGGCACCATTTTCCTTGACAGCCCATGAAACCGCCGGTGTCGGCACAACTGTATCGCAAAAAAGAACCCTTACATCGTTTCCTGCTGCTATTTCAGCAACCCTGGCTGCAAACTCCCTCGAAAGGAATCTTCTGTCGTATCCTATCACAAGGCCCGCGTCAGCAAGACCTTCACGACTCATCCAGTCCATTGTTGCCTGGGCGACAAGTGAAAGGTTGTCAAATGTAAATTCTCTGGCTATAACCCCACGCCATCCATCAGTTCCAAACCTTATCTGCATTACTCTTTCTCCATTTGGCAGGGCAATGGTTAGTCAGTAAAACAACAAATTGTGCAGCTGACCGGCATGCCCGGGATGCTTAAGATTTTTTACCTTCCATTTTATAAAGCCATACAAGAAGCTCAGCAACAGCCCTGTAAAGTTCAGCCGGAATATGGTCATCCAGATCAACCTGCATCAGGAGTGTCACAAGTTCAGGGGATTCATGCACGTATACCCCGGCATCTTTAGCGCAGGCAATTATTGCCTCTGCCATTACTCCTCTGCCCTTTGCAACAACTACCGGCGCATAGTGGCCCTGCTTGTAAGAGAGGGCGGCAGCCATCCGCTCATCATTTCTGCGTCGGCTCTCCGCCATAATGCACCTCTATTATACCTGGTTCAAGTCCTGCCGCCGTAAATTGTTCGGCCAGCTCTGAACGGCCCTCGGCAAGCAAATCAGCTGTCTGCGAACTACCGGTTCTAACCCTCGCTTCAACCACAGTCCCTGAAATCTTCAGTGAAGCATCAACCGCACCCAACCCCGGAAGAGATATGGAGAGGGACGTCTCCCAGGGCTGAGGGGCATCGGAGGCCTCCTCTTCCTTCCTTCTTCTGCCTTCCCGCTCGGCAATCCTCCATTCCATGGGCTGCCCTGGCAGCAGTTCCCCCTGAAAAAGCAGCTGCCCTGTCTGAAGTGTCGCCAATTGTTCCTTTATTATGGGCAATGCACGCGAATCAGCCTGAAGCTCAGCTTTGGCAGGCATATTTTTGATTGCTGATTCCGTTACAGAAGGAGAATTTTGACTTTGGGGCTGCTGCTGCAACTGGTTCGGAGGAGAGGAAAGTTTTCCCTGTGGCTCCTTCAGTATGCTCTCAAGCGGATACTCTCCGCTAAACCATCTGGCAAGATGGGATTCGTAGAAAAGTCCGCTTTCCTTTAAGCCCTTTGCCAGACGTTCTTCAAGGATCCGTGGGTCGGAAGGAGCCCCCTGAAGTATAGTCTTCAGTATGCCTAAACCCTCAGTAAGGGGAGCCGACTGGTTCTGCATTGAAAGAAGAGTACTTACCCAGCGTCCTGTCTGGCTTACAATGGCATCTCCACCCTTGCCCTGGCGTACCAGCAGAAAAGATGGTGGATCATTTCCAACAGAAAAAAGGTTGAGGGTGTCGCCAGCCTTCATCCCCTTGGGCAGAATAAATTCCAGGTTCTGACCTGCTACCTGGACAGTGAAACGCCCGTTACCCATATTTTGCAAAACCTCACCCTTTAGCTGTTCACCGGAACGCAACTGAAGGGCCTTCTCAGCCCCCCCCTGTGATTCCAGCAAGGCCAGCCTGTTACCACTCATAAGCCCCTTCAGCAGACTGAGAACATCGTCGTCAATATCTGCCTTACCGGCTTTTGCCTGACCAGACTCACCCTGCAAAGCCTTTGAGGTGAGCGATGGCAATGCACCGTATATCATTGCTTCATCCATTATTGCTGCCAGTGCCGGAGACCCGGGAGGCAGTGAGTTTATTACCTGCTGCAGTCTTGAAATCACCGCTCTCTGGACATCCCCCTGACCCGACTCCGTTTTTGCAAGTGAACTGAGCCATTTTGCAGTATCGCTTACCGCAGTACCCTGATCAGCCAGCGACGGCATTCCCAGAAGGGCAAAAACTGTCTTTGGCTGCTGAGAAACCAGCGCAAGACGCAGTATCTCACCCTGCTGAACTGGCCTTGACAGCTGAAGTTCAAGGGTTTCCCCTGCAAGCTGAACGAAAACGCGGCCTCCAGGCAAGGTACCCTGCACCAGAGCATTCGCCTCATCACCAGGTTTAAGGGGAAGAGACTGCATGGTCTGGTTCGTAACTTCCACAAGGGTGAACTTTGACTGTCTTGCAAGGTTTAAGAGAAGCTTTGATGCTGCATCTTCAAATCCGGCTGTTCCCTTACCCAAATAAGCGCCGGTATTTCCGGGCTGCTCTCCGGTGCCATAGCCTACCTGCTGTTCCGGCTGATCAAGCAATCCGCCGGTTGCCACTACAGCCTGGCGTCCATCCGCTTTATAGGTAAGCACATCGTCAAGAAAATTGGCCAGGACACTGACATCTCCCGATGAACGCCTGAGGAGGTCGCCGATATTCTGAAGGGTTGACCTCAACCTTGGATCGAGAACCTGTTCATTCGAGACGAGAAGGGAAAGGAGTCGGGATGCATCTGACAGGGTTACCGGGGGCGCGGTAATCCCCGGACGGGACATTGCAAAGGTAGGCCTTGGGTCATCGGAAACAAAGGTCAACTCAAGATTCTGGCCTGGTCTTACAGTTATTGGTATTTCCAGATTTACCTGCTGGTTGCCTATCCTGACAGGAACCTTGTTACCCTGGGCAGTTGAAAGCACCTCTGCGGTAACTCTCTGTCCGGGAGCCAGGGAAAGGGCCGATGTCTCTCCTGTTCCCGCTGTATCGGCGGAAACAAAGGAGAGATTGGATGCCTTTGAAAGCAGGTCATAGACCTGCTGTTGAACATCTGAAGGTAATGCCATATAACTCTTATCGGCTGCTGCTTATCTGAGGTAAACCCCGATTGTTCATCCCCACAGCAGATGCCCGGGCTCATATATCGGCCCCAGAACCGGATGTTTTGGCATGGCTCTGGACATAAGGCCATAACGTCCACAGAAACGACACTCAATCATGCCCGTAAAACGATGCATTCCGTTACCAAGAGATTCATCGCACTTAAGCTCGATAGTCTCGCCACCCCTTATAGTCCCCTGATAATCAAGCACCCCGAAATAGACCTCAACCGCAACCTGATCCACAGGGATGTCTCCAAGCTGAACCCTCACAGCAACAGGAATAGTGCTTCCTACCCCTATTGCCTCCGCAAGATTTGCCTCAACAGCATCTATCCTTACCTGGGGCCAGGCCTTGAAGGTTCTCTCCTTCCAGACGGCAAGATCCCTTGCCAGCTTGAGATCATCTGCCACAAGTCTTGTCCACTGGCGATAGGAAGGTATGTACGAAAGCTGTGAGTACTCCTCAACCATCCGGTCTGTATTAAACACAGGACAGAGGGACTGAAGTGAATTTTTCATGGTAGCTACCCATGAACGGGGTGTTCCGTCTGTGCCACGGTCGTAGAAATGGGGCACAACCTCTTTTTCCAGCAGTTCGTAAAGCGCCCTGCTCTCAATCTGGTTCTGATACTCCACATCCTGATAAACCTCGCCCTTGCCTATGGCCCAGCCGTTGTTACCCTGGTAACCCTCGCACCACCAGCCATCCAGTATTGAAAGATTAAGCCCGGCGTTGAAAGCGACCTTCATGCCGCTTGTGCCGCTTGCCTCAAGAGGGCGGCGAGGTGTATTCAGCCATACATCAACCCCCTGAACCAGATAACGGGCCACCTCCATGTCATAATCCTCAATGAAAACGATCCGGTGGCGGAATCTCTCCTGGTGTGAGACCTGAACGATCTGACGGATAAGCTCCTTGCCTTCAGTATCATGGGGATGGGCCTTGCCAGCAAATATTATCTGCACCGGCCTTTCAGAATTGTTCAGAATCCTGTCAAGACGGTCAATATCACGCATCAGTAGGGTTCCACGCTTATATGTTGCAAAACGTCTGGCAAAACCGATGGTTAAAACCTCAGGATCAAGAACCTCATCGGCTGTGGCTATCTCCTTTGCTGTTGCGCCAACCTGCTTAAGCTGCTTCTTGAGTCGCCGACGGGCAAAATCCACCAGACGCTCGCGGGTGTTCTGCCGTGTGCGCCAGAGTTCTGCATCCGGGATACGGGCTACGCGCCTCCATACATTGTGGTCGGTAAGATCCTCCAGCCAACGTGTTCCAAGATAACGTATCAGAAGAGATGCCATCTGGCCTGACATCCAGGTGCCTGTATGCACCCCGTTTGTTATGGAAGTAAGGGGCAATTGCTCCTCGGGAAGCTCAGGCCAGGTATTTTTCCACATTGTGCGGGAAACCTCTCCATGCAGCTGGCTTACTCCGTTTGCGTGACCTGCCAGTTTAAGGGCAAGAACCGCCATACAGAATGTCTCGAACTGATCCTTCGGATTCTGACGTCCAAGACCCAGAAACTCATCCATAGAGAGACTGAACTGCTTGATATATTTTGAAAAATATTTTTCAAGCATATCTGTAGGGAAGTGATCTATCCCTGCCTCAACAGGTGTGTGGGTTGTAAACACATTGCCTGCCCTTACGATCTCAATGGCCTCTGCAAAACGTATCTTCCGCTTCTCCATAACAAGCCGGCTGCGCTCAAGAGCAAGAAATGCCGCATGGCCCTCATTCATATGGCAGATATTCGGAACCAGCCGCAGTGCCCTCAGAGCCCGCACCCCGCCTATGCCAAGCAGAATCTCCTGCAAGATCCTCATCTCCTGATTGCCGCCATAAAGCTGCGCCGTAATCAGGCGGTCTTCAGGTGAATTGCTTTCAAGATGTGTATCGAGCAGATAGAGCGGAACCCTGCCCACCTGCACCTTCCAGATATGGAACCTGAAACAGCGGGGACCAAAATCAAGCTCCAGCTCCAAAGGTTTCCCTTCAGCATCCCTTTCCAGTGTAAGCGGCAGGTTGTAAAAGTCATTTTCAGGATATATTTCCTGCTGCCAGCCCTCATTATTGAGGTACTGCCTGAAATACCCCTGCCTGTACAGAAGCCCCACTCCTACGAGCGGAATACCGAGATCACTGGCCGATTTCAGGTGGTCACCTGCAAGAATCCCAAGACCTCCTGAATATACCGGCAGTGACTCATGGAGGCCGAACTCCATTGAGAAGTAAGCGACCTTAAGCTCCGAATCACCACTGTATTCAGTATCAAACCAGGTTTTCTCATCAAGGTATGATGTCAGCTTTTCATCCACCATCTGCAGGTGCGCCATAAAGCCCTCGTCAAGTTTGAGGGATTCAAGTGTGGTCTGCTGAAGGATGCCAAGCATCTCAACCGGGTTGTGATGTGTTGATGTCCAGAGGTCTGGGTCAAGTCGTCTGAACAGGGCAAGCGCATCAGGTTCCCAGCACCACCAGAGATTGTAGGCGATACGCTGGAGAGCGGCCAGCTCGCCAGAAAGGGACGGAACAACTGTGAACTTGTGCATCATTTTTGAAAAATCCATTTGGGGCCTCTTTTAAAACAGGGCAAGGGTAGAAAGACAATACCTTAAAGGGTTATATCTCCGCTGAAAACTTCTGTTGCAGGCCCGGTCATGAATACGGGGCCGTTCTCAAGCCATTCGAGCTCAAGGTCACCACCAGACAGATGATTAAGAATCTTCCGGTCGGTAAGATTATTAAGAACACCAGCCACACATACAGCGCTTGCACCGGTGCCACAGGCCAGGGTTTCCCCGGCGCCACGCTCCCATGTGCGCTGCTTCACTTCACTGCGGGATATAATCTGGATAAACTCCACATTGGTACGACGGGGGAAAAGCTGGTGGTTTTCAATCAATGTACCGTATGTGGCAACGGGAAAGCTGTCTACATCATCAACGTATATAATGCAATGGGGGTTGCCCATTGACACGCAAGTAATCTTGAAGGTCTTGTCCAGCACGGTCAGCTCTTCGGCAACCACCTGGGCTACAGGCTCACCGTTCATAGGAATCTCTTCGCGGGAAAGACGCGGGGAGCCCATATTTACACGGACTCTGTCAACCTTGTTATCCGCATTCGGAAAAAGCTGCAGGGTAAGGATTCCAGCGCCTGTCTCTGCGGTTATCTCTGTCTTTGCAACAATCCCATGATCAAACGCATACTTTGCAACGCAGCGGATGCCGTTGCCGCACATCTCCGATTCTGATCCGTCACTGTTGAACATGCGCATCCGCACATCAGCCTTGTCAGAGGGCATGATCAGGATAAGGCCGTCCGAGCCTATTCCAAAATTCCGGTTAGAGACCTTTATCGCCACTTCGGCAGGATTTTCAACCTTCTCTGCAAAACAGTCTACATATACATAATCGTTGCCTGCGCCGTGCATCTTGGTAAATCGCATTGAGATCCTCCATATTCTTGATTAATCGGATAGCCAAAATAACAGAATCCAGAGATGGCAACAAGATGTAAATCTGGACGTGATATGATTGTAACGTGTATAGTTCGTTAAATTAAGCCATAAAAAGGAGACCTGATATGATAAGGCCGTTCAAAGGGATGACACCACAAATTGACTCTACAGCCTTCATCGCCGAAACCGCTGTAGTTATCGGAGAAGTTTCCATCGGGCCTGAATCAAGCATCTGGTACAATGTTGTGGCAAGGGGAGATGTAAACTTTATATCCATCGGCGCCAGAAGCAACGTACAAGACCTGACAATGCTCCATGTAACCCACAAAAAACATGCGGATGATCCCGGAGCGCCCCTTGTAATAGGTGATGACGTAACCATAGGCCACAGCGTCACACTTCATGGCTGCACACTTGAAAACGGCTGTTTCATAGGAATGCAGGCAATGGTTATGGACAAGGCGGTTGTAGGCGAGGGGGCGCTGGTTGGAGCGAGGGCGCTTGTAACCGAGGGAACAATCATCCCTCCCCACACACTCTGGATAGGCGCGCCAGCAAAGTACAAACGTGACCTGACTCCTGAAGAAATAGCATGGCTACGGAAATCCGCCGGGAACTATGTTCGCTACTCAAGGGAGTTTCTGGAGGATGGACTGGGGGAGACACTTAAGTAATCAATAGCCGGGCTGAGCCCTCAGAAGCTTCTCAGCTTGTCGCCAAAACAGCCATGTCCATATTCAACCTCTCAACAACATATATCCCCCGTGGCGACCAGCCACAGGCCATTGATGAACTTGTCGCCGGCATCGAACGGGGTGACAGGCATCAGGTTTTGCTGGGTGTTACCGGATCAGGTAAAACCTTCACCGTTGCCAACGTAATAGCCCGCACAGGTCGGGCAGCTCTGGTTCTGGCGCCCAACAAGACCCTTGCCGCACAGCTTTACGGGGAGTTCAAGGAGCTTTTTCCAGACAACGCAGTGGAATTCTTTGTTTCCTACTACGACTACTACCAGCCGGAGGCATACCTCCCCAACAGCGACACCTTCATAGAGAAGGACTCCTCCATAAATGACGAGATAGACAAACTGCGTCACTCGGCCACAATGTCACTCCTTACTCGCAAGGATGTGATAATAGTAGCATCTGTATCATGCATCTACGGAATCGGCTCCCCCCAGGCCTACAAGGCCATGCATATATTCTTTCATCAGGGGGATGACTATGGCCGGGACACGCTGCTGAAAAAACTGGTGGAGATACAGTACGAGAGGAACGACACAGACTTTCACCGGGGCACCTTCCGTGTGCGTGGGGATGTGATAGAGGTATTTCCCGCCTACGACAGTGAGAGGGCCCTGAGGATAGAATTCTTTGGCGATGAGATTGAGGCCATATCCCAGATTGATCCACTGCGCGGGATAGCGCTTCAAAAGCTTTCCAAAGCCGCAATATTTCCGGCCTCGCACTATGTTTCAACAAAAGAAAATCTGGAGAGGGCCATTGAGCAGATCCGGCTGGACCTGGAGGAGCGGATACGGCACTTCAAAGAACATAACAAGCTTCTTGAGGCCCAGCGGATAGAACAGCGGACTTACTACGATATTGAAATGATGGAAGAAATGGGATTCTGTCAGGGGATAGAAAATTATTCCCGTTACCTTGACGGACGTAAACCGGGAGAACCTCCATTCACACTCATTGATTACTTCCCTGAAGATTTTGTCCTGTTTGTTGATGAATCCCATATCAGCAACTCACAGGTAGGGGGGATGTACCGTGGGGACCGAAGCCGCAAGGAAACACTTGTGGAATACGGATTCAGGCTTCCGGCGGCCCTCGACAACCGCCCCTTGAACTTCCAGGAGTTCGAGTCCCGGATAAGACAGGGAGTACGTGTGTCTGCAACCCCTGCAGATTACGAGCTTGAAAAGACAGGCGGCGTATTTGTTGAACAGGTAATCCGCCCGACCGGCCTTGTGGATCCCCCCATTGAAGTAAGGCCAGCTACCCCCACTAAATCAGAGGTGGAAACAAGGGGGGGGAGTGGTCAGGTGGATGATCTTCTCCATGAGGTTCGGCAGACTGTGGCAAAAGGGGAACGGGTGCTTGTAACCACCCTTACCAAACGTATGGCGGAGGAGCTTACCAACTACTACCAGGAGCTTGGTGTACGGGTTCGCTACCTCCATTCCGATATTGACACAATAGAGCGGATGCAGATCCTGAGAAGCCTGCGCCTGGGTGAATTTGACGTTCTGGTTGGCATCAACCTCTTGAGGGAAGGGCTTGACCTGCCTGAGGTGTCACTTGTTGCAATACTTGACGCAGACAAGGAGGGCTTCCTTCGCTCGGCGCGCTCACTAATCCAGACATGCGGAAGGGCGGCCCGGAATGTGGGCGGACGGGTGCTTATGTATGCAGACACAATAACCCGTTCCATGCGCGCCTGCATTGACGAAACCGAGCGCCGCCGCGCAAGACAGCTTGCCTACAACAAGGAAAACAACATAACTCCGGAAACTGTCAAAAAGGGGATGCGTACAATCCTTGAATCAATAGAGGAGAAGGATTACCCGGCAGTACCAAAGATAGCGGAGACACCTGAGACCTTTGGTGTTGAGCTTAAAGATATCCCCAGGCTGATCAAGAAAATGCGCAAAGAGATGCTGGCAGCAGCAAAGGAACTGGATTTCGAGAAGGCGGCAGACTTAAGGGACAGGATTAAATCCCTGGAGGATGCAGAGCTGAAGCTTCGGTAGCATTTCAACAAACAGCACTGCCAGCTTGACCATAATGGGTTGATATAATACTCTGTCCGCATCAAACTGCTACACATTACGGGGGCCTTGATGCATCAGAAATCAGAAGCAGCAGATTTTTTTCGGAGCAAGGTTGCCTCATATGGCAAGGAAAACCAGACAGAACTCCTGTATGTGCTTGTTGAGGGAGTCCGTCTCATCTGCGGCGCCAGCAGGCAAAGGATTTATGTTGAAGATCTTATAGCCGGAGCCCTTTCATGCGCCCATGCAGCTGGTTCCCACAGTTCGGCCCTTAAAGAGGTTTCTTTTCCGATTATCTCACCGGATGCATCTGTTTCCCGCGTTTTTACAACACAATCCCCCGCTGAATTCTATCTTGACGAGGCTGAGGCAACTTCCAGCGACGCGCTCTTTGCCGCCAGGTTCGGAATTGCTGCGTCAACCTGTCTGCCTCTGCTATGTGACGGCAGATCCATTGGGGTGCTATGTATTGACAGAGAACATCGCGGGCCTGAAATCGCCCCCCTTAAGATGCAGGAACTCTCTGATTTTATTGATATGGTTTCCGAAAGACTGGATGAGGCCCGCAGCTATCATCAGCAAGTGAAACTGGCAAGACGCCTTGAAGAGACCAGGATGCGTGAAGCGGCAGGCCAGATGGTGCGTTCTGCAGCAAGGCTTGTTGAAAATGTGGCCCTTGCCTCTGTTCTTACACCTGTAGTTTCTGCTGACGGATCAATAAACCTCGAAGTTCTGGCTAGTTATGCGCCAGACCGCCAGCTTGTCGAGCAGTATGACCGTCTGGGTTCAATACAGCTGGAACCGGGTGTCTCCCTTATTTCCAGATATGTTGACCAGCAGGCGGTGATCCGTGACGAACGGCTGCTTAAGCCTCTTTTCATCGAGGATCTTGCCAGCCATACCTTGCAGAAGCGCGCCCTTACCGAGCAGATGTCCCTTAGATCCCTGTATGTTGTACCCAGATTTGATCCAAGGACAAAACGGGTGATCTGCCTGGTAAACTATTTCTGCAAGGCCAAATACCGCTTTTCGGAATTCGAGGCCGGGCTTCTGCAAAGCCATGCCGGCATGGTCGAGAGTGTAGTAAACGGTGTAGGCGGTGAACATCTGGAAATCCGTGTTCTTGCAGAGATTACAGATCTTTTGAACGATGCCGGGGAGAACCTTCAGCAGTTTCTTACAAAGGTGCTTGCAAAGGCCACTGAACTGATAGGCGCCGATACTGGCAGCATTGCGATTGTTGAGGAGAGGGAGGGACGTCGCTGGCTTGTAGTTGAAGATGAGCAGGGGGATTTGACAGGCGCCAAAAACAAGGAATGGCTGAAGCGCTATATTCCTCCCTTTCCTGTAGGGGGTCCGGAACTGCTTCCTGAGGAGAGAAGCCTTACCGGCTATGTTGCCTGGTGCCAGCAACCGAAGACCATTTCTAATGTTGAAGAAGAGCGTCTGGGGGATGGCTTCCATCGCTCCATGAGCGACCTGCTGAAGAGTGAAATTGCAGTGCCGGTTATATGCGATGGAGATGTAATCGCCGTCATCTGCCTTAATTCACTCAGATATTCCTACTTCAGCGAGGAACATCGCCGGATACTGCAAATAATCGGCTCCCTCACAGCCAGACATATATCAGATCTGCAACGGATCGAACGCCTACAGGGTGAGGTGCAGCGGCTTACTACTGATGTCGGGTACAAAGACCCACACATCTCTTCATACAGGCTTGGAAACATAATCGGCCTTTCCCAGAAATCCCAGGCTGTCGTGGAATTCATAAACACCGTTTCGCCCCCGCTTTTCAACAGGATTCTGTTCTGGACCAGAAACGTCATTCAGGAGGCAACACTGGGACTCCCTTCAATACTTGTCACAGGCGCTACAGGTTCAGGTAAGGAATTTTTCTTCAACAACCTTTACAACAAGCTCAACTCCATCTATCGGGATCAGGCCGTAACAGCCGGGGAACTGCCGGTAAAAAAGTGCAACATTGCCGCATACAGCGGAGATCTTACCTATTCCGAACTTTTCGGCCACAAGAAGGGAGCCTTTACCGGCGCCTACAGCGACAGAAAAGGCATACTTGAGGAATGCATGGGGGGAGTGGTGTTCCTTGACGAAATAGGGGATGCTGACCCAAAGACACAGGTGCAGCTCCTGCGGTTTCTGGATAACGGCGGTTTTGTGAGGCTGGGGGAAAACGGCGAGCGTTTCAGCAGGGTTCTTCTGATTGCGGCAACAAACAAGGATCTTTCCGCAGAGATAGCGGCAGGACGATTCAGGGAAGATCTCTACCACAGGCTTGCCGAACTTTCCATCCGACTGCCCTCTCTCAATGAGCGGCGGGAGGATATACCAGACCTGGCAGTACACTTCCTGGGCAAGCTATACAGGACATACAAGGGGGAAACAGACCCGCCGGAGCCACCGATCTTGACTGAGGAGGCCAAATCAGAGCTTGTTAACCACCATTACGAAGGTAATATCAGGGAGCTTCGATCAATACTGCTTCGGGCTCTCTTCTTCAGACGCAAGGAACTTATCTCCGGCGATGCGATACGAAATGCCATAGCAGGGGCCTCCCTCGGAGCCTCTTCAGAATCCGGCCACAGAGAGCTTTTGGAAAAAATAGCATCTGAGATAATGGAAAAAATAGCTTTAGGCGGGGACTTCTGGCGCAATGTGTACGACCCGTTCAGCCGAAGCGACATATCAAAAGATGTTGTAAGGCTCGTTATAGAGAAAGCACGGGCAAAAGCCGGACGCCAGATGCCTGCTGTAGCCCGCTATCTCCACGCAATCACCGATGGTCTGGCAGCGGATGAACAGCGCAAGGCACTCTATAAGTTCAAGAACTTTTTATATAAAACCGTACGTTTATGAAGGTTTTATCAGAGTTGTCAAGGTTTAAGAAAGATTCATAAACAACATAAGCTTATACCTCATTCAGGCATGCACTGACCTGTTAACCATTGTGAAGGGTGGATACCTGTCAGTCAATACTGCCAAAGCCAAAGCAATATAGAATTGACTCTGGTAAATCAGATAATTCCTGAAATGGAAGACACTCCTCCAGGATTTTGATTCCTCCAGGATTTTGATGTTCGATGCTGTCTAACAAAAGCCCGCCTGACTAATGTCAGGCGGGCTTTTGTTAGCAGACTGCCACTTGTGCTCTGTTAGTTGTATCCACTTTCGCTGTGTTGCGTCTGGTCAAGACCCATGATTTCGTCTTCCTTCTCAACCCTTAGGCCGATAGTCTTGTCAAGTATAAAGGCTATTACGAATGTTACCACTACTGCATATACGCCTGCTGCTACAATTGCTATTATCTGGGTCATGAACTGCTTTGTGTCGCCCATCAAAAGTCCTTTGGCCCCTACAGTTGCGAATACTCCGGTAAGTATCGCTCCCAGGGTTCCGCCTACACCGTGAACTCCAAAGGCATCAAGGGAATCGTCATACTTCAGTTTTGCCTTCACAAGTATTGCGCCATAGCATACAAGGCCTGCTGCTACGCCGATAACGAGAGCTGCTCCCGGCTGGACAAAACCTGCGGCCGGGGTGATTCCTACGAGACCTGCAACTACACCGGAACCGAAACCAAGGGCACTGGGCTTGCCTGAGTGCATCCATTCAGCTATCATCCATGAAAGTCCGCCGGCTGCCGGGGCGATTGTTGTAGTCATGAAGGCCAGACCGGCCAGGCCACCTGCCGCATCGGAAGTATTTACGCCAACCACCGCAGAGCCTGCGTTAAAACCGAACCATCCAAACCAGAGAAGCCCTACGCCAAGCATTGTAAGTGGCAGACTGTGCGGGGCCATCCGCTCCTGGGGGAAACCGTGGCGCTTGCCAAGGAAAAAGAGCAGAGCCAGGGCAGATACACCTGATGAGAGGTGGACGACGGTTCCTCCCGCGAAGTCAAGGGCGCCTTTCTTGAACAGCCAGCCATCGGTCATCCATACCCAGTGTGCAAGCGGATCATATACAAGGGTTGTCCAGAGGAGAACAAAGACGCACCATGCGGCAAACTTGATCCGTTCAGCAACAGCACCCGATATAAGGGCTACGGTAATCATTGCAAACATTCCCTGAAACATCGCAAATACATATTCCGGTATAGCTCCAGGTTCTGTGGTTACATTCTGGAATAGTGTGTATACCGGATTACCGTCCTTGAAGCTTATAAGGCCGTTGAATAGAGCCTTCGAGAGGTTACCCACCATCCCACCTCCAACATCCGGGCCAAATGAGAGAGAATAGCCTATGAGAGCCCACTGAACCCCCACTATGCCCATCGCTACAAATGAGTGCATCATAGTGGAGAGTACGTTCTTCTGGCGAACCATGCCGCCATAAAACAGAGCCAGTCCGGGTATCATGAACAGCACAAGGGCTGATGATACCAACATCCAGGCGGTGTCGCCCGTATTCAGGACCGGATCAACATTCTTGGGCTTTGCCGGTTCTGCTGGCGCTTCGGCCGGAACTGCTGCCGGGGCTTTGGGTGCCTCAACAGCAACTGCTGACGTTACAGCTCCATCTTTCTTCTCTTCTGCAACTGCATTCACGGAAAGAATCGCTGTGAACAGCGCAAACATCGTAATTATAAGTGTGTGCTTCAGTTTCATGGCTTGCCTCCTGTATCCATCTGAATATTGTGTTATTTAAATCGCTTCGCCACCGGTTTCTCCGGTTCTTATTCTCACCGCCTCATCAAGGGAAAGGACAAATATCTTTCCGTCACCTATCCGGCCGGTCTTTGCTGTATTTTGTACTGTCTCCACAACCTTGGAGACCAAATCGTCTGAAACTGCGATCTCTATCTTGACCTTTGGAATAAAATCGACAACATACTCGGCTCCTCGATAAAGCTCAGTATGTCCTTTCTGCCTCCCGTACCCCTTTACCTCACTTACGGTAATACCTTCGATGCCGATCTCGTTAAGCGCATCTTTTACTTCGTCAAGCTTGAACGGTTTGATAATCGCTTCAACCATCTTCATGATAAATCTCTCCTTTCCTGGGTGACGATTGGTATTTTCAAACATCGCCATTTGTTTTTTATCTCCAAAAATCGGGGGTGATTTCCCACCCCCGTAAGAAGGAGGACAGCGGCATTTACCCTTGATTGGCTTTGCATCGTCTGTCATTCCGATATGAGCATTGAGCGTGCCATCTTTAAAAATAGTTAAATATCAGCATATTACAATCAGCAGCTATCATTTGAATAGAAAGTTGCGCCTGTTTTTTGTGCAATATATTTTCCTTTACGCCTATAAGGTTTGCAGTATTTGATTTCTAACCTGATTTAGAAGTGTGGTAAGGTTTATGCAAATTTCAGATTAAACGGAGGTGTCAAATGGGTGTAGTGGCCAAGCTGGGTGAAATCCCTGAAATGGGGAAAAAGCAGATTGAAGTTGATGGTCAGGGCGTCATTCTATTTAACTTCAAGGGGAAAATTTTTGCGTTCGAAAATGAATGCCCCCATCAGGGTGCGCCACTTGGCGCGGCCCTTGTGAAAGACGGCTATCTTTCATGCCCGCGTCATGGCTTTCGTTTTCAGCTGTCTGATGGTAGCTGCAAGGAGCATCCCGAATTCTGTCTTAAGGTATGGCCTGTAAGAATAGAAAATGGTGATGTGATAATTGATTAAACTCGTCTTCTGGATAGATGAACTTCTTATTTTTATTTTTTTCAGCGCATGGATAGTGCTGGCTCTATGGTCTGCCGGACATGCCATACTTAACAAACGGGATCCACGTTCCGCCCTTCTATGGCTAATAATATCAATAGCCATTCCCATTCTGGGCCCCCTGTCGTACTGGATTCTGGGAATAAACAGGATTACACGCAGAGCAAGGGTCTGGAAAAAGATCGGGAAAAGGCTCTCTGGAAGTGAATTTACAAATTATGCCTCAGACAGTTCAGCGCCAATCCCGGTAAAGTATGAAAGGATCAAGGAACTGGCCCTGCTGGAAGACAGGGTGGTTCGGAACAGACTGAAGTATGGCAATCTCCTTGAACCCCTTGAAAACGGAGAGGCCGCGTATCCTGCCATGATAGAGGCTATTAATGCCTCAAAAGAAACAGTAAATATGTCCAGTTACATATTTGATGGTGACGGTGTAGGTGCTGAAATAATATCAGCCCTTTCAGGCGCATCTTCAAGGGGCGTTGAAGTGAGGGTGCTGGTTGATGCCATGGGTGAAAAATACAGCCACCTTACAGCCAGATCAGCCTTTGAGGGTTCTTCTGTTGATATAAGGCTCTATTTACCGCTGTCAAAGGGGCCTTTTATAAATCTTCGCAATCACAGGAAGCTTCTTGTAATTGACGGCAATCTGGCATTTACAGGAGGCATGAATATCAGGACGCGGCATTGCATCCAGAGGACACCGATAGAGGAGGCAACCCGCGACCTTCATTTCAGGGTACAGGGCCCGGTTGTTGGAGATCTCCAGAGAATATTTCTTGAAGACTGGCATTTTGTAAGCGGTGAACTGCTGGATGCACCGATTTTTTTTCCTGACCTTGCGAAATCCGGAAACTCTCTGGTACGTGCTATAGGAGACGGGCCAGACCGTGAATTCAGAAAACTTGAGTGGATTCTTATGGGGGCGCTTTCCTCAGCTCGCAAAAAGGTAAGAATAATGACCCCCTATTTCATTGCAGACAGGCCGATGATAACAGCTTTATCCACTGCTGCGCTCCGTGGGGTTGAAGTAACACTCCTGCTGCCTGCCCATAATAACCTTCCATTTGTAGCCTGGGCCAGCAGGGCTTCGTACTGGGAACTAGTAAAAAATGGAGTAAGAATTGTAGAGCAGGCCGCCCCGTTCACACATACAAAACTTATGGTTGTTGATGATATATATTCACTCATAGGTTCTGCAAATCTTGACACCAGAAGCCTGCGCCTAAATTTCGAGCTGAATCTGAGTATATACGACTCTGCCTTTGCATCAGTTATTGACAGCTATTTTGAGCAAGCCCTTGCAAATTCAAAAGAAACTTCCCTTTTTATGCTGGAGGAGAGACCTTTATACATAAAGTTTAGAGACAATGCAGCGAGGCTTTTTTCACCCTATCTCTAAAAAGACCAAAAAGCTCTTTTATTCTCTTGACAACTTCTCCAAAGGGCTGGTATCTAACAAACAAGACTTTATGAGTCCTATTAAACTTAATTCAAGGAGAACCGTCATGTCCACTTGCACACTTGTTACAAAAGCCGCTCCCGATTTTACCGCTGATGCAGTAATGTCTGACAACTCATTCGCCCAGATAACTCTTTCTTCATATCAGGGCAAGTATGTTTATCTTCTCTTTTATCCTCTGGATTTCACATTTGTATGCCCTTCTGAAATCCTTGCATTCAACAAAAAACTTGATGAGTTCAAAAAACGCAATTGCGAGATTATTTCCGTGTCTGTGGACTCAAAATATACCCACCTTGCATGGAAAAACACAAAGGTAGAGGATGGGGGCATAGGCCAGGTGCAGTTCCCTATGGTTGCAGACCTCAACAAAGATATCACAAAGGCTTACGGCATCGAACATCCGGCAAGCGTATCTCTACGTGGACTCTTTCTCATAGACCCTAAAGGTGTTGTCCGCCACTGTGTGATAAATGATCTTCCTTTGGGGCGTAGCGTTGATGAAGCACTCAGAATGCTCGATGCATTACACTTTACCGATACCCATGGCGAGGTCTGCCCGGCCAACTGGAAGCAGGGGGATGAAGCGATGAAGCCCACGGCAGAAGGTGTTGCAGCATATCTTGCAAAACACAGCAAGTAATAAAATTATTCAGATTATTGGGGCGCTGTCGTTTGACAGCGCCTTTTTTTGTCTTAATGGATGAAATTCTGAAGTATCAGGTTATAATTCATTCATGCCAATGGATCAAAAATCTACAGAGATTATCCTTTATGGTCAGAATTCCCTGCAAGGTGTTGTTGCGGTTGAACATTCCGGTCGATTTTGCAGGGTGTTTATCCGTGACAGCCAAGGGGTAACCATACATGATTACCCGTTTGAACCCTTTCTGCTTGTTGATAACCCTGAATCACTTAAAAACTGCCCCTTACTATTCGATATACTACAGCTGTCAGGCGAAAATATTCTCAAATTTCTTTTAACATTCCAAACATGGCAGGATTGCTGCTGCTCAAAGGATTTTCTTGATAAAGCTTCGGCTGTTCCAGGAACGGGTTTCCATTTTATTTGCGACCCGGTTCAGCAATTCCTTGTCAGGACAGGCATAACCTTTTTCAAAGGACTTGACTGTTCAGAGATCAGGGTGATGGCCGTTGAAGTTAAACGATTAGGTGATAAACGAACTTCTGGTTCCGATAATGGATACTCAATAACAATTGCCTGTAATAACGGGCTTGAAGATTGTCTGGTGTCTAAAACACTCTGCGATCAATCTCCCTTTGAACAGCTTGCCGCCGTAATTGCCAGAGAGGATCCTGATATTATCCTGACAGATGATATTACCCATCTTTCACTCTCAGAATCGCCGGAAAGATCAACAGTTGATATACGAAGACTGCGATGGGGCAGAAATGGTGCATCTCCGGTATTTACAGGATTTAAAGGCGATCCTGGTGGTGATTGGCCTGTTTGTTCCATATACGGGCGCTCAGTCATTGAGATGAAGGCGTTGCCACGTCTTGACGGGCTGAAAAGTTTTATGCCGCTTGCAACTTGCAACACTCCAAGGTCTGCTTCAGCCCTGCTTAAAGAGTATCTCATTCAGGCCCCGCTTTACTATAAGCAGGCATCCATTTTTCCATACAGCTTTCAGTCAATGCTGCTTCGTACACCACAGGCCAGAGCAAATTCTCTAATACTGAGAGAATACATACGCACTGCCAGATCTGTTCCCCAGGCAGCCAAGGCCTCAACAAAGAAGGCATCTTCAAGCATGGAGCCTTTTTCCAGGGGGCTTTTCAGCCCTGTGGCCTGTTGCGACATCTCCTTGATCCACTCATCAATAATGCTTTTATACAGGATTAAACCGGAATCAGACCATGCTGGCATAATACTCCCCTTTATGTCTGTCCTTTGCCGAATGCTATCGGAACAAAAGGGCTCCTCTTCAGAAATCAGAAACAAGGCATTAGCTTCTCTTGTCCGTTCTATTCCGGCCATGCTGGCCGTCTCACAGCTGAATTTTTACGACCTTCAGGCATCAGAAGAACTGCTCCGGCTGGGTAAAGTAATCATAAGAGATATGACAGCCTGGCTGATTGAAAGGGGGACAGAGCCCGTTGAGTCAGGAGTTGACGAGATATACTTTGTTCCTTCAGAAGGAACAGATGGGGCTGAGGATATTGCAGCACTTAAGGGTCTATTGTCTGCTGTTTTACCTGCAAAAACAGGAATTCGTCTGTCATGCTGCTATCGTTCAATGCTCCTCTACAGGCATGGGAATTTTGCGCTGCTTGACCGTAACGGAAATATTTATTTAAAAGGATCTCTACTTGATTCAAAGCTGTTTGAACCATACCTGAAAGAGTTTCTTTTTGAATTGCTTCAGATGCTTCTTGAAGGACGCTCTGCGGAGTTAAGAGAGCTTCAGGCAAGATATCTGAAACGCTTGAGATCCAACGATTTTGATATAACATGGATAGCCCGTACTGAAACCCTTACAGAGTCGCTTGATGAGTATTTCAGACAGGTAGCTTCCGGACGCAGGCACAGAAACGCTGTTTATGAGGTCGCCAGCAGAACCAAAGGGGGAAGCAGGTCCGGAGAAAAAATCTCATACTATGTAACAGGGGGGACTCCTGATGTCACTCTTTACGACCATGCAAAGGGAATTGATGAGTTTTCCCCTGATTGCCACGACATCAACACAAGCTGGTATTCAGAGCGTTTAAGAGCTGTATTTGAACGGGCAACCAGCTTTGCGCCTGAGCAGCCAGCGCTGTTTTAGTCAGATTTTATTTGCTTTTCTGCCTCCAGTTCACTTGCACACCCCGCAAACCTGTGATACATCTTACACGAGTATTAATGAATGATTACAAAGGAGACTATATGAAACGGATATTCTGTGCAGTGTCATTACTGGTGCTTTTGTCATCACAGGTGTATGCGGCAAATGATGAAACTCCAGAAAGTATTACCGGAAAGATCACCGTCAAGTTTGGCAGAGGACTTGTAAACATGGGAACCGCAGCTTTTGAAATACCTAAGCAGACTATGATTATGGGCAGGGATTACGGTGCACCGGGCTACATGATCGGTCCTCTAAGTGGAGCTTTAATGTTTGGCTATCGTGCAATTATTGGAGCTACAGAATCTGTATTTGCAATGGTGCCAGCGCCCGGCTATTACGACAATATGATTGATCCTGAATTTGTCTGGGTCGGTTGGGGGCCCAAAACAAACCCTTCTCATATGACTTCGGACGAAGTGGAGGAGGAGGAAGAACAGCTGTAATCCTGTCTCCGTCTGGATCGTTTTGTTCCGGCCATGCATTATTTGGGAATAATACAGGTAAAAAAAGAGGCCGCATCCAGATGGATGCGGCCTCTTTTAACTTCAGTCTGACAGAAATTACTTTGCAGGAGCTGCTGCAGGAGCTGCTGCGTCAGCAGGAGCTGCGGCGTCTTTCTTAGCAGCTTTTTTCTTAGCAGGCTTCTTCTTCTTTGCAGGCTTTGCAGGAGCAGCAGCTGGGTCAGCAGGAGCAGCAGCAGCAGGAGCAGCAGCAGGAGCTGCGTCTTTCTTGGGCTCAGCAGCAACAACAACACCAGCGAAAGCAACGGCTACGAGTGAAGCAACGATTGAAGCAACGATCTTTTTCATTTGTACATCCTCCTGATGAATTTGTGATGAAATCAATGTATGCAGATGGTGTGCCAATCCAGACAAATCAATTATAATCCCAGTATAATCAACAATATTGGTATATCTATCCCATTGGACTGGAATTTGTTTGATTAATTTTGCACCCCAAATAAGGTATAAGATTCTCTATTTAAGCCACAGAAAAATGATGGGAAAGCTGAATCAGTAATACTCAGCATCCATAAAGCGTTTCCCATCCCTGTCCTTGGGGGCAAGGACAGGCTCGCCATCAACGGGCCAGTCTATGGCCAGATCGGGGTCGTTCCAGACTATGCTCCTCTCATACTCCGGATACCAGTAATCGGTGGTTTTATACAGGAACTCTGCAAAATCGGAAAGCACAAGAAAGCCGTGGGCAAAACCTTCTGGAACCCACAACTGCTTCTTGTTTTCCGCCGAAAGCACCAGACCAAACCACTTTCCAAATGTGGAAGAATCTTTTCTGATATCAACCGCAACATCAAAAACTTCGCCTGATACAACCCTCACAAGCTTGCCCTGCGGTTTTACAATCTGATAATGGAGGCCGCGCAAAACATTTTTGGCAGAACGGGAATGATTGTCCTGAACAAAACTGGTTGCCAGCCCTGTTTTTTCAGTCCAGATCTTCTGGTTGAAGCTCTCGAAGAAAAAACCTCTGTCATCCCCGAAAACTTTCGGTTCTATAACCAGCAGATCCGGTATTGCAGATGGTGATATGTTCATTTTTGCAGTTTCTCCCTTATAAGGGCCAGCAGATACTGGCCATACTCGTTTTTGGAGAGCGGTCTGGCAAGGGCGGAAAGGGCTTCATCATCAATCCATCCCTGACGCCATGATATCTCTTCCGGGGACGCAACTTTCAATCCCTGGCGACGTTCAATGGTCTGTATGAACTGGGATGCCTCAAGCAGGGATTCGTGGGTGCCGGTATCAAGCCATGCGTATCCCCGCCCCATAATCTCGACAGAAAGGTTGCCCTGTTCAAGATAAAGCCTGTTCAGATCTGTTATCTCAAGCTCTCCCCTCGGAGATGGCTTGAGATCCTTTGCAAGGGCGGTTACCCTGGTATCGTAAAAATAAAGTCCTGTAACGGCGTAATTTGACTTCGGCGCTGAAGGTTTCTCTTCAAGGGTTATTGCCCTGAGATTCTCGTCAAACTCAACCACACCATAACGTTCCGGGTCATGGACATGGTAGGCAAATACACTGGCCCCGTCTGTCCTATTCATGGCTCTGGCCAACAACTGATGGAAATCGTGACCATAGAAGATATTGTCTCCAAGAACCAGGGCAGAGGGAGCATCTCCAATAAATGATTTGCCGATTATGAACGCCTGTGCCAGGCCATCAGGAGAAGGCTGCACTGCATATGATATGGAGATGCCCCACTGTTCTCCGCTGCCAAGTAGTTGCTCAAACCGGGGGGTGTCCAGAGGTGTTGATATGACAAGTATCTCACGGATACCTGCAAGCATGAGAGTTGTTAGAGGGTAGTAGATCATCGGCTTGTCAAATACAGGTAGCAGTTGTTTTGAAACCGCAAGTGTAGCCGGGTGAAGGCGGGTGCCAGCGCCGCCTGCCAGTATTATTCCTTTACGTTTCATATCAGATGGCAGCCTTTCTTGAGTTGGATTGAACCTTGGAGTTTCTGGAAGATTAGCACTATAAATTACTACTGTAAATCAGGCTAAAACGGATCGGCATTTAAGATATATCCCCTGCCCAGAAGATATTTTTCAATATCACGGGCATGCTCCCTTCCCCTTGTTTCAAGGAGAAGCTGAACAGCGGTTTTTCCCATGACAAGCCCTTTTGTCCTGCGATCATGGGCTATGTCATGTATGTTGGCCTTCACGCTTGCGAGATCAGCCGAAAGTGTTGCAAGGGAGCCGGGGGTGTCGTCTATCTCCACCCGAAGCTTTAAGTAGCGACCCGCAGCAAGCAAGCCCCTTTCTACAACCAGTGCAAGGGTTCTCACATCAATATTCCCACCGGAAAGGAGGCATACTGTTTTGCCGGGATGCCCTTTAAGACGTTTATTAAGAAGAGCTGCAAGGGTTACGGCCCCTGCTCCCTCAACCAACAGCTTGCTTTTTTCAAGCAGCGCAACAATGGCAAGGGCAATCTCCTCCTCCTCGACAAGAACAACTTCGTCGACCAGTTGCCGGATAACAGGGGTTGTGAGACGCCCCGGCTTTTTTACCGCAATTCCGTCTGCAATTGTGGCTTCAAGTCTTACCTCTCTTATTCTGCCATCCTTTACAGCACGGTACATTGAGGGAGCTGCAACCGACTCCACACCAACAACCCTGACAGATGGCCGCATACCTTTTATTGCAGTTGCAACTCCCGCAAGCAACCCGCCGCCACCTATCGGTACAATAACAGTGTCCACGTCAGGGAGATCCTTCATTATTTCAAGCCCGATGGTGCCCTGACCGGCAATTACCAGCGGATCGTCAAAAGGGTGGATAAATACTGTACCTCTTGTGTCGCTCTCTTTCTTTGCCGCAGCAAAGGATTCATCAAAGTTGGCTCCGGTCAGTCTTACCTCTGCTCCAAGATCCTTTGTGGCCTGAACCTTCTGCGGTGGCGTAGTTTCGGGCATGAATATACATGATGGAATCCCCAGCAGGTCAGCGCCATAAGCGACTCCCTGTGCGTGATTTCCCGCAGATGCTGCGATGACGCCTGCGCTCAGTTCGGAGCGTCCCCAGGCTGTCATGAAGTTCATGGCGCCACGAAGCTTGAATGCTCCGGTTTTCTGGAGGTTTTCGCACTTGAGAAACACCGGGTATCCAAGCAGATCAGTAAAATGAGGAGATGCTATCAGCTCGGTGCGGCGCACTCTTTTTCGCAGACGGTCTTCCGCCTCAAGCACAAGATCAAATGAAAGCGCCGGCATAGCTTTTTTCATACCCGCTCCAGACGGGTAAATCTGGCCATCATTTTCTTGTAACCTGTGTCTTTGAAGTCAATGGTCAATTTCTGTGCATCCCCCTGGCCTTCTATCTTGCGGATTACACCTACACCGAATTGAGCATGTTTTACTTTCATTCCGGGCCGGATAGAGTCTCCATATTCGTCAGATGGTTCTGGCACAGTCTCAACCTCATTTGAGGCGGATGCTACAGCTGCAAGATTATGTGCCGGCATCGGCAAGGAACGGTCTGTCATCTGCTGGAACCCTCTAACCCTTGATAATTGTCCCTTATTCAGCAACTCCTGAGGTATTTCCTTCAAAAAACGGGATGGTGGATTAAACTGATCCTGGCCGAAAATCATTCGCCGTCTGGCGTTCAGAAGGTACAGTCGCTCCCTTGCACGGGTCATCCCCACATAGCAGAGTCTTCTCTCCTCCTCCATGCCATCGCGGTCATCCAGAGCCCTGACATGTGGAAACAGTCGTTCTTCCATTCCAACCATGAACACCGCCTCAAACTCAAGACCCTTGGCTGCGTGGAGAGTCATCAGGGTAACCGAGGCCCTTCCAGCTGTCCCCCGCTCAATATCCGATACCAGCGCCACATGTTCCAGGAAATCGGCCAGACCGAACTCCGGATTTGCGGCGCTGAACTCCTCAACAGCCGAAACGAGCTGGGAAAGGTTCTCAAGCCGCTCGCTGTCCTCTTCATGCCTGCTTTGCTCAAGTCGTTCCATATATCCGGTATCATCAAGAACAGACTTGACAAGATCGGCCATCGCAACAGTTTTTGAAAGACTTCTGAGATTTTGAAGCAGATCCACAAAGGCGCTTACCTTGCTATGGGGGCCACTGCCAAGAATGTTTGAAGAGAGAGCACGTTCAAAGGCATCGAAAAGCGATATCTGTTCACTGGATGCCAGTTCGGAAACCTTTTCAACTGTAGAAGCGCCGATACCGCGAGGAGGCACATTGACAATCCGCCTTAGGGATATCTCGTCAGCTGGATTTTCCAGGAGCCTTAAGTATGACAGGATATCCTTGACCTCCATTCTGGAATAGAAGCGTACTCCTCCAACTATGTGGTAAGGAATTCCCTCAGCTGCCAGTACTTCCTCCAGAAGCCGTGACTGTGCGTTTGTACGGTAAAAAGCGGCCATCTCGGAAAGAGACATGCCCTTGCCCTTCAGCCTGAGGATCTCGGCAGAAACGAATCGCGCTTCAGCCCTGTCCGTATCCAGCTGCTCATAGCAGACAGGTTCTCCATCCGGATTATCGGTCCAGAGTGTCTTGGCCTTGCGTCCTGAATTTCTGGCTACTACCGCTCCGGCCGCCTTAAGGATTGTGGGCGTGGACCGGTAGTTCTGTTCCAGGCGGATTACGGTAACATCCGGAAAATCCTTCTCGAATTCCAGAATATTCCGGATATCTGCCCCACGCCATGAATAGATTGACTGATCATCGTCCCCCACCACGCACAGGTTTCTCCGTGCTCCGGCCAAAAGACGTATAAGGTGATACTGAACCGGGTTTGTATCCTGATATTCATCAACAAGCAGCCATTGAAAACGCTCCTGCCAACGGGCCAGCAGTTCATTATTCTGCTCAAAAAGCCTTGCCGTCTGGAGGATCATATCCCCGAAATCAAGGGCGTTGCATCGCTTCAAACGCTCCTGATAGGCGGCGTAAATCTTTATAAACTGCTTATTCCACAGATCTCCCGGAGGTACTTCATCAGGCATCAGGCCACGGTTTTTGCAGTCATCAATCCGCGCCCCGACACTGTTTGCAGGAAACTTCTTGTCATCAAGATCCAACTCTCTTATCAGATCTTTTAACAGGCGCTCACAGTCCTTATCGTCATATATGACAAAGTTTCTGTCATAACCCAGGTTATGTATTTCCTGTCGCAGAATTCGACCGCAAGCAGCATGAAATGTAGCAATAAGCGGAGTGTCTTTTGTCCCCAGCAGATGTTCCACCCGCTCTGCCATCTCCTTGGCCGCCTTGTTGGTAAATGTCACTGCAAGGATATTCCAGGGGCAAACACCCAGCTCACGGATAAGATGGACAATTCTGTGGGTAATAACGCGAGTCTTTCCTGATCCTGCTCCGGCAAGGATAAGCAGAGGCCCCTGACCATGAAGCACTGCCTCTTTCTGGGGGGAATTAAGATGTGACAGAATTTGGCTCATACTGGTTCCAGCTCTGTTTTACGTTCATAAAACCCTTCTATCGCATCCACCAGAGCAGCAAGTGTAGATCTTTCAGGTTCTGTATCAACCTTAAGCCCAATATCGCGACAGCTCATTGATGTGACAGGCCCGATTGATGCGACGGTCACACCTTCAAGAAGGGCGCATAGTTTTTCCTTGCCGCCAATAAGTTCCGCAAGATTTGTTACTGTTGATGAGGCGCTGAAAGTAATGATATCAATCTCACGATTTTCCAGGGCTTTTATTACTGCAACCGGGAGAGATTCGGGGGCGCGGTTGAAGTAAAGAACCGGTGAGACCACCTCTGCCCCCATCATTTGCAGCCCTTTTGGGATTACATCCCTGGCCTTGTCAGCTCTGGGGAAGAATACCCTTGCTCCTTTTACCCCGATCTTTTTAAAAGCCTCAACAACCCCCTCACCGTCAAAGTTTTCCGGCATCAGATCCGGCAAAATTCCTTTTGCCATAAGCAGCTCTGCGGTTTTCGGGCCGACCACGCAGACCTTGCAGGCAGCCAGAGACCTGCTGTCCTTCCCCTTGCGATCAAGCAGTTCAAAGAAGAATCTGACTGCATTTGCCGAAGTAAGCAGCAACCAGTCAAAGGTTTCGATTGAATTGACAGCCATTTCCAGTTCTTCGGAGGATTCAGCATTGTATAGCTCTATTGTGGGGCACTCAATGACCGTGGCTCCACGCTCTTCCAGAACCCGTGAAAATTCCCCTGCCTGGTCTGCTGCACGGGTCACAATTATCCGTTTGCCACAGAGGCTACTCATCTTTTGGCGACAGCTCCCTTTTATACACCTCTTCCAGTATCTCACGCCCGCCTGCGGCAAGCAGACGATCGGCAAGTTCGTATCCAAGCTTCTGTGCATCAACAGGGGCGCCGCTGATTTCATCCTTCACTGTTATGCTGCCGTCAACGGAGGCGATGAAGCCGACAAGCCTCAAGCTGTTTCCCTCCATTGTTCCGTGTGCAGCTATAGGCACCTGGCATCCACCTTCACAACGTTTTAGCAGTGCCCTTTCAGCTGTTACAGCAGCTGCGGTTTCCGGATGGTTCATGAACAGAATAGCATCAATGGTTTCTTTGTCATCAAGGCGGCACTCAAGACCCAAGGCGCCCTGGCCGATTGCCGGAATTGAAAAGTCAGGTGAGAGCAGCTCGGTTATTACTCCGGTGAACCCCAGCCTGTTGAGGCCCGCAGCGGCAAGGATTACAGCATCAAGACTGTCTTCCTTGAGCTTGCGGATTCTTGTTTCCACATTGCCCCTTATGATGACCATCTCCAGATCAGGACGAGCCTTAAGCAGTTGGGCCTGCCTGCGCAGGGCGCTGGTGCCTATTCTGGCCCCCTGCCTCAGATCACTGAATTTTACCCCGTCCGAGATGAAAGCATCGCGAGGATCTTCCCGCTCGGTGGTAACAACAAGCCCGAGACCATCAGGAAACTCGGTGGGGACATCCTTCATGCTGTGAACGGCAAGATCAATCTCACCCTTAAGCATCGCCTCCTCTATCTCTTTTACAAACAGACCCTTGCCACCAACCTGGGCCAAAGGCACATCCAGTATCTTGTCTCCCAGGGTCTTTATCTTTACCAGCTCAATCGTTATGCCGGGATATCTCTTTTCAAGCTCTCCCTTTGTCCAGTTTGCCTGCCAGAGGGCAAGCTGGCTGGCTCTGGTTCCTATGCGAAGGAGTTTTGGCGCCATTTGTTTTCTCCTTTATGGTTTATTCTTCCAGTTCAAGTGAATTTTCATCATCTCTACCCACTTCCAGATCAAAAAGTGCCCTCAACGCATCCAGATACAGGTCGTTGCGGTTTCCCTGCACCGTCTGTTTAAGAAGAGTTGTGGGTTGATGCAGTATCTTGTTCACAAGCGCCGATGTCAGGGCATCCATTCTCTTCTCTGCATCATCCGGGGCCTCTTTCCAGGCAGCCAGAGTCTTTGCAAGCTCCTGTCTGCGCAGTTCCTCGAATCTTGAACGCAAAGCCACAATGGTGGGTGTAACCTCAAGGGTTGCCACCCATTTGTAGAATTGGACTATTTCCTCGTTGATGATCGCTTCTGCCTTGTCCGCCTCAAGCTTGCGCCCCTCCAGGTTTGTTGCGATCACCTGCTGGAGGTCATCCATGTCATAGAGATATACGGAGTCAAGATCATTTACCGCTGGATCAACATCCCTGGGCACAGCTATGTCAATAATGAACATAGGCTTCATCCTGCGCCGCCTTACAACCTCATCAAGATCTTTTGGAGTTATTATGAAGTGGTTTGCACCTGTTGAGGTAAGCACAATATCTGCCTTGTGCAGATGCAAAAAAAGCTCATCAAAGGGAATTGCGGTGCCGCCGAACTCTTCAGCCAGTGAAACGGCCTTTTCAAATGTCCGGTTGGCGACAAGCACCCCCTTTGCGCCATTCGAGAGAAAATGACGGGCCGCCAGCTCGCACATCTCACCAGCCCCGATAAGAAGAACTGTTTTATCGGAAAGGGTATCGAAAATTTTTCTGGCAAGTTCAACAGCCGCAAAGGAGACCGAAACTGCTGATGATGCTATCCTTGTTTCGGTTCTTACCCGTTTGGCAACAGAAAACGCCTTGTGCAGGAAACGGTTAAGTATGATCCCGGAGCTCTTGTATTCGGCTGCGTAACCGTATGCTGTCTTTATCTGTCCCAGAATCTGGGGCTCGCCAACCACCATGGAATCCAGGCTTGATGCTACCCTGAATACATGTCTTATGGCTTCTTCCCCGTGGTGGCTGTAGAGGTGTGGCTCAATGGTGTCAAATGGAAGCCTGTGCCAGTCAGCAAGGAACCTTCGGATTCGCCCCATCCCCCCGGCGATATCCCTTGTGGTTGCATATATCTCAACCCTGTTGCAGGTGGATACAATGATCCCCTCAATAATACCTTCAAGTGCGGTAAGCGCAGCCAGCGGTTTTTCCATGCTGTTGGGGGAGAAGGCCACCTTTTCCCGTATATCCACCGAGGCTGTTTTGTGTGACAGCCCCACAACAATGATGTTCATTTTCTCTCCATCCAGTCAGTTGTAGCTGTGAAGGCCGGGGATGAAGAGGTTTACCCCGATGAATGTAAAGAGCATTACAAAGAAACCGACGACAGTAAGGATGGCGGCTCGTCGTCCCCGCCAGCCTGTTGTGAGCCTGCCGTGAAGAAGAGCCGCATATATAAGCCATGTAATGAATGACCAGGTTTCCTTTGGATCCCAGCTCCAGTAGCTGCCCCAGGCCTTTGAGGCCCAGATGGCCCCGGTGATTATGGCAACGGTCAGCATTGGAAAGCCGAAAGTAAGGGATCTGTAGCCGATCTCATCAAGGATGTCGAGGGATGGCAGCTTTCTGAACATCGCGCCTAAGTGCTTGGTCTTCAGAAAGCGGGACTGTATCAGATACATCACGGCTGTTCCGCCGGAAATGGTGAAACAGGCGTAAGCCCCGAAGGCAAGTATTGTATGTGAGTATATCCAGAGGCTTTTCAAGGCCGGATCCAGTGGTTTCAGATCCCCTGTGAATACACTTGACGCAGCCACCATGACCATGATTACCGGCATAACAAAAGATCCCAGCGAAGTTGCCTTGTAGCGGTATTCAAAGATGAGAAGTACCAAAGCTATGCTTAAGGCAAAAAATGATAGAGATTCATGCATGGTGGTAACAGGCAGATGGCCCGCCGCTATCAGGCGATGTATGGCGGCAAGGCAATGAGCGAGAAAGCCGGCCACAAGGGTGCGACGGGCAAGCACCGAAAGAAGCGGATTGGACTTTACAAGACAGCCCAGATAAAGCAGGGTGGCTGCCCCGTACAGGAGAATGGTAAGATAAAAGGATATTCGGGTCATTAGGTTAACCTCGGCTTGGAGTCAGACCCGGTTCCGGGGAAACAGATCCGGGCTCAAGCCAAGCCTTGAAAGTGATACACGGACATATTCATCTGCTGCCAGGCTGTCTCAAAGACGCAGGTGATGCAGCAGCTCCAGACGCCAAGTGACCTCTGGCGAGTCGGCTATTGTACTTTCCGCTATCTTGCCGCGTCAACAGCTTTTCACGTAAAACGACAATCTTTCCTGCAATATCAATATTTAGCGTGATCAATCCTCAAATCCCTTCATTTTGTAACAGTTTTTCGCTTGCAAAAAAAATGAACCGAAGTATTATGCAGAATATTGTATACAATAGTAAGAAGGAGGTTTTCTCAAATGGCCAGTGACAAAGTAATTGCATTTACTGACGCAAATTTTGATCGTGATGTGCTGCAGTCTGACATTCCGGTGCTTGTTGATTTCTGGGCTACATGGTGCCAGCCATGCAAGGCGATTGCCCCTCTCATTGACTCCATCGCTGACGATTATGCCGGAAAGATAAAGGTTGGCAAGGTCAATGTGGATGACAACCCCGCAACGCCTGGAAAATTCTCTGTACGGGGTATTCCCACACTTATTCTCTTCAAGGGCGGGAAGATTATAGATCAGGTTGTAGGGGCTGTTCCCAGATCCCAGCTGGAAGCCCTCATTACGAAGGCGCTCTAGCCTGATGAAACTGATATCCTTATTCTGGAGAAGGGCTGCGGCATTAACTGTCGCAGCCCTTCTGTTTATCGTTACAACCTCAATTGCAGCGCCACGCATATCTGAGCCGGTGCCTGCTTTCAAGGGTTTTGCCCTGTCGGGACAGCCGGTGTCAAATGAATCCCTCAAAGGTTCAGTTGTAATTCTGGACTTTTGGGCAACATGGTGTTCACCCTGCCGTGAATCACTGCCGTTTTTTTCCGAGATGCACAGAAAATACGGGAAGCAGGGCCTCCAGATTGTTGGGATGAGCGTTGACGACACCGGCGAACGTCATGTGAAAAACTTTGCCGCTGAGAAGGGCCTCCCCTACCATATAGTAATGGCCTCCAGAAAGGTTCAGTCTGATTATGGAGTCAGGGCTGTGCCCGTACTGTTTATAATTGACAGAAATGGAAACCTTGTTGAGAGAATGATGGGGTTCTCTCCACACCACGGCAAGGTTATCGAAAATCTGATCAAGAAACTGCTGGCCCAGCAAGCCTCTCCCTGAGATAAGCCGTAAACTCCTCCCTGAACTCATCCCTTTTCAAAGCAAGATCAACAGTGGCCTTCAAAAATCCCAGCTTGTCACCGCAGTCATGCCGTAAGCCCTCAAAAAGGCATCCGTAAACCGACTCGATATTGGAAAGGCTTCTGATAGCATCTGTAAGCTGAATTTCACCGCCCCGACCGGGCGCCTGGTTTTCCAGTATCGGGAATATGGCCGGGGTCAGGACGTATCGCCCGATGATGGCAAGGTTTGATGGGGCCTCATCACGCTTGGGCTTTTCCACCATATCTGTAACTTCAACCACCCGCTCGGAAAGTGGCTTCACAGCAACGCAGCCGTAGGATGATATCTGCTCCATCGGCACCCGCTCCAAGGCAAGCACACTGCCTTTTCTCTCTTCATAGATATCTACAAGCTGCTTGAGGCATGGTTTGGGGCCATCAATTATGTCGTCTCCAAGGAGGACAGCAAACGGTTCGTTGCCGATAAAGTCTCTGGCACATAGTATGGCATGCCCGAGCCCCAAAGCCTTTTTCTGGCGGACATAGAAGATATCCACCATGTCTGCTATCTCGCGAACCTCCTGTAGAGTTGCATCTTTCCCCTTTTCTTCCAGGTGATTCTCAAGCTCCGGAGATATGTCAAAATGATCCTCTATGGCCCGTTTTGTTCGGCCTGTCACAAAAACAATCTGTTCTATGCCTGATGCCACTGCCTCTTCAACAACGTACTGCACCAATGGCTTGTCAATAAGTGGCAACATCTCTTTGGGTGATGACTTGGTGGCCGGCAGAAATCGGGTTCCGAGGCCGGCAACGGGGAAGATAGCCTTGCGTACTTTCAT
>CAZXTZ010000002.1:0-37308 GCA_964643645.1 uncultured Geobacteraceae bacterium
CGCAATTTTCCGCTGCATCGGCTCCTATCCTGTGATTAAGCACAGCATCGGCATAACACTGTATCCCGGCAGATTTCAGGGCAGCAATTGCCAGAAGGTACTCTTCTTTTGTGCCGTATTTGGTCCTCACAGTTCCTTTCTGCTCAAACTCCCCTAAGTCATACAGGTCGTACACACCGTAGCCAACATCAGCAGCGCCGCCTATGGCCTTGTTGGCAGGGGGCAGCCACAGGGCTGTCACACCCGCCTTTGCAAGCTCCGGTGCCTTTTCAGCAACCTGCTTCCACAAGGTTCCGTCCGCCGGATTGTACCACTGGAAATACTGCATCATGACACCGTTAATCTCAGGCATGGGAAGCTCCTTTGGAAGGCACGGCAAGGTGTAATACCTATTCTCTATATCACATATAAAGAGCTGTGCAAGGCCACCTCAAAAAAACAACTGCCCGGCAGATACAATGCCGGGCAGACAGAAGACATGGGCATAGGAAGAAAACTTTCAGCGGCCCGGAGGAGGTGGCGCATAGCCACCGTTGTCCCAAAGCCTATTTTCAGGCTTCCTGTATGGTTTGTTACAGGAAACTACGCCCATCTTACAGAGGGTGCTGCGCCATTCGTACTTGATATATATATTCTCAACCGAACGGGATTCCGGATCAAATGCAACGGTGTGGGATGGAGAATACTCGGTGCGTCCGTATCCTGTACCTGCGGCATTGTCTGCTGCTTCAGACTTTGCCGACGGCGCTGAAGGAGCAGCCGATTTCCTCCGCTCGGCAGCAGCTGATGGAGGTGGGGGCATTGCAGATTCAGAAGCCTGACTCCTCAGTTGCGCCGGTTGCTCGTATCTCTGAACCTCAGGGTATACAGCCACAGCTATCACCCCCATGGCGCTCTGATCTCCGAATGATGCTGCGTATGAATCAGGAACATCTGTAAAATAGAAACGGTTTATCTTATCCTGGCCTGTTCGCCAGCCTGAATATTCATAACTGGCATAGGGATCAAGAATGTACATCCGCTCCCTGTTCTTGAGCCAGGATTTCTGGCCGGACACGATGTTGCGCCCATCAACAGCTATAACCACACCCACCCTGCGGCCAAGCTTGTTGCGAACCGAGATCTTGTAGTGATCACCCTTAACCGCCTCGGCGTACACCTTTTTAGATGGATAACGGGCAGAAACCGAATAAAAAGGCGCTTCCCTGCCGTTATCAGAGATGATCCGCACCTCCACGCTGTCACCGATACTGGCTGCAAATGCCTGTGCTGCGCTGATGATGACTGCCAGAACGATTGATATGATGGTTTTCATGACGCTTCCTCCCAAAGGTGATTGGCTTTTTGTGAGCCTTTGTTACCTTAGACAGCGCAGTATGAAAAAAGGTTCCCGAAAAAATGAAATCATTTTTCAGAAAATTTTCAGGTGACTTTTATTTCAAGAAGCAGTGGCTGACAGATCACCAGGCAATATTTATCATCACGACACCGGATTTCGGAATATTCTCAGGCTGCCGGGTTGCGAACCTTGCCATGCGGGAAAGGTCTGACAAAAACTGCGGCAATTTTGAGGCATCCATCCTGCAACGGGCAGACTCCTGATTAGTAGAGATGACTGTTCCCCCTGCCGCGCTTACCAGACTGCGGAGTCTCTCCGCAAATAAGTCGCGGTCATCAACCATCAGCCTGATATTAAGCAGTTGCTGAGGAGCCGCGGGAAGAGATCTGTCTGCTGCTTCGGACTTTGGCATTGCCGGCTTCTTCCTCTCCGCAGCTGGCGCTGCGGCAACCCCTGCCGCCTCTTCCCTGCTCTGCATTGAGGGGGCAGGCAGCGGTTCTGAAGATGGCCTGACCTTTTCAGCAGATTCGATGGCGGGCGTAACACGGCCTGACGTTTGAGGGGCAAACATAGGGGCTGACTGCAGAGGCTGCTGGTTGGTGATCCTCTCGGAAACAGGCATGTCGGCAGCAGCAGGCGATTGCGGCAAAGCAGTAAGAGGCGCTGAAGGCTTTTGAGGTTGAGCTACGGCAATATCTTTCTGTTTATCAACGTTATCTGCCTGCTGAGTGTCAGGAACTTTCAAAGGTTGGGCGTTATCATCCTTACTCGCAGATATCAGGCCTGGTGAAACCTCCTTCATCTGCGTATTCTTTTCAACATCCTGCATTACATGCCATGCAGTAACGCAGATCATTACAAGGGCAAGAGCCTCAAGGGGCAGCTTTAACTGCAGAGGCAGAAAAAGGCGGGCAAACCAGCTTCGTCGGGGAGATGCTTCATCCTTGATCGTGGCCATTATCCGACTGGCAAGCCACGGAGGTGGCTCCTGCTCAGGGGTAGCCTTTACAGCTGCAAGAATAGCCTTTAGCTCCCTGTATTCTGCATTGCATTCAGGGCATTCCTTAAGGTGCCGTTCCAGCGACAGGCGTTCCTCTGCTCCAAGGTCGTCCCCGGCCGCGGCGGAAAGGAGCTTCTTTATATCATCGTGTCCTGTCATGGCCGTCCCCCATGCCTTGCAATGCAATCCCGCACCGCTTCACGGGCCCGGAAGAGCCTGGATTTAACCGTCCCGTCCCGCAAGCCAAGGGCCTGGGCCACATCTTCGTATGACATCTCTCGCATATCCCGCAGAACCAGAACCTCACGGAATCCTGTTTCCAGTGCTTTAATGCAGCGCTCCAGCAGTTCTCGAAGCTGGTCCCGTTCCAGCAGATCCAGCGCGGAGGGCCTGTCCGAGGCCAGCTGTATCGGGGCGCCATCCCCATTTTCCCCTGACTGGTCAAGGGACTCCTCCCGCGCCTTCTTCTGGCGGTTCTGCTGCCACCGTGTGCGGGCCTGATTTACAGCGATGCTGACAAGCCAGGTGGAAACCTTTGAATCTCCACGGAAAGCCCCGATCTTTTTCCATGCCGAGATAAAGGCCTCCTGCACAATCTCGGCCGCGTCTGCCTCATTGCCGCTGATACGGAACGCCACATTGTAGAGAGCCCTCTGATGGCGCATCACCAGTTGCTCAAAGGCTGAAACATCACCTTTTTTGCAACTTGAGACAATATCAAGATCATCAGATGATTTCAATTTTGCAGCATTCTAGTTATTTGACATGGAAACTGGGGGAAATGTTCCAGAAAAAAGGAGAGGAAAATTTACAGGCGGTATGGATGGTGTCGGGTGCAATTTATAAAGGCCCCCTCTTAACTATTTATTGCTGAGAGCATTTGAAGCAGAGGCACTGCCTATACTGAAGAGACCCGCAAGATTGAAACTAACTGACCAGCTCCAGTCATCTGGCCGCTGCGTGTAAGTAAATAATGTACTCCAGCACTGATGGCGGTACTCTATTGAATAGTCAGAACTAAGAACTTTTTTCCCGTCAAAGGAGTACCTGGCTGAATAGCCCAGATATACAGGCCTTAGGTAGGCAAACACTAAAGTACCTTCAAGGTAATCAACCTGCTGACTGTTCCAACGATAATTCACTGTTGCTGTTGTGCCATCCTGATTGTTGAATCTTGCACCAAGCGTTGTATTCACTATCCTGTTAAGATAGTGGTCGTACTGGGCATCTGCAAGCAATTGAAGGTTTTTGTGTACGGTAGTTTCTGTTTCAAGAAAAAGATCCGTTACCGGTTTATCCTGATCAGAGGTGAGTAGATCCTGTCGTCCCCACTGGAAACTATATCCTTGAGTGAGACGTATCAGAGAAAGGTCTCTATATACTGCAGGCCCTTCTTCTTTCTGAAATTTAGTGCCAAGGTGACTGGTAATTTCAAGATAGACCACATTCTGTGGAGCAATACGGTCAAAATGGTCAAAAATCGGCGTCTTGGATTGATTGACATTAGCAACATTGCTATATCGTATAGCAGGAACTATCTCATGACGCATCGCTTTCAAGTCACCAATTTCTGTTTGAAATACACGACTTACAGGGACAGAAAGACCAGCCTCTACAAATGGAACGGCCACTGTACTCTTCCCGGAGACTCCATCATCGGCTTTTCTAACCTGATACGCCCGTAATTGAACACCACCCTGTATCCATGTATTAACCCTGTCATCAAAAAAACCATGATTAAGAGTGAGTCTTGGAACAGCAACCTCACGTTGGCCAAGCATACCTTTCTCACGATAATAGTTTGTCGCAATGATGTCTGTATCATTATAAAGGGGTAAATCAAGTATCTGCTCTCTCACACCAAAAAGAGACAATTCGGGAAGGCGCTGAAGCGTAGTTGTATTTGAGGTAGTATAAAAATCCTGGGTATATATTCCCTGAAGAGTTGTCAACCAGTTATTCCAGTGTTTTGTTAAAACAATGCGTGAATCATAATACTGACGGTTGTACTCACCACTTTTTTCAGAATAGTCCGAGAGGAAGTTGGGATCGCTGGTAAGGTTAATACTGGTTATGAGTGTAAGATTTTCAGGCCAGACCTCTTTATGATACTGTAAAAACTGACCTCGCAGCTCTTTTGTAATCTGATCATTTATTGCGTAACCACCTGCTGATCCTTCACTGCCACGCTTGCGAAGATAACGGTAGTCAACGCCCAGTCCTACCCCGCGTTTGGACTGGATATCGAGGTCTATTGTAGCCTCTTGCGAATCGTTTATAGCCCAATAGAATGGAATATCTGCAGACACCCCTTTTTTGGTGGAGTTTCCAAACTTCGGCAACAGGAAGCCGGACTGTCTCTCTCTCTTTACGGGAAGAACAATATAGGGAAAGTAGAAAACAGGAATATCCTTCACATAGAAGATCACATTGCTGCCGGTTGCATAGTCTTCAACCGTAAGATCAAGGTCAGCAGCTCCGAATTTCCAGCTTGGAACCGTTGCGTCACAGGTTGTAAGGCCACCTTTCAGAAATGAGTAGTCCTCTTCGCTTCTTCTGGCTATATGTTTTCCATCGCCATAGAAATTCCCCTGGGTCATGAAGATACGGCCATTCTCCATTTCGGCCCTGCCGGTTTCGGTATCAAGAAACAGTCGTTGTCCCCACATTACGTCACCGGCCTTTACTATATATACATTTCCAGTCGCGATCAGAAGTTTTGTTTCCCTGTTGTAGGTAGCCTGATCGCATGTCATGGACATATCCTGCCAGGTCATCTCAACATTGCCAGTGGCAGTAAGAGCATCGGAAACCGTATCATGCCCCATCTTGTCGGCACGGATAAGCATCCCCTCAGCAGCAGAGCGCTCCACAGCTTCAGATTTTGCAGCCGCAAACAAAAGAAAATGTGCAGCAAACAATATGGAAATAAATCTTATGAGCATTTTATGATTGGCTTTCCAGTATTAACATTTGTTATATCATCCTCTTACAGCCTGGCAGTCAACTCCGGAAAGCATGGCAAGGGCCTCTCCCACGACAAAAAGAGAACCGGTCACAAGTATAATCTCCCCCGAACCTGAAATGGCCCGGGCTAAATTAATCCCGTCAGCAACAGAACCTGCAACACGAACTTCCCTGTGCTCTCCAGCAAAGTATCCAGCCAGAACAGCCGGGGATTCAGCCCTTTCCTGTGCCGGAGCCACAGTAATTATCCTGTTTGCAAGCCTCTTCAAAACAGCTGATATGCCGGAGACATCCTTATCTTGCATTAATCCTGTAACCATTACTGTTTTTTCAGGATTATGCTCTTTTGAAACTGATTCGCAAAGAGCTTCAGCCCCTGCCATATTATGGGCACCGTCCAACAACAGTTCCTGACCGTCATTAAGATAATAACGCTGCATCCGACCCGGCCAGGCAGCTGATGAAAGCCCTTTTTTGAGATCTGCATCTGAAACCCTGAACCCGGCCGGTTCGAGGGCTTTGCAGGCTGCTATTGCTGTTGCTGCGTTCCATATCTGATAGCTGCCAGGAATCCCTAATGTAATATTTTCCAGTACGGTTTTTCCCGACCTGAATGAAACAGATGATCCTGCCTCAGGCGATGCAAAGAAATCACGATCTGCAAGCAGTAGCGGACTCCGTTTGGATCTGCAGGCAGCCTCAATAACATCGAGGGATTCAGAAGGCTGCAATGAACTGATAACCATTGTGCCAGGCTCGGCAATGGAAACTTTTTCGAATGCTATTTCCTTAAGAGTGCTACCAAGCCACGCTGTATGATCAATCGAGACCGGAGTAATTACAGTTGCCAATGCTTCAACAGCAGCGGTGGCGTCGGACCTGCCCCCCATGCCTGCCTCCAGCACAGCAATATCTGCACCGGAATCGGCAAAATAGCGGCAGGCTACAGCGGTTGTAAGCTCAAAGAAAGTGTCTTCTTCCGATGCAGATTGCAAAATTGATGAAACAATGGAGTCAAGAACAGGATCATCAACTTCTGTCCCGTCAAGCCTGAAACGTTCTCGGTAGTTAACCAGATGCGGCGAGGTAAAGAGCCCGGTTCTGTAACCTGCCGTCGTGAGCATGGAAGCAAGGAAAGCAGAAGTTGAGCCTTTCCCGTTGGTGCCCACAACATGGATAGAACGGAATTCACGTTCAGGATTGCCGATTCTGGAGAGAAGCGAGGTTATCCGGGAAATTCCCGGCTTTATATCAAAACGTCTGCGTCCGAACAGGTCAGACAGGCGTCCGGATAATGGCATCAGCTACCTTTTAGCCAGCATTGACAGAATCTGGGCCATGGTTGAACGCATTTCGTTTCGTGGCACTATCATGTCAACCATGCCATGGTCCAGCAGATATTCGGAACGCTGGAAACCTTCCGGCAATTTCTGGCGGATAGTCTGCTCGATTACCCGTGGGCCAGCAAAACCGATAAGAGCCTTTGGCTCTGCGATATTTATATCGCCAAGCATTGCAAAACTTGCGGTTACCCCACCTGTAGTTGGATCTGTAAGTATTGATATGAACGGAAGTCCTGCTTCTTTAAGCTTTGCAAGGGCTGCTGATGTCTTGGCCATCTGCATCAGAGAAAGGATTGACTCCTGCATACGGGCCCCGCCAGAGGCGGATATGACAATGGCTGGCTGGCCCTTCTCAAGTGCACGTTCTATTGAGCGGGTAATTTTTTCACCAACAACACTACCCATACTGCCACCCATGAAAGAAAAGTCAAAAATGGAAACCTGAACAGCAATACCATCAATTGAACCCTCGACACAAATAACAGCGTCACGGGAACCACCCTTGGCTACGGCCTGATCAATCCTGTCCTGGTAGCTCTTTGAATCCTTGAATTCCAGAAAATCAACCGACGTAATGTTAGCGTCAAACTCCTGCCAGGCTCCTCCATCCAGGAGAAGTTGCAAACGCTTTCTGGGGGCTATCCTGTAATGATGGCCACACTTCGGACAAACCTGGTTGTTTTCTGCAATCTCTTTTGTCAAAACCGATGCAGAACAGCCTGGGCATTTTGTCCATAGCCCTTCCGGAACCTTGACATTTTTGGTGTTTGCCTTTTCTATGCCTGTCTTGTCACGTTTGAACCAGCTCATATCATTATCCTTTATCTTGTAGTCATCTCACTTCATGCCCTTTTTAAGCGATGAAACAAGGGCGGATATCTCCTTATACAAGCGTTTTCCGGTGTACTGTTCAAAAAGTTTTACAATAGCGCTTCCGACAACTACTCCATCGGCATATTTTGCAGTACTAGAGGCCTGCTCCGGTGTGGAAACACCAAAACCCGCAACAACAGGGATAGCGGAAAGTCCTCTTACTCGCGCAAGATTTTCGGCGAGGTCACTGGCAATAGAGCTTCGCATTCCGGTAACACCTGTCACTGTGACATAGTACAAAAAACCTGCGCCAAAACGGTTGGCAACTTCAATCCTTGAGAGATCAGATGTGGGAGTTAGAAGTAAAATCATTTTGAGGCCAGACTTCTCGGCAAAGGGAAGGATCTCTCCAGCTTCTTCTGGAGGCAGATCCACCAGAAGTAAACCGTCAACCCCTGAAGCCACAGCATCATTTGCAAATCTTTCCCAGCCATAGGTATAAACAGGATTGCTGTAGCCCATCAGAATTATGGGAGCTGAAATTCCAGAACGTATTTTTTTTACCATTTCAAGAATTTCTGCAAGAGTGACACCATTGGACAGAGCCCTTTCAGATGCCCTTTGAATAGTTGGACCATCGGCTATAGGGTCTGAAAATGGTATGCCAAGTTCGATGATGTCAGCGCCTGATTTTTCAAGCAGAGGCAGAATTGCTGCGGTTGTTGCAAGGTTTGGGTCACCAGCTGTTATGAAGGTAACCAGAGCCTTCTCATTTGCAGCCTTAAGGCGTTTGAAACAGATGGAAATACGATCGGTCATACGCTGAATCCCGACATTTCCTTCTCTAGAAGCTCTATCTGGCGGGAAAGTCCGGCAACTGCAGAATCCATAACCTTTGCTGCCTGTGAAGTGGCGCTTGATGAGTCACTGATGTTTTCCACCATCCTGTCAATGGTCTTGCTGTGTCCTGTCTGGGATTTACATGATTCTCTTATCTGGTCTATCATTGAGTTCACATCTTCTGTTGCCCTTGCTATCAGTGCACTTGCCCTGCTCTGTTCCCTTGTGGAGGAACGAACCTGACTTGTCATTTCACGCATATGTTCAACAGCATTGGTGATAAGATCTGTGCCCTTTGCATGCTCCCTTGTTGACAGGGCAATCTGTTCAACCATCTCCTCAACCTGTTCCATTGCAACCCGGATGCTGTGACTGCCCTTGGCCTGCTCGACGGTTGCCCTTGCAATTGCATCAATCTGAACGCCCGCCTTTTGAACCCCCTGAACGATCTTTTCAAGGGCTTCTCCGGAACGCTCGGAGAGCTGTTCCCCGGCCGAAATTGCAACTTCTGCCTGGTTTATTGAAGCGACCGCACGCCCTGTATCTTCTTGCACACCCTTGATCACTATCGCAATTTCCCTTGTTGATGTGGATGTCCGTTCAGCCAGCTCTTTGATCTCATCAGCTACAACAGCGAAGCCCTTGCCATGCTCCCCTGCCTGAGCAGCTATTATTGCGGCGTTAAGAGCAAGAAGATTAGTCTGTTCTGCAACTTCATCAATTACTGAAAGAATTGCTCCGATATCATTAGCCCTGAGCGACAGATGTTCAACAACTTCTGCTGCCAAATGGGCAACCTGACGAATTTCCTGCATTCCGGAGATAGTTTCCTGAACAGTTTTCATGCCCGCTGCAGCGTCCGCCTTGACCGTCTCAGATATCGCAGCAGTGTCCATTGCGTTTTTTTCAACCTGGCGAATGGTTGCGTCCATCTCTGCCACGGAAGAAGCGGTGGTTGTTGAGGCGTCAAGGAGATTTACAACATTGTTGCTTATACCTTTTATGGATGCGACCATCTCAGTAACTGATGAACTTACCTCATCCACCTCTTCAGCCAGTTTATCAGTATTGCTGGCCACCTGCTCTATGCTTGCCGCCATCTCAAGTATTGAAGATGATGTCTCGCCAGCAGAGAGAGAAAGCCTGTCAACACCTTGTGAAATATCCAGAACCGACGCATTGATTTCAACAACAGTCCGGCTTGTCTCGCTCACCGATTCTTCCTGAATGCGGGTAGAGCCAAGAACCTGTCTGGCAGCCTTTTCAATATTTTCATCAATTTTTGTAAGCTCCACCGAGGCGGCGTTCAGACGGGAAACTATTCCATGAAGGTTTTCAGCCATTGTGTTCATTGCGGAAGCAAGCTCGCCAACCTCTCCGCATGCCTTTATTTCAAGCCTTCCATGAAGATTTCCGGAGGCGACAGTCTTGGCAAATTCTACACACCGTTTTATGGGCCTTGTTACAGATTCTGCAATGAAAATTGATATTATTGCAATAACAGAAACAAGTATGATGGTAACAACTGATGTTATTAGCATCTTCTGCTTCAGGGTTTGTCCAACCCTGGTTTCTACAGCATAAACTTCCCGTCTGAGTGTATCAACCATAAGGGCTATAGTTGCGCTGAAAGAGCTGAATCTCTGCTCCTGAATACCAGAGATGAGAGAGGTGGCCCTGACCTTATCTCCCCTCTGTATTGCTGGGACTATCTCCTGAAGAAGCGTATTCCTGTATTCAATCCAGATATTTTCAGCCTTTTCTATCGTCTCTCTTTTAGACTTTGAATCCATCATGTTCTTTACATCTTCATACTTGAAATCTATATCGTCAACCCGGTCATTTATCTTGGCAAGAACAGTATTTGAAGACGACCTGTCAGCCTCCACCAATAAAGTCAGAACTTCAGTGCTTAGCTGGTATATATCCGATTTGAGAAGGGCAATCTTCTCAAGGACATCCTTGCTTACTCTTATTGTTTTATAAGCAGGGCCATTTATTCTGACTTCATTAAGCAACATGGCTCCCATTACGACAACAATACAGATAGCGACAAACGAAACCAGAGAAAGCATAAACATTCTGGTTCTGAGAGTGAGCCCATTACATTTTGTGGTTGAAGATGGATTCCCTTCCACTATCTTTATCTCCTTTTTGAGATTGGGAGGGTGACTGATAAAGTTCCGAAACTATAGCAGAGCGTCGAAGTCAAGGGCAAGTGAAAAGGGGGAACGGGCTGTTGATTCAGGCAAGCGGCATTCTGGAGTGTTAATTTTTATGGCTTTTGGAGGCATATTCAAAAAATTTATGTCTTTTTACTGCTGTGATCCTGGCTTCTCGTTCATTGCCATTCTGGAATATGCGCGGTCAATTTCCGCCCTGAGTACGGCTCGCATATTCTGAAGTTTCTTCAGATACGCATCAGCCTGTGGACCAACTCCACAATAATATTTTTTTGCAAGTTCCATATTGCCTCCGGCAATATCCAGCTTGCTTAAAAGAGCCCTCACAGCAGCTTCAGCGCATTTTTCATCATCATGCATCTCTTGGGGTGTATACCCATGGCTCTTGGCCTGTCTGGGCATGAGTTGCCATACGCCAAGGGCCCCCATAGAAGATTTAGCTTTGGATGAAAGAGCGTGTCCACCTGACTCAACAAGTGCAATTTCAGCAAGATCCAGAGGACTGAAAGGGGTACCGAGAGTTTTCAAATAACACAATGCGGCCAGGTTTCTCGCCCTTTCAGATGTTGTGCGCATGGCAAATGCTCCTTCGATGACAGGCACCTGCCTTTTACGCTCATCAAGGGTTATCCCCTTTTCCATTACCCTGCGAACCTCTTTTTCAAGGGAGGTTTCCTTAAGATTACTATCGAGAGAGGCGTGTGTGTGTGAAGATACCGGCATGGCCTCCTTGCCGCATGCAATAAGCATTAACGGCATCCATAAGAGCATGGCGATTGAGAATGAGAAAAAAAGAATTTGGGCAAACTGTTTTTTTTGCATATTTTTTTTAATGATATAGAGACCTTTTGTCTTAGTAATTACAAGCAATTGGGTCTTGGGCACCTTAAACGACAAAAGTCTCGACATATATTCGAGACTTCTTTTATGCCTTCAACTTTATCTGAAGGTGATGGAATATTTAGCAGCAGCAGACAGCAAGGTCAAGACAAATAAGGTTATATGCCATAATTTTGTATAGTTACGCTTACAAAGATCAATTGTTGATTCAATTTAATAAATTAAATTACAAGATCTTTGAGTGTAACCTCTGAAAGCATTGTTCTTATTCGATCCTGGACATTTCTCCATACAGGATGCACTGTGCAGAAAGAATCCCTTGCACATTCTCCGGGGCCCACCATGCAGCGATTAATTAAAAGTGGCCCCTCTACAGCCTCGACAACTTCAAGGAGCGTTATTTTATCAGGCGTCCTGGCAAGCAGAAAACCTCCGCCAGTCCCCCTGAAAGACTTTACTATTCCCGACTTGCTGAATTGTTGGAATATCTTTGCCAGAAAGGTCTGTGGCACATCCACGGCAGCGGCTATTTCACTTAAAAGCGAGATTTTGTCCATAGGCTTCTCAGCCAGATAAACAATTCCGCGGATTGCGTAGTCCCCTTTACGGGTGAGTTCCATCATAACAGGCTCCTAACAGGACTTTGATTGTCCCCTTTATACCCGCTTCTTAAAAGACCTGTCAAGTCCTGTTAGCGTCCCAGCATTATACCTAATGATTCCGCAGATCTGACTATCTCACCGTCAGTATCAACAACTTTCAGGTTCCGGGTTGCATCTTCAATAGGAACAGATACTATATGTCTTCCCTTTAGAGCCACCATCTTCCCAAAATCGCCTGCAGCAACAAGTTCCACAGCCCTTACCCCAAATCTGCTCCCCAGAGCACGATCGAATGTAGTTGGAGAACCGCCCCTCTGGAGATGCCCAAGCACTGTAACCCTGACATCAATCCCTAGCTGCTGGTCAATCTGCTTTGCCACAAACTGGCCGATCCCCCCAAGACGCTCAATTGTATACTTGCCAGTTGGACCTTCTGCCACAACCCGGTCACCGCCTGCCTGAAATGCCCCTTCTGCAGCAACTATTATGCTGAAATTCCCACCACGGGTCCTGCGAGATGTTATGGCGTCACAGACTTTTGAGATATCAAAAGGTATCTCAGGTATGAGAATAACATCGGCGCCACCAGCAATTCCGGATTCAAGGGCTATCCATCCGGCATACCGTCCCATAACCTCAAGTATCATTACCCTGTGGTGGCTTTCCGCAGTTGTATGCAGCTTGTCAAGGGCATCAGTTGCTGTTTCAAGGGCTGTGTTATATCCAAAGGTTACATCTGTTTCATCCAGATCGTTATCAATGGTCTTGGGCACACCAACCACAGGAAGCCCTTTTTCGGATAGTTGAAGAGCTATCTTGAGTGACCCCTCTCCCCCCACAGCAATAAGGGCATCAAGTCCCAGGGCTTTTGCATTTTCAACAATACGGTCTGATATATCGGTCTGAATATAGGATCCGTCCGGCTGTTGCACAGGATAGGCGAATGGATTTCCACGGTTTGTGGTCCCCAGAATTGTGCCGCCACGGGGAAGTATGCCCCTCACCGCGTCAAGGGTTAATGGCCTGCACTTTTCCAGATCAAGAAAGCCGTCAAAACCGTCCCTGATACCAACCACTTCCCAGCCGTGTCTAAGTATGGCGCTTTTTACTACGCCCCGGATGACGGCATTAAGCCCGGGACAGTCACCACCACCTGTAAGTATTCCTATTCTCTTTGACATGAAAATACCTCCATTTCAGGACACCTCAACAGGTGAAACCGCCTTTTTTCTTGAAAATATTGCAGCAACCCAGACACTTACCTCATACATCATATACATGGGAAGCATTATTACAAACATGGTAACCAGATCAGAGTGAAAAGCGGCTACTATTGAACTGGCAAGAAGTGCATATTTCCGCTTGGAGGCCATAAAGCTGTATGAAACAAATCCGAATCGCGAAAGCAGCAGCGTAAGTACTGGCAGTTCGGCTATTAATCCAAACATAAGGATTAAACGAAGACAGAAGTCAACGTAGGCCGATAGCGAGAGCCAGCTTCTGAGTCCTTCTGTCTCGTATGAAAGGGAAAAGTTGATGATAAATGGCCAGATAGTTGTCAGGAAAAACAGTGCCCCCAGGCAGAATGCAAGTGTACCTGTCATCATGAATGGAATAACCAGCTTGCGTTCCTTCCGGGTGAGTCCAGGGGCAACAAATGACCATATCTGATAAAAAACAACCGGTAAAACCATCACAAAACCAGCTATGACTGATATTTTGCACTGTATGAAAAATGGTTCAAGGGGCTTCGTATAGTTAAGGGCGTGCTGTTTCCTGGGCTTGTCAACCTCTTTCTGAAGATCGGCCCGTTTGTATATGACAGGGTAATTGGTCTGCATATAGCGGTATATCTGCTGTTTGGCTGCATCTATATAAGTGACTCCGGTAAGAGGCTTCTCCATATAGACAAGAATCTCGTCTGCCAGATTCCAGGCAACCCCCATTCCAATAAACACAGCAACTACAATTATTATAAGCCGACGTCTAAGTTCCACCAGATGCTCAATAAATGGCAGATACTTCGATTGTTCTTCAGACATGGATTCTCCGGATATTTCTCAAGGATTTTAAAAAGCTATCACAGGCAGATCTTCGGCGCAACTATCGTCTGAGCTTCATGGCAGGACGTTTTCCCCTTACCGGTATGCGTGGATACTCTCCGGCTCCTTCAGTGTCTGAAGATCCGGAGTTTCTGGCAGTTGCATTATTCACAAGGGAAAACTCAATACGCCTTGCCTGGGGATTTACAGAAACAACACGAACCGTTACCGGATCTCCTATCCTCAGCATATTTGTTGTTCTACGCCCAACAAGAGCATGATTTTTTTCATCAAAACTATAAATATCATCTGAAATTGTTGACAAATGCACCAGCCCCTCAACAAAAATCTCTGCAAGCTCAACAAACAGACCGAAGCCAGTGACTGAAGCTATGAAGCCTTCAAACTCATGTCCCACCCTCCCCTGCATGAACTGAAGCTTTTTAAGCTCAATAATATCCCGTTCCGCCTCCATTGCAAGCCTCTCCCTGCTGCTTGCGTACTCCGCTGCCTCAGAAAGATTTCCATTCATCCTGTCAAGCTCTCTCTGCTGTTTTTTGCTCAGACTATCCGACTTTAGAAGAAGGGCAAACCGCAACAATCTATGTACCAGAAGATCCGGATATCGCCTTATTGGAGAGGTGAAATGAGTATAACAAGCTGATGCCAGGCCAAAATGTCCTGGATTCGCAACCGAGTATCTAGCCTGTTTCATGCATCTCAAGAGTGCGTAATTAAGCATCCTTTCCTCCGGCCTGCCCGCTGCTGATGCAATAAGCTTCTGGAGAGCAACTGGCTCAATCTTTTCTCCATTTATATCCAGTGTAAATCCAAATGGAATTATGAAATCACGAAAAGCAGTCAATTTTTGCAGGTCAGGCGGCTCATGTACCCGGTAAATGAACTGCATGCCTCTCTCTGTAACAAATCTTGCAACCGCCTCATTTGCAGCAAGCATGAACTCTTCAATCAGTTGATGCGCAAAGTTACGCTCGCTCTTTATTATCGCCTCTGTCTTTCCCGTAAGTCCTATTACAAGCTCCGGTTCAGGCAGATCGAAATCTATGCTGCCACGATTTTTACGCATCTCCTGGAGCGAAAGCGCAAGTTCCTTCATCTGTAGCAGCATTTGAGCCAGGTGGATGTTTTCTCCAAGGGCCTTGTCGTTGCCTTCAACTATTACCTCTTTAACTATTGTATAGGTAAGGCGTGCAGAGCTTTTAATAACACTTGGGTAAAAAGATGATTCAAGCATCCGCCCGCTACGGTCGAAGAGCATTTCTGCTGTCAATGTCAGACGATCAACACCAGGGTTCAGCGAACAGATTCCGTTTGAAAGCCTCTCTGGCAGCATGGGAATACAACGGTCCGGGAAGTAAACAGATGTGCCGCGGAGATAGGCCTCACGATCAAGCGGGCTGTCTGGCATTACATAGTGTGATACATCGGCTATTGAAACCCATAGCCTGAACTTTTCCCCTTCCGGCTTTATTGATACGGCATCATCAAAATCCCTTGCTGTCTCACCATCAATGGTAACTGTCTGCATTCTGCGAAGGTCAACCCGGCCCTCCAGATCTGCTTTAGTGACATTTTCCGGGACTCCGGCTGCCTCTGCCAGTACATCCTCATCAAAAACATCCGGCAATCCAAACTTACGGATTACGGTCTGAACCTCCACATCCGGGTCATCCGGCCATCCCAGCACCTCGGATATCCTCCCCTCGGGCGGACGTCCCCCATCAGGCCACGCAGTAACCTCCAACACCACCTGCTGTCCATCCAGCGCCCCGTTGAGGGCCTTGTGGGGCACAGAAAAAAATGTTGTTACACGTAACTCCTCCGGAACCACAACTGCGCCACGACTGCCGAGCTGCAAACGGCCCACAACCCTTTTGTTGGCCCTTTCAATTACAGACAGCACTCGCCCTTCAAACTTTCCCCTGTGTATCCGGCTCTTCCCGACCCGTGCTGACACCCTGTCTCCATGGAGCGCACCGGCAAGCGCGGCAGAGGGGATAAACACATCCTCACCGCCGCCTTCAGGAACCAAAAAACCGTAACCGTCCCGATGAGCCGAAATAACTCCCTGGACAGTCCCTTCTGAGTGTTTTCCGGGAACAGCATAGCGGTTTCCCCTTATCCTGATTAACTCGCCTTCATTCAGCATCTCATCAATCAGGCGTTTCAAGTCATTTTTAAGATGCCGTCCACCAAATGCCCTTAAAATGGAGGCAAAATGCATGGCTTCAGACTCCTCAAGCAGGAGGGTCAGAACATTTTTTTTTGAAAGTCTCATAGGAGCCCTTTCTCCATCTGCAAGATCTGTAAGCATCATTGCAAAGGCCCCACAGCATGAAAACTGCGGGGCCCTTGCCTGCAAGTAAAAAAACCGCCGGAGGCTACTTCAATACAAATGCCACCCGCGCATCAGCCATAAAGGCGCTGGTCTGGTTTGCCGAATATATCTGAACAGCAACTTCCCTGCTCACCTGAAGATCGGATGAGCTTACAGTCCCTGATGCCCTTACAACCAGCGGGTTTCTTACGCCACGCTTGCCAAGGGCAGCCCGTGCCTTGTCAACTGTGTTGGTATACTCTCCGCAACCCTGCTCAACAAGAACCTTCTGGCTTATCTTGGCGGGATCGTAGATTACTTCGCCACCTGGATTAAAAATACGGTTGATAAGGGCAGGCCTGAATGAATAGGCCGTTGCGTCAATGATAAGACCATCATATGGCTGTTCAACAGGAGGTGGCGGTGGAAAATCTGCCGGCGGCATGTAAACCGGTACTTCAAGGGTTCTCTTGATCTTCGGTTCACTCAGAATTCTTTCATACATGAGAGCGCCAAAGCTCTTTGGTCCGTTCATTCCCACCTTCAGTATGACCATTGCCGTTTCGTCCTGCGGATTCCATTCCTGCATAACAGGCACAAAACCTCTTACAAATGCCTCAACTGATGATCTTATAACATCAGATTCAAGCTCTGCATCACGAACCATTGTATCACCAGCAATGGAAACTCCTTTAAGCATCTCTGCAAGGGCCCGCTGTGCCACAACTTCTGCAGCTCTTATTGCCGTAAGCCTTCTCTTACCGCCGGTAGTTCCCTTCTTTGGAACACCTTCTCCAACCACAAGAATTGCATCCTGGCCAAATGCGCTTGCCATGTCAGGGTGAAGTGGCTTTCTGAATTGGCCTCTGGCATCCATATCAGAAGCCTTTGCCTTTACAGTGACCGATACATTTTCACGAACCATGTATTCACGGGCCATTCTGTACTTGACATCAACATCATCGGCAAATGAAAGCGACGATGCTCCCATCAGGGTTAGAACTGCAATAATCAGTCTGGTCTTCATAACTGTTCATTCCTCCTTGTTTTTAGTAGATATTGATTTTCTGCTGCAACATACGGATTGCAAGAATTGCCTCTGCCCCATCAACAACATCGCTTATACGAAACTCACCAGAGAGATCCCCCTCCATTATGCCACGGCTGGTCATGTTAAGAACTGCATTGTAAAACGGTGAGGTGGGCTTCACATCTGGAAATGGTGAACGATCCTGCCCGAAGTATGCCGTTGCAAGCTTGTCATCCAATGTAAGCTTTATAAGAACATCTTCCAGCATAAATGCCATTTCTCCGCGAAGCACCATATCCTGTGGCTTGAACAGATAAGCCTTTGTGGTCTGGTCAAACTTGGGCTCCAGTCCCCTTACCTTCCATTTCATTATTGTAGTTATCTCATCCCTGAATTGATAATTGAGGATATCGGCAGGTATAAATTCAGGCTTCATGGCAGCAAGCTGTGATTTGACGGGTATTCTTCCTGCAAAAAGTTTCTCGATCATCAGCTCGTCAACCAGAAGGGCCGCAAGATCGCCTCTGGACACGCTATCCTTCACTGCAATCTTCTTTCCAACATCACCAACGGTTATGCCGCCCATTGCCCGGACGATTTTTGATGTCTTTTTCCATGCCTTGTCAGCAGGCTCATTCCACTTGCCCATCTTCCGACTGTCCAGTGTTTCACGGAACTTGTCCTCGGCCTTGCGAAATGCAAAGGCCTCAAGATAAGCAACACCCATGAAATAGGAGGCGGCCTCTTTCCCTTGATAGTAATCAAGGGTTCTCTCATCCACCGCTATCTTCATTGCCTTGTCTGAAAAATCTTCAACCTTTTCAAGCCAGTTTTTGCCTTTTATTGCAGTCGCCACACGCATTTCAGCAAGATAGTACTGAAAACGGTCATTATCGGTTTCAACAAGTTTGCGGGCCTTTTCAAGGCTCTTTTCTGCATGATCAACGTCCTGCTCCCTGTAACGCTGCTGATCAGAAGCCTTGGCGAGCTGGGCGTAAACCATTGCCTTTCCACCGTAGGCAGCAGAGAAATTTTCCTCGCAATAAAGCGCCCTGTCAAACTTCTCAGTTGCGAGACCCAGCTTTCCTGCCTCAAGCGCAAGCATTCCCCTCAGATAATGGTGGGCAGGATTATCTTCAGGAGAAGTGCATCGGGCAACCTTCTGGGAACAACCAGCAACAATGACCAGCATCGCCATAAGCAACAACAGCCATATCCTTTTCATAAGTAAATCTCCTTTTCTTTACTGTCACTGAATGGTGCTTATGATACCATTAATTTAAGGAATGTAAACAACCTCAAAACAATGATCTGTTTATTTAATACAACTGATAGACAACAATGAGTGCTGTCTGAGTAGAACATTTTTTGTTTTATCCATTGATTGCTCTTGACAGCAGCTTTGTGTAACGGCATAGTGCGGTTTAGTCATATTAAATAAACTATCAATTTTCTTGACCAAATCAACAATAATTTTATTATTGCTAAATTAAAGGAGACGGATAAGACATGGCAAAAATCAAAGGAGCTCTCGAATATCACTCAACAGGACGCAAGGGAAAGATAGAAGTTATCTCCACCAAACCATGCCAGACCGCAGCAGATCTCTCTCTGGCCTATTCTCCCGGTGTTGCCGAGCCATGTCTGGCTATTGAGAAAAACCCCGATGATGCCTACAAGTATACAGCAAAAGGCAATCTTGTTGCCGTAGTCTCCAACGGTACAGCCGTGCTGGGTCTGGGCAACCTGGGCGCCCTGGCAGGCAAGCCGGTTATGGAGGGTAAAGGAGTTCTGTTCAAGCGTTTTGCAGATATTGATGTCTTTGACATTGAGCTGGATACGGAAAATCCGGATGAAATCATAAAAGCGTGCCAGCTGTTGGAACCGACCTTTGGCGGCATCAACCTTGAGGACATCAAGGCACCGGAATGCTTTTATATTGAGGAAGAGCTGAAAAAGACCATGAAGATCCCGGTCTTTCACGATGATCAGCATGGCACCGCCATAATATCCTCCGCCGCTCTTATAAACGCCCTTGAGCTGGTTGGGAAAAAAATTGAGGACATCCGGATCGTGGTCAACGGCGCAGGTGCTTCAGCCAATTCCTGTGCAAAGCTGGCCATAGCCCTTGGAGTAAAGCCCAATAACATGATTATGTGCGACACCAAAGGGGTCATCTACAAGGGACGGGTCGAGGGGATGAACCCCTACAAGGCGCTTTTTGCCTCCGACACTCCGTTCCGCACACTGGAAGAGGCTGCCAAGGGAGCCGATGTTCTATTCGGACTCTCTGCAAAAGGTGCATTTACAACAGACATGGTTCGCAGCATGGCCCCAAACCCTATAATTTTTGCCATGGCCAATCCCGATCCTGAAATCACCCCTGATGAGGCCAAGGCAGCCAGAGGTGATGTGATCATTGCAACCGGTCGCTCTGATTATCCCAACCAGGTCAACAATGTTCTGGGATTCCCATTCATCTTCAGGGGAGCGCTTGATGTCCGGGCAAGTTGCATTAACGAAGAAATGAAACTGGCTGCAGTCAAGGCTCTGGCAAAACTCGCCCGTGAAGAGGTGCCTGATTCAGTCAGCAAGGCATATGGAAACGTCAAGTTTTCATTCGGCAGGGAGTACATAATTCCAAAACCGTTTGATCCCCGCGTCTTGCTGCATGTTGCACCGGCCATTGCCCAGGCCGCCATGGACAGTGGTGTTGCCAGGCAGCCGATTGAAGATATGGAAAAATATATCGAACATCTTGAATCCAGTCAGGGCAAATCAAAAGAGATCATGCGGACAATCATCAACAAGGCCAAGTGTGATCCCAAACGCCTCGCCTTCCCTGAAGGGGATAATGAGAAGATTCTTCGCGCGGCACAGATTCTTGTTGACGAAGGGATTGCACATCCTATTCTTATCGGTAACCGCAAAAAGATACTCGAAAAAATGGAAGAGCTGAACATTGAGCTGCCTGATGTCCAGATAGTAGAACCTGACGACTATGAACGCTCAGAACTTTATGCACAGGAACTTTACAGCCTGCGCCAGCGAAAAGGAGTCACCCTCTCCGAGGCCCGCAGGATAATCCGCCGCAAGTCCCGCAACCATTTTGGCGCCATGATGGTTAGAATGGGAGATGCCGACACCATGCTTTCAGGTATTGACGCCCACTATCCGGAGACTATCAGACCGGCTCTTGAAGTGATCGGCAAGCGGGAAGGGCTCCAGAGCGTGCATGGTCTCTACATGATGGTGTTCAAGAAGGGAGTCTACTTCCTGGCAGACACAACCGTAACCATTGACCCGACACCTGCAGAGCTCGCCGAGACAGCCATTCTTGCAGCAGACACTGCCCGCATCCTTGACGTTGAGCCTTCGGTAGCCATGCTCTCCTTTTCCAACTTCGGCTCAGTCAAGAGCCCCCAGACAACCAAGGTGATAAAGGCAGTTCAGATCGTAAAGGAGCGCTGCCCCGATCTGAAGATTGACGGCGAGATGCAGGCTGACACGGCAGTGGTTTCTGAAATTCTCGACGGTTTTACCTTCTCAAAGATGAAGTCACCGGCTAATGTTCTGATATTCCCTGACTTAAACTCCGGCAACATCTGCTACAAGCTGCTGCATCGCCTGGGTGGGGCAGATGCCATCGGACCGATTCTGATGGGGATGAACAAGCCGATTCACGTTCTTCAACGTGGTGATGATGTGAATGATATTGTAAATATGGCAGCAATTGCTGTTGTTGACGCCCAGTTCAGCCCCGCAGAATAGCCACTCATTGCAGCGGCGCAGATAAATTATATGCGCCGCTGCTTTTCTTATTACACTTCTGTTAATACAAATTATTTTTGACATACCGCCAATTCTGAACTATTTGTAATCCTCCAATTTCCACAGTCCACTTCAATGCAGGAGGCCGTAAAATGTTCCAGCTCCCTAAAGGCAACCCGCTATTTGAAAATCTGGTTGCCTCGAGGCTTAAATTACCGGATGTAGTTACAAAACTTGCAAATGGAAGCTTTACCGGCTATGCAAGTTTTACTTTTCCTGCCACCAAAGCAATAATGGTGTTTGAGTCAGGCAAACTTGTATCCATTACAATGGAAGGCTCCAACTCAAAAAACCTGAGCGGCCATGAGGCCATGACTTCACTTGCAGAACTGATGATCACAAGCGGCAGTGGAGTAATGGATGTTTACCGTCTTTCCAAGGATCTTACCGTTTCCATACACTCACTTTTGCAGGGAGAGGTTCTCTATCGTTCACAGGAACTTGCCCTTATAGATATAAAGGCCCTTCTGGAGCGGGTTAAAAATGAGCAGATAAACGGCTGTCTGCGTATATACACGGAAGACAGATCCGCAATGATCTTCTACAAGGAAGGGAGCCCGCTGGGTTTTTTCCACGACGGATCACAGGATATCGAGGCATCAGCCGGAGAATCGCAACAGATAGCCGGTCTCCCAGGGGCCAAACTGGATCTCTACAGGTCTGTGAGCGCAGACGAGCTTATGGCCAATGACCTTCTTGATGTAATAAATATTTCCAAGGTATGGGACACAGCAGTATCAAGACAACAGACTGAACTGGACAGGATCACCCGCGAGCGCGAAGAAAAAAGCAGGATCCAGTCACACAATATTGTTGCTGATCTTGAAAACCAGATAAGAAGTATCTATGTAGAGGCTGTAGGAAACGTGGGCAGAGGGATAGTTGACAAGGAACTCACATCATGTGGCGGAAACAGCTGTCTAATTGATCAGGCAAGATCGGCAGAATTCATCGCCGGACTGGAAAAGGCAGCAAAGTTGCTCATAAATGTCAAGAAAATCGCAGAAATCAGAGAAAAAATCAGCAGCCTGCTTGAAAACGCCCGGGCTTAAGTGACCACAACCTAGAATCACCCAGGGGGACACAAAATGGAACTTCTGCTTCAACAATTTCAAAGCATTCCAACAATTTACCTTTTACAACTATTCTTCTGGCTGATAGCCGGAATAATAAGCTTTAAATTCAGCTTCGGTAATGCCAGGATCTGGACAAGCATATCCATAGGATTTTTCCTCATACTCGTAAATCAGTTCTACCTGCTGAACAAGCTCTTCTACACCCCCGTCATGGCTTCCTTCACATATGCTGTCGGAACACTGGCAATCATGCTTATAACCCATGGATTCCTTGAGTACTATGTATTCTGTCGTACCTTCGAAATAACCGGACGCAAGGAGACCGTATATCTTTCAACCGTTCTTCTTATGCTTCTCACATGGGTATTTTTCATAATCAACCCTGAACCGAGCATTTTTACTGTTCGCAATATCAAGATGATAGAAAATGCAATATGGGTATTCTTAAGTCTTATGAATCTTGAGCTTATCAGAAAGATATACTTTGCCATAAAGGATTCTACCATTTCAAAGGCATTCATCTGTTTTGCCGTGGTGTTCTTCTTTATCTTCCTCTGGAAAGGCTCCGAACTTTACCTTCAGGTTTTCCAGTGGGATCGTCTCTGGGGCAACATAGCCTTTCAGCTGGACCTTGATACGCTTGGATTTGAACATGAAGTAAAGCTTGATGACAGTGAGGACTACTGGCGCAGAATCAGCTTTGCAAGACATCTATATGAATATGCCGGTCTTCTTTCAGGGATTTCAGTCGCAGGAACATTCGCATACATATACAAACTTCTTAAATAACATTTATACAGGTCCTGAACCTGCAAAAGCCCCGTATTCCTTTTCCGGAAAACGGGGCTTTTGCTTAAATATAAATATAACAGCTGAAACTATTTCAGGTCAAAATCAAGCAGGTCATCTTCACTGAAATCAAAGTCTGAAGCATCTGAAGAAAGTGAAGACTGCTGCAATCTTGCCTTTACATCACGGAATTCAGGCAGTTCAGAATCAATCTCACTGTAAAGCCTTGAGGCATCAGATGTTCTGCCAGCCACTTCAAAAGTAAGCGCCAGCTCATATTTAATGGCCGCACGCTCTTCAATGGAAATTCCCGGAGCCGTTAGCAGGGAATTCAAAGCATTCTCTGCAAGCTCAAGCTCCCCCTTGTCCCTGAGACACCCGCCCTGCAGCACAAGGCACTCAACTCTTCGCCGTGGATCAGAAGATGCACTCCTGAATTCGTTTATCGCCTCGTCAAGGAGCCCCATCTCTTTAAAAGCCATTCCGAGATCAAAATGAGACTGGGCATCTCCCTGCTCCAGACCGGTAGCAAACTTTACCTTGCCCGGCTCAGTTGCAATATTGTCAAAGATATCTGTAACTGTTTCAAACCAGTTCTCATTGCTGGAAACCTGACTTGCAACAGGTTCCTCACCCATATCCAGATCAATTTCAATCTCATATATATCTGGTGTTTCAGCCTCGGCTTCAGGGGACTGAAGAATCGTGACAGAATCATCAGTATCAATTCCAAAACTTATTTCACCGTAGCTAAGTGGCTCCTCATCAATAATTTCAGGAACAGATGCAATTAATTCAGATGCAGGTTCAGGTTCAGACTCAGAATCAAAAGAGACTGCTTCATCTTCAAACACCACCTGAAGGGAATTATCTTCAGTAAGATCAGGAAAATCAGGTTCTTCCGGTAAATCCTGACTGGGTCTTGCTGAAATGTTGGACAGAGCAACAATCTTTGAGGATATGGCATCAGCCTGTTCCTTGTCGCCGGTTGCACTACAGACCCTTGCCATGGCCTTTAGCACCCTTATGTCATATGGGGCGATATCAAGCATTGAGGCATATAGTTGCTTCAGGACAGTCCCTGAATTGGAATCAACAGATAATCGCTCGCTGGACTCAAGCACAGACAGGGCACCATCAACATCATTCTCGGCTATAAGACAGGAGGCCAGATGCTTCTTAGGAAGAAACTCTTCTGGAAAGAATTTCATAAAATGCTGGCTAGCAGCTTTAAGCTTTGGAAGATCAGCCAGATGGTCGTACGCAGTTACGATGAGGGTCCAAACTCTTAGTTTTTTGGGATCGGCCTTGAGGAGTGTGTGAAGAAACTGCAATGAATGAGAATAAAAACCAGCCTCAATCTGCTTTTGAAGAACATCAAACACAAACCCGGGCCTGTCAGGAAAAATCTGGCCTATTCTGGTGACAAGCCTTGAAAATGACTGTTCATCCCCACGCTCGACCAGCATGGCTGCAAGGTCAGAAAAAGCAAGAAAAGACTCTTCCCTGTTGCCTGACTGGAAAAGCACCTCTGCAAGTTTAAGTCTAATATTGATATTCTGTGGATCAGCCTTCTCCATTGCAACGAGAACATTTATGGCCTCCCCGATATCCTCCCTCTTTTCATAGAGATCAAAGGCACGCTTGTATTCGGCCATGGCCTGCCCTGAGAGACCATGTTTCTCATTAAGTGAAGCCAGAGTAAGGATAACGTCAACATCTTCCGGAAAAAGTTTTTCAATCTGCTTGTATACAGCTATGGCTCTCAGATAGAAGCCGTTCCCTGAAAGATTTCTCCCTATAACCTCAAACTCTGTTTTAGCCTCATCAAAACGCTCGGCACGCGAAAAAAGTTCTGCCAGACGCTGCCGCACCTTCAGATCTCCCGGATCAGCGGCAACAGCATCCCTGTAGCATTTTACAGCCTTGTCAATTTGCCCCTTCTGCTGGAATTTCTGGGCTTCAGCTATGAGTTGTTCTTTTTTGCTCACCCTGTCCTCTTCTTATATTTCAAGAAAAAAAGAAACCGCTGTTTTCTTCGTATACATTCCGAAAGTTTGCGAAGATTAAAGCATTAGTCACTCAGTGTCAAGGCAGATATAATGGCCTATTCAAGATAAAATCAGGGGTAATTCTTTTTGACATGACACTCTCAATGAAGATACTATGTCAAAATCAGAAAATCAGTATTGATAAGCAGCTCAGGAGGAGAGACAAGATGATAGTTCTGCCCCGTTCAAATCCACTTTACGAAAACATACCGGCAGAAAAGATAAATCTGCCTGATGTACTGGGTAAAATGGGCTCCGGAGGGTTTACAGGATACATGGGGTTCGCCTCTGCATCTGCAGAAGGATATGCCTTGTTTATCAAGGGTGCAATGATTAGCATTCTGTTACTTGAAGGAGAACGCAACAAGACCGGATTTGAGGCAATTAACGGCCTTTACGACCAGATTTTGAAAAACAGCGGGAACTTCAGTTTTTATCGCATGACTCCGGATATTGTAATGTCCGCCCACGCACTGCTGCATGGTGAAACTATACTTGGAAAACAGGAGGTCAGAACCGTTGATCTGAAGGCAGTACTTGCAAAGATGAAGGTTCAAATGCTTAACGGAACAGTGTTTTTTACAGCTTCTGACAGAAGCGCAATCATCTTTTTCCGTGAGGGTAATCCTGTAGGTTTCTACAATGACGCTGCCCATGATATTGAATCATCCCCGGCAGAGGCACAGAAAGTAGCCGCGCTTCCAGGCGCTTCTGTAGAGATAAGAAGTACAAAACCGGCTGATATTCTAGTTCATCAAAATCTTCTTGAAACAATAAATATATCAAAGCTCTGGAATTCTGCAGTTGCTAGGAACTCCACCCCGTCACCCTCCCCGCCCCCACCAGTACAGCCTTCAGCAACAACAGTTGATGAAATATCTCAATCCGATCAAGAGCTTGCATCAACATTTCAGGATTTAGCCGAAGACCTGTGTGAAATTGCAAGCGCCTATCTGGGACGTCAGGGCGCAATCCTGGTAAGCAGACTTATAGGGGAGGCTGGTGGTAACAACATATTCGCCAATCCGGAAAAATCGGCGGCGTTTCTTGCCTCACTTTCTGAACACTCCATGGAAATTGATCCGGAAGCCAGAATAAAAGAGATGCATGACCTTATTCAATCCGAGATTTCCGGACGACTTCCGGCCTGACCAGGATGAACTCTCACCTTGACAGAGTGGCGATAGTGCTAGTGGAACCAAAATCGCCAGGAAATATCGGAATGGTATGCAGGGCCATGAAGAATATGGGGCTGTCAAAGCTGAGGCTGGTGGCTGGCTGCCCCCACATACATCCTGATGCTGAAAAATTTGCAGTCTCTGCAAAAGACCTTCTGGAATCGGCAGAGTGCTATCAAACCCTTTCAGAGGCTCTTTCAGACACAGCCATCTCCATTGCCACCACCCGCAGGCAAGGCAAGTACCGTCAGGAACTTCTAACTCCACCCCAGACGGCAAAGGTCATCTCCGGCAGAAAAGAAGGAATATGCGCCATAGTTTTCGGCAGGGAAGACCACGGCCTCTCAACAGACGAACTATCTCTATGCACCATGCAGGCCACCATACAATCAAGTGACGCCCTTGGCTCCCTTAATCTGGCTCAGGCAGTGCTTGTATTTTCATATGAGCTTTTCAATGCTCAAATTACAAACTTAAAACCACAGGCAAGAGAAGTCGCAAAATCATCTGAGCTTGAGCCCCTGTTTAATCAGATGGAAGAAACTTTTATGAAAATAGGATTTCTCAATCCTCAAAATCCGGCCCACATAATGCGCTCCATGAGGAGAATTTTATTCCGGGCAGAACCTGACAGCCGCGAAGTTGCAATTCTGCGTGGAATGCTGTCCCAGATTAACTGGTCCGCTGACTCGTTCAACGGAAGGAAAAAACGTGACTGATTACACCCTGGTGGGACTGGTGGCCGGTTTTCTTACCAGTGTTGCAAGCCTGCCCCAGCTTTTCAAGACCTGGAAAAGCAGACACACCAGAGATCTCTCAATCTGGCAACCGGCCCTTCTTTCAGCGGGAGTTGCATTATGGCTTTTCTACGGTATTCTTATTAACGACACTCCACTGATACTGGCCAACATAACACCACTTGTTTGCAACCTTCTCCTGTTGGCGATGAAGATAAAATTCAGAGACAATTAATTATTTTAAATCAACCCAATAAAAGCTTGAGCTCAAAAAACCTGCTTAAGAGGCCAACATGAACAAGACATACAACATATTAATTGCAATCTTTATCATTTTTGCATCCTTTATCACCTCGGTCCATGCACTTGATGTCCCGGCATTAAGTGGCAGGATAAATGACCGCGCATCACTACTATCGCCTTCAACAGCCCAGGCCCTTGAAAAAAAACTGGCGGCATTTGAGAGAGAAACAACAAACCAGGTGGTATTGCTGACCGTCCCCTCCCTGGAAGGTGAAACAATAGAAGGCTATGCAATCAAGGTTGCTGAAGCCTGGAAGCCAGGTCAAAAGGACAAGGGTAACGGCGTAATTCTTATTCTGGCAAAGAAAGAGAGAAAAATAAGGATAGAGGTGGGAACGGGCTTACAAGGTGTACTGCCTGACATAACAGCTGGCCAGATTATTCGAGGCGCAATGGCCCCCCCACTTAAGGCAGGAAACTTCGATGCCGGAATTTCTGCCGGTATTGACGCAATTATCTCGGCAACCAAAGGCGAATTCAAGGCAACACCCACAGACAGAAAGGCAGCAAAAAAGAAAGGCTCTTCCGGATATGGTCTTTTTCTCATACTACTTGTCATTGCCGTAATGATTGTAGCAGCTGCCGGATCTTCATCACGAACCGCAGGCGCCATAGCCGGGGGCATTGCACTCCCGTTTGCAGCAAAGATAGGACTTGGCGTAGTAATGTGGAAGCTTGGCATACTTGCAGTCCTCGGAGCAGTTGCAGGCCTGCTGATAAGCCTCCTGATGAAACTTTTCGGCGCGGCAGGCGGGGGTGGTTCCGGATGGGGTGGTGGCCCGGTATTCTTTGGAGGTGGCGGTTCATCATCTTCTTCAGACGGGGACAGCTTCAGTGGTGGCGGGGGGGATTTTGATGGCGGCGGTTCATCCGATGACTACTAAATGAGATATACTGTTTACACAGAATTTTCTCTTTGGTATTCTCCCTCAATATTTGAAATTCTGTATCAAGCGCAGATTATCAGCAACGAATTTACAGGAGGTTAGATAAAAATGAAAAAAATATTTTTATTAATGTTTGTCATTCTCGTTTTTGCATCTTCAACAGCACTGGCAGCAACAGTTTCAGCCACAGGCGAGGGGCCAAACAAGGAACAGGCCCTTGCCACCGCTCTACGCAGGGCCGTTGAGCAGGGGGTAGGTACTTTCATCAAATCAAGCACCACAGTAGTTGATTCAGAGCTTGTGGATGACAAGATTCTTTCACACAGCAAAGGGTATGTAACGAGCTACAAAATAACAAGAGAATCAAGGAGCGCTGAAAACATTGTTATCACTATTACCGCAAACGTTGACAGCAAGATTCTGAAAGATGACCTGGATGCTCTAACTATACTCAGAACCGGTGCCATAGTCGGAAATCCCCGCATACTGGTTGTCTTCAACACCAAAGAAAGGGTATTGCAGGGCAAACCGTTTACAGAAGAAATATACAACGGGATAGTGGAAGCACTTACAGACAAGCAGTTCCGTGTTGTGGACAAGGAAGCAGCAGACAGCTTTTCAAACCAGATGGCAGACACACATGAAATTGACATAAACCTCAACAAGGCTGCCGCTTACGGACTTAAGTATCAGGCAGAGTACACCCTTTTCTACAACGTAAGCGGCATGATTCGTCAATCCCCATCAGATAAGAGCGTCCAGCTCAACATAAAAACCCAGCTCATTGACAATACAAGGGCTCAGGTAATAACAAACAAAAGGATTCAGCAGGGAGGATCAGGAAGTACCGTTGAGCAGGCCCTTGACAATGCTGGAAGGGATGGCGGCAAGAAGATTGTAGACCCCATGTTGGAAATAGTACAAAAACACTGGGTTGATCAGCAGCAAAATGGTGCCACATATACAATAGTTATTGATGGTGTTGACGATCCTGAACAAATAGCAAAATTCACAGAGATGTTTGAAAAATTTCCTCTGTCAACCGGCGCAAAAGAGGTTGAATCCGGTGGCGGCAAAACCACGTTCGAAGCTAGATACAGGGGTAAGAGAGATCAGCTTGACCGTGATGTATTACGCACTGCAAAAGAGCTTAACTGGGTTATGAAGAAAATTCGTGCTGAAGGTGCCAGAAGTACCTGGAAAAGAATCTAAAAGCAGATTTTCCAATAAAAAAGGAGGACCTAATGAAATTGAAATTTTGCTACTTAATTGCGGCGCTTTTATTTGCTGTTCCACAGGCTGGCTGTCAGACAGCGCCACCGATTCCTGAGGAACCGGTCAGGGAGGTCACGCTTGAGGATTTTTTTGCACCACCATCGGACAAGGTTTCAAGCACGGCCGACAGTATTGTGGTAAAAGGGGTTCGCACCAATTATGTACGCGGACATCTTAAAGTTGATTTCAAGATCTTAAACAACCGTGGCCGAAGGAATGTTGTCCAGTACCGCCTTCAGTGGCTTGACAAGGATGGAATGATGGCCTCCCCTTACGCAGACTGGACAACCATCGCATTTGAAGGACAGCAGGAGATGATTGTAACCGCCAGGTCCCCTAACAAAAAAGCCATGGATTACAAACTTGAACTTCAGGCAAACTGATATAAAAAGAGAGGAGATGAGTAATGTTTAAAAAGATGATACCCGCAGCAGCACTTGCCGTTGCACTTGCAACCCCTTCAATTTCAGCTGCCGAAATGATGGAAGTAATAGGAGTCGGCAAAGCGCCAATAACCGGCAATAACAGCGCAACAGTATCCCTTGCAACAAAAAATGCCAAACGTGCGGCAGTTGAAGAACTTCTCATGAAACTTATAAGTCCCACAGCCCCTAATGATCCCAAGGTACAGAAAGCCATGGATCGAATCCTTGTCCAGATTGGCGACAACAAGATAGTCCGAAGAAAACCGAGTAATGACGGTGAAAACAACTACGAACTGGCATTAACCATAAGGATAGACAGTCTTGAATTCCTCAAGCTGATGCAAACCAACGGTATAGCCCCAACGGGTGACCGCCTGTTCAAGATACTTGTCGTAATGGATGAATACCACACAGTCCCGACAGACAAACAGCGCCCACTTAAAGAGGTTGTTGAATACGCACACGACAAAACTGCAACCTCTGCGGCAAACCTCTCGGCTGCTGAAAGTTCTTCTTCAAACACCAATGCCTCAGCACGTTCTGCATATTCAGGCAACGCAAATTATGCGGCTGGACGGTCTTCGGCAGGTTATTCCAGCGGTGGACACAGTGGACCATATGGCGGTGGCGGCTATTCATCGGGGGGGCGTTCCAGCGGATATGAGGCTGGCTCTGCAAGTGTCCGTTCCAGGGAATCTGCTGACTATTCAAACCAGACTGCAAGCGCTGCCCGACTTGACCAGTCATCCTTTGACCAGAAAAAGGATATAGTGAGTTTCAAGAAGCTTGTTGAGTATCAGCCTGTAAATGTGGGGCCGGACAAAGACAACCTTACTTACACAGCGCTTATGAGGGAGGCCAGAAAATTTGACCTTGCCATGATGGACAACTCACTTCTTCGCAGCCAGTACTTCAGGGGCAAGGCGCTTACCATCCAGGAGATGGACAACAGCCCGGAACTGGCCAACTATGTGGCTTTTGCAAGAAAGAACAAGGCTGACTACTTCATGATGGGTAACACCATTATCCGCGACCTCGGCGGAAACCAGTGCGACGGTGTTGTAAGCCTTAAGGCGTTTTCCACTGAAGACAGCGAGCTTCTTGCTGCTGATATGCACAATGAAGGGGCGCGGGGCTCAAGCCCTGACGACTGCCGCGCCCAGGTTGCAAACAAGCTGGCATACTTCGTAGGCAAAAAACTTGGTGTATCAATCAAGGACTATCACCGCCAGCGCGAGGTATCCGGCAAAGAATACACCGTTGTTCTTATGAGCGCCGTTGGCGACCTTACAGGTCGTATGACCAGTTCCTTCGCACGCGGACTCAACAATCTCAAGGGACTTAACAGCAAACTGAATGTAAGAAACAGCACCGCCAGAGAGTATGAAGTTTCGATGGCATATAAGGGCGACGTTCCTTTCGATCAGGCTCTGGGTGAGGTTCTTGATGCAGTGCCTGCAATGAAACACGCCGACTACACAGTAAACGGCACCAGAGTAGAGATCTGCCTTGAAGGTCCAAGACGCTGCAAATAATATCTTCCACTAACCGGTCCCTGCCATATTTGCTGGCAGGGACTTCTTTTTAAATAACTCCTGCCAGAGGATTAACCCATGAATCCTGTTATTACACTTATATTTGCAATAGTTATTTTTTCCTTGCCATCCTCTCTTTTTGCCGCTCCAACAGTCTATCCTGTAAAGGGGGTTTTAGGATTCGATGATCCTGCACTCCGCCAAAAAGCACCGGCTTTTTCCCAGTGGGTGGCAAACAGGGGAATTGACAGTCTGGAAAAAGAATTTGATACGGAGTTCAGAAAGGCCTTTGGAACACTAGCCGCCGAAAACATAACCGACATAAACAAACATGAGGTACTTGTTGCCTCACTCCATCTTGTGAGAGCATCCCAATATGTGGTGCCCAAACTGGGCAACTATGAAGTCCATCTACCCATAACACTAAGCATAATAATAACCAATCCATCAACTGGAGAGGCCATCTACTCGTTCACCAAAACATCATATGCTGCCGCCCTCCTTGCAAAGCCGAATGCAGATGCAAAAGCCCAGCAGATTCTTCTCAACCAGACAGCCTCAAACTTCAGAACCCTCCTGCATACGCTAATAAAAGAGACAAAGTCAGGCTACAACCCTTCAAAAATAGAGATATCAATCGCGGACAACTGGAAAAGCCTGTACATCCTGGACAAGGGGAGCAAGTACGGCATTGCAAAAGATGACAGCATTACAGATTCATCAGGAAATGAACTAACCATAAAGCACGTTGCTGAAAACTATTCCGTAGCCGCAAGCCTGCTGGGGGATGTTGACAAAGGTAAAAAATTCTTTAAGTACGCCACAGCAAGCACATCAAACCAGTTTAACAAACCAAAGGTTCTTACAATGCATGAAGGCTGGAAGAATCCGGTTCTCAAGGATGTTTCATACTTCTTTGACTCAGAGGTATCAAAGGAATCAGCCTTTACACTGCTTCCGGTCAACGAATTCTTTCGGCAGCTCCTTGAACGGGTGGCAAGGGATACATATTCCGGAAAGTTTGAAACCACAGAGCAAAGGATCATGCCTGACTACCTGATGAAATTCACTGCATCAAAACCCCGCCACTACACAATGGAGGCAAAAGGAAAGTTTTCACTGAATGTCTATGAACAGTATGTTCTCGGTGAACTTCTTGACAAACAGGGACGGATAATCTTCTCTGCCGTTGGAAAAGACAGGATCGAAGATCAGAATGTGGCTGGAATGGTATTTGACAAGAGCGCTCGCCTTGAAGTTGTACTAAAAAATGCAGTTGTCCACCTTGCTGAGCAATTTGCAAAATCAATCAAAATGTCCCACTTCGTATTCCCTGTAAAAAATGTTGACGGCAAGACGATTGAGATCGAGGACAAGGCAAGGGAACTACGGATAGGACAGTCGGTAACCCTCTATCGCAACATCGGAAAGCTGAGCGGTATTTCTGAAGATGTCACCATACCTCTCTGGGAGGCCACTGTTGTTGATGCTCAAAATGGCATGGCAAAGCTTGAACTGTTGATGCCACTTGCAGAAAAAGGCCTTGGAATTTCCGGAGATGACATGGTGATAATGGACGCCATGACCGCGGCCCATACCGCAGATCAGAGCACAACATCCGTAAAATACTGCACTGGAATCTCTCCAAAACTCGGTGCCATAGAAATAGAAGATTTCAATGTTATTTCAAGAGCTTTTGGATACCTGCTCCCATACACGCTGTATGATCAGGATGATTCCTTCTTCCAGAAAATACATGATGCGGCCAGATTCGGGGGATTCAAGGATTCTTTAAAACTAGGCAGAGTAGACACACAAGGTCGCTGCCTCCTCCCTGTTTACCAGGCTGGAATAGAAAAGAGCGGCTGTGAAAACGAACTTTGCAACATTGAACTTAACCTTGCTGCCGGTTACCGTCTTTATGTAAACAATCAGAAAAAAGGTGGCACAGCATCAAAAACAAAAATATCAATAGAAGATTGCGGAAAAGCCTCTCAAAATCCTGTGATACAGGGTGACTTCAACAAGGCTCTGTTTGAGCCGATGAAAACAAACATCGAAAAGCTTCACTACTAAAATACTATTAAAACCAAGGAGTTTACCGCATGAAATTTTCCAGAACTCTTCTTCTGGCAATAACTCTGCCCCTGATCTCTGCAGGATTTGCATCTGCCTGGGGACTACCCTCAATACCGGGCAAATCAGCCTTGCCTATTTCAACATCCACCTCCGCAGACCCTGATGTATTCCTTGCAAAGGCAAAAAAAGCTGAAGCCTTGGTTGACAAAAGCTCAGACCTTCTTTTCAAGGCCATTGCAAGCAAGGAAGAGCAGGCAAAGATTGAAACTATGAAGAAAAAACTTAACGAGACGACCGATGACAAGGAAAAGAACGCCATTCGCCAGCAGATAACTGAAAGTGAAATGGCAACTGTAGAAAAAACTTCAAAAGACAAGGAACTGCTTGCCAACGCAAACAAGATGGATGATCAGAAGAAAAAACAGATTGGAGACTCATTCTATAATCTGTCGCTTGGTTCACTGCAAACATCTGCCCTTGTGCCAGAGGGTACAAGCATTGCAAATGCAATAACTAGCAACCCTGTAAATGCAGTCAAACTTGCAGCAAAGGCCAAAACTGTCTATGAAACAGTAAAAACTCTGGGGGGAATAGGAACCAACATCACAAAAGTCTTGAGCGCCATCAAACCTTTGATGTCGGCCGCCAAGATAGAGACAAAAACTCCCAAAAGCTCAACTGACAAACCGATAGAAATCGAAGGTGGAATCTGAAAGCAGCTGCACCAAATGAAGCAGGGAGGCCATCTGGCCTCCCTGCTTCATTTCATAAGAATTTTGAGCGCCTGTTTCAACAATTCCTCAACTGAACCGCCTGAAGCGGCATCAATACCAGATAGTGCCTTTCTCACCTGAAGCTCCTTATACCCCAGATTCATAAGAGCCGATGTCACATCATCCATAAGATGTCCATCAGGCACTGTTCGTCCGACAGTCTCTGCAGCAGACTGATCCCCGGCATCAAGCCTGCCGGCCTTCTCACGCAACTCAAGGACAAGGCGCTCGGCTGTCTTTTTGCCAATGCCCGGAATTGCTGACAGCTTGTGCAGATCCCCCTGCATCAGGGCAGCGGCAAGTTGTGGCGGTTGTATGTTCGAAAGTATATCCCTCGCAAGCTTAGGTCCTATACCTGAAACGGATATAAGAAGCTGAAAAAAGTTTTTCTCCGTGCGGGTACGAAATCCATACAGCTGGATAGCATCCTCCCTTACACTTGTATGAATCTGCAACGAAACCCTGCCCTCTTCAGGCAGTTCATAATAAGTGGAAAAGGGTATCATCACCCTGTATCCAACTCCGTTTACATCAATTACAAGATGATCAGGGGATTTATAGGCAATGTTGCCTGTAAGCATTGCTATCATGGGATGTAATTCCTCCAGGATCTTGCACGGCAGGACACAGTAACAGCAGGACCGACCTTGCCCCGCAGGGCGCTTGAATTAATATGACATACCGCGACAGCCAAAGCATCAGACGCATCAGCCTGCGCCACCTCAGGAAGAGAGAGCAGCGCCCGTATCATCTTCTGTACCTGATCCTTGCCTGCCCTGCCCTGTCCGACAACAGCCTGTTTGACCTGGGTAGGCGTATATTCAAACACCGGGAGCCCGCAGTGCACAGCCGCTGCAATTGCGGCTCCTCTTGCCTGGCCCAGCTTGAGGGCTGATTTGACATTAACCGAAAAGAAGAGATCCTCAACAGCAACAGCTACAGGTGAATACTGGTTAATAACAGCCATAAGCCCATCAAATATCAGTTTGATCCGACCAGGAAAATCATCTGCCCTGTCAGTAAACACCGCCCCATTATCAATATGAACAAGACGGCTGCCCTGCTGTTCAACAAAACCATAACCGGTAATCCGCGAGCCCGGGTCAATTCCCATAACCCTCATTAAAAACCACACCCGCCACCATTCTTTTTATGATATTTCTGATGATACTCTTCTGCCTGCCAGAAAGCAGCTACAGGTAGTATCTCCGTAACTATACGGTTCTTAAACCTTCCGGAATTATCCAGTGCAGAAAGTGATTCCTCTGCCAGCCTTTTCTGCTCCTCAGAGTGAAAATAAATCCCGGAACGGTACTGACTGCCATGGTCCGGCCCCTGACGGTTCAGCTGTGTAGGATCATGTGACTGCCAAAAAATTTTCAGAAGCTGCTCATAACTTATAACTGCCGGATCAAAGGTCACTTCAACAGCCTCTGCATGACCGGTCGTATCGGTGCAGACCTGCTGATACGATGGATTATCAGTTGATCCACCGGTATAGCCTACCCTGGTTGCAACAACACCGCTCTCATCATAAAAAGCCTCTTCCACACCCCAGAAGCAACCTGCAGCAAAAGTAGCTTTTTCCATAAATACCTCCAAATAGAAAGGGGGGCTAAACCCCCTTTTGCATCACATCATTTTTTCCATCTCATCAGCGGATATATCAAAATTTGCATAAACATTCTGGACGTCATCACAATCCTCTAATCTCTCCATCATTCTGAGCATACTCTCAGCCTGCTTACCTTCAAGAGCGACCTGAGTCTGGGGAATCATTGTTATTTCAGCATTCTGAGGCTTAAACCCCTTTGATTCCAGAGTTTCACGCACTTCAATAAAACTTGATGCCTCGGTTATAACTTCAATCTGCTCATCCGCCTCTGCGACATCATCAGCTCCAGCCTCAAGAGCCACCTCGAACAGCTGATCAAAATCAACTCCCTTATCGTAAACAATAAGACCCTTCTTATCAAACATCCAGGCAACGCACCCGGCCTCTCCCATATTCCCGTTACACTTTGTAAATATGCTTCGCACCTCAGAGACTGTACGATTTCTATTGTCGGTCATAACTTCCACAAGAACAGCTACACCTCCAGGACCATACCCCTCGTAGACAATCTCCTCGTATGTAACTCCCTCCATGCCACCAGTACCCTTCTTTATCGCCCGCTCAATATTATCCTTAGGCATATTCTCAGCCTTTGCCTTATCAACAGCAGTACGCAGACGGGGGTTAGCTGATGGATCGCCGCCTCCAAGTTTTGCTGCAACTGAAATCTCTTTTATTATTTTAGTAAAAACCTTGCCTCTCTTGGCATCTGCTGCACCTTTTTTATGCTTGATGGTGCTCCATTTGTTATGGCCCGACATGGTGAAACTCCTTGACTTGAATTCTTTTATTGCCGCAAACAGCAAAATCAAATTTTTTTATCATGGCCTTTACTCAGCTGTCCAGAAGTAAAATTGCCATGTACCCACTAGACATGCAATCCCCATCCTGATACTCTTGCTAACAATAAAAAGACGTCACAGGGAACCAGCCAAATGTGCAACAGAACACAATTAAGGCATTTATTAACATTTTTATCAATACTCCTGATTCTTGCCGGGTGCTCTGTATTTCCTGTGACAATACCTGAATCCGGACTTCCTCCTGTACTTGCCCAGGACGAATTGCTGCGTCCATACACAAAACTTGGCAGAATTCAGGTAGTGCGTGAAGTTTACGGATCAGAACTCTGGTATGAGGCCAATCTTCAGGAATGGGGCTTAAAAGTGTTGCGGATGGAGGCTCAAAAGATGGGTGCTGACGCCGTTACGCTACCGGAAATTACAAGCCGGGCCATGACAATTGTAGTTTTCCCTTCTTTTCCTGCAACCGAGTACAAGGCCACAGGTGTGGCAATCAAGTTTAAATAGCCTTGACAGAAACACCTGCAAAAATGTATAAACCAAATCCTTCATATCTATCAGGCGACGTAGCCAAGTGGTAAGGCAGAGGTCTGCAAAACCTTTATTCAGCGGTT
>CAZXTZ010000003.1:0-5810 GCA_964643645.1 uncultured Geobacteraceae bacterium
GGCTTTGAGACCAAGCTGAAGTTTATCTTTTCACACTCTGCGCTGCGTGAAGGCTGGGACAATCCCAATGTCTTCCAGATATGCACCCTGCGGGAGATTGGAACAGAACGGGAACGCCGCCAGACTATCGGGCGTGGCCTGCGGCTCTGTGTCAATCAGCAGGGCGAACGGTTGCGGGGATTTGATCTGAATACCCTGACCGTCATTGCCACTGATAGCTATGAGCAATTTGCCGACAGCCTGCAGAAAGAGATTGAAGAGGATACCGGCATACGTTTTGGTATTGTAGAAAAGCACCAGTTTGCGGCAATTCCGGTAAAGGATGAAACAGGCAAACTTGTTCCTTTGGGGGTAGAGCAGTCGGAGGCTATCTGGAGCCACCTGAAGGAATCCGGTTTTGTTGATGCCAAGGGTAAGGTGCAGGATAGCCTGAAAAAGGCCCTTAAGGATGGCACCCTGACTCTGCCGGAACCGTTTGCAGCTCAACTCCCCCAGGTGAAAGACGTGTTGCGCAAGCTTGCCGGACGGCTGGAAATCAAAAATGCCGATGACCGACAAACCATTAAAACCCGCCAGGCTGTGCTGAACAGTGACGAGTTCAAGGCGCTATGGAACAGGATCAAGCATAAGACCACCTACCGGGTGCAGTTTGATAATGATGATCTGATTGTGAAATGCGCCAAGGCAATCAGTGAAAGCCCACCCATTGCCAAAACCCGCCTGACCTGGCACAAGGCAGAACTTGCCATCGGAAAATCCGGCATTGATACCAAAGAGACAGCCGTCTCCGCCCCGATAACCATTGATGAGAACGATATAGAATTGCCGGATCTGCTGACTGACTTGCAAGACAAGACCCAGCTGACCCGTCGCAGCCTGGTGCAGATTCTGACAGACAGTGGACGCCTGAACGACTTCAAACGCAATCCCCAGCAGTTTATTGAAATGACGTCAGACCTGATCAACCGTACCAAGCGGATGGTACTGGTGGATGGTATCCGTTACCAACGCCTGGGAGATGAGCAGTATTACGCACAGGAGCTGTTTGAAAAGGAAGAGTTGAGCGGCTACCTGAAGAATATGCTTCCAGCAACACGGTCAGTTTACGAGCATGTTGTCTGTGATTCCGACACTGAAAAGAACTTCACTGAGCAGTTGGAAAAGAATGAGGCGGTAAAGGTCTACGCAAAACTGCCCGGCTGGTTCAAGGTACCAACCCCCTTGGGTAGTTACAACCCGGACTGGGCAGTGCTGATTGAAAAAGACGGTGCTGAACGGCTGTACTTTGTTGTTGAAACCAAGAGCAGCCTGTTTACCGATGATCTGCGTGACAAGGAAAAAGCCAAGTTCAAGTGCGGTGAGGCACATTTTGCGGCATTGGTCGTTGGTGAGAATCCGGCGAAGTATATTAAGGCAAGGTGTCTGGATGATGTGATGGCGGGGTGAAAAATATGCAATTATACTTTCATGACCTAATGACGGAGATAATATGAGCGAACGGCCTTTTTACATTAAGATTTTTCTTCCTCACGGCCCATTAAAAATAACACCGCTTTTGGAGTCAGGGTTCCATGACTGAACTGGAATCACCGGAATCCTGCTGTAGTTCACCGATCACTCGTATAGCAATCATTGGTGCCGGAGCACTTGGTGCAACCTATGGCAGTCTTCTCTATCATATGGACCCCGAATCGGTCTCCTTCATTGCCGCATCCGGGCGTTATGAACGATTGCACCGGGATGGAGTTACTGTTAATGGCGTAACCTCACGCATCAGTGTTTTTCATCCCGATGATGCAACAGCGGCAGACTTGCTTATCGTGGCAGTGAAATACCACAACCTTGATCAGGCCATTCGTGAAATGAAATCGTCGATTGACTCGAACACAACCATTCTTTCTGTTATGAACGGCATTGACAGTGAAGAACGTATCGCTGCTGTGTATGGAATAGACAAGGTTATCTATGGCCTGACTCTCGGTATTGATGCTGTTCGCGAACACAATGTTGTTCATTACACTAACCTTGGCCGTATCCTGTTCGGAGAAAAAGATAATCACCATATCACAGAGCGAGTTAAACGAATTGAAGGGCTTTTCAAAAGGGCTGGTATCGCTTACAACATCCCTTGCGACATGCTGCGATCCCTTTGGTTCAAGTATATGATCAATGTGGGAGTCAACCAGGTCTCGGCTGTCATGGGTCTGACCTACGGTGCCATTCGCGCTTCGACCGAGGCAAAGGAAATGATGGACGCAGCCATGTGTGAAGTGATCAGTACTGCACAGGCGCTGCATATCAATCTGTCAGAGCATGACCTTGTCGAGTGGTACTCGGTTCTTGATACGTTGGGAGCATCACGCAAGACCTCAATGTTGCAGGATGTTGAAGCAGGTAGAAAAACCGAAGTGGAAATGCTGGCGGGGACCCTAATCAAGCTGGGAAAGGAACATGCTGTCCCCACTCCGGTTAACCAGCAGCTTTTTGATGAATTGAAACGGCTTGAGGATAAAACGCAAAGAATCAACTAAGTGCTGAAGCAGGTTGAAGCAGAGGTTATGGACGCCTTCATGGAGCTGGATTGAGAATGAGTCACGCCGGGGATGTAAAGTGTGCGAAGTTATGATCATGCATACCCGCAATGATGATCTGGTATCCGTATCCCATTCCGAACGCCTTTACGACTGGTCAAACCAGCCAAATGAGCTGCTCATCTCTGAACGTCGAGACCACAACACCATCCTGGCGGTCAATCAGGATGCGTATTTTTCAGCACTGGACGATTTGAAAAGGCATACAGATGTATCATGCCAAAAAAGACCATGAGAAACGAGGATAATCATGTCTATTGTAACTGTAGTAGCAAAGCTTGTCATAAGGGAAGATGCCGTAGATGCTGTCAAGGCTCAACTTCTGAAGCTAGTCGAGCCAACCCGGCAGGAAGAAGGATGTATCGAATATCGCCTGCACCAGGACAATACTGACCCTGCTGTCTTTCTCTTCTTTGAGAACTGGGAGAGCATGGCTGCACTGGAGCGACATACAACCACCCCACATTACAAGCAGTACACTACAGCCATTGAGGACGCAGTTAAAGAGAAGACAGTACACAAAATGACCTGTATTGCATAGGGATGGCTGAAAAAAGAACCGATTAGCCATCATCGGTGTACCGGTCTACGCTGGCAGGATGCCGGAGATTTGCGCAACGCACGCCATCTTGTCAGTGGTCTGCTTGGGAGTCTGACTCCTGAGGAGTTGATGTAGTCCAGATAATGGTTGGTGCGATTATTTGAGCGGTTTATGTTCAGGATGTGGCATTTTACTGGTCGGACGCCGGTCTGCTATCCGGTTTTACGGTTTTGGCTGAAGTTGGTCTTCGTCTTTTCTTTTTTGTATTTTCTGTAACCGGTTGGGGGGTGGAGGTATTTTTATTCTTGGGATGTCTTTGTCTTGATGCAGCATGGGCGGTTTTTGCATGAACCGTTTTAAGTTTGCCCGCGGGCCGTTTGAAGTTGTGGACAAAAAGCTCTTCTTCTGCCCATTCAACAGGAATCTTGTGGTGGATATATTCCTCTATTGCTTCGATACTGAAGGCGCCATCCTCGTCCGCAAGGGAGATTGCCTTGCCATCAGCGCCTGCACGGGCCGTTCGGCCTATCCTGTGTACATAGTCCTCGGCATCCTGTGGCAGATCGTAGTTTATTACATGGGATACGGCTTCTATGTGCAGCCCCCTTGATGCGACATCGGTTGCGATAAGAATCGGAAGGTCGCCGGTTTTGAACTGCTCAAGTATGTTCATCCGTTTTCTTTGATCTACATCTCCTGAAATTACCCTGGCGCGGTGAGCGTTGGCTTCAAGCCTGTCCTGGAGGCGTTCTGCCTCTCTCTTTGTGTTTACAAAGATCATCGTTCTGGACATTGCCTTCTGGTTTAAAAGTCCAAGGAGAAGTGGAAATTTTTCGCTGTTTGCAACATGATAAATCAGCTGTTCAACCCGGTCTGCTGTCATTTTTTCCGGTGTTACGGAGACCTTCACAGGCAGGTTCATGAATTCGTATGAAAGTTCCATTACCCTTTGGTTAAGAGTGGCGGAAAACATAAGATTCTGGCGTGCATTGTACGGGGGTAACCGGCGAAGGATAAATCTGAGATCAGGTATGAATCCCATATCGAACATCCGGTCAGCTTCGTCTATAACAAGCATCTCGATATGTTTTAATGAATAAACCTTCTGTTTCAGATAGTCTATAAGCCTGCCGGGTGTTCCGATTACAATGTCCGCCCCATCCTTGAGAGCGTTTTTCTGCTTCATATAGTCAACACCGCCATAAATTGCCTGAATAGTAAGGCCGCAGTGCGCGCCAAGGATCATGGCGTCTTTTTCTATCTGGACAACCAGCTCCCTTGTGGGGGCAAGGATAAGTGCCCGTGGTTTTTCCGAAGGCCTTTTAGGCTGTTTCATAAGGCTTGTAAACAGTGTTATCAGAAATGCAGCGGTTTTGCCGGTACCGGTCTGGGCCTGACCTGCCACATCCTTGCCTGATAGAGAAACAGGAAGGGTTTGTGCCTGTATTGGCGTGCATTCTGAAAAACCTGCATCAGATATGCCGGTAAAAAGTGGTTCAGGCAGTGACAATTCGCTGAATAACATCTTGTTGTGTTCTCCTTGTTCTTCTATGAACAGCTTAGATATATACACGCTAACCAATACTCTGGCAATCTCAAAGCAGGATTAAAGAGGTTTTAAGAGGCAGAAATGCTTTGACAAAGCAGTTGCCCCTTAAGTAGTATTGTCAAAATTTACTTGAGGGTTTGATTGTCATGCAGGCAGCGCTGGAGCTGATTGGAAACGATCTAAGACTGGTGGAGGAGCAGTTCCGGAAGGATCTGGAGTCGGAGGTTCCTCTTATTCGCAAGGTTGGCGAGTACGTTCTGGCCAGTGGTGGCAAGCGCATAAGGCCAGCCATGCTGCTTCTTGCCGCCCGTCTCTGCGGCTACGAAGGAGAGCAGGCCATACCTCTTGCAAGTGTCGTTGAATTCATTCATACAGCAACCCTTCTTCACGATGATGTCGTAGACAGCGCCACTCTCAGGCGTGGACTTGCTTCTGCCAATACCCTCTGGGGAAACGAAGCATCTGTACTGATAGGTGATTTTCTCTTTTCAAAATCATTTTCTCTCATGGTCGGAGCAGGCAGCCTTGATGTCTTGAGGGTAATGTCCAGGGCCACCACCATAATTGCAGAAGGCGAGGTTCTCCAGCTTCTCTTTACCGGTGATGTCGAGCTTTCTGAGGATAGCTATATTGACGTTGTAAAGGCAAAAACAGCTGTGCTGCTTTCAGCCGCATGCCAGTGCGGCGCCATACTTGGAAAGGTTTCAGAAGAAAAGGAAAAGGCACTGGCTGATTTCGGGATGGAGCTTGGAATAGCCTTCCAGCTTATGGATGATACCCTTGATTATGTGGCATCAGAGGCAGATTTTGGTAAAAGCATAGGTCACGATCTTGAAGAGGGGAAGATGACGCTTCCTCTCATACATACATTGCGTAACTGTACTGCTGAGGAAAAAGCTCAAATTGTCGCTGTTGTTGAGCAGGAAGAACTTTCTGTAGATGATTTTGCAAAAATTTCACTGCTTGTAAACAATTACGGTGGAATTGAATATGCTGTTGAAAAGGCACGGCAGTGTGTAAATGCCTGCGCCGGTCATCTTGAATGTTTTCCAGACTCGGAATGTAAGAAAGCCCTGCTTGAGCTTGCCGAATATGTATCGGCGCGATGCTGCGTCAATATCAGCGGCGC
>CAZXTZ010000003.1:5820-20505 GCA_964643645.1 uncultured Geobacteraceae bacterium
GCAACCGCTGACAAGATCACCGCTGATCTGCCATTATCAATCAAAAACAATTAATCCCGGAGGATACTGATGAAAAGAATCTGTCTGTTTTTTTCTCTGCTACTGGTTGCTTCCATTTTTGCAGCCTGTTCAAACTCAAAGGGGCCAGGCTCCTACAGCAAGCCTGCTGAGGGGAAGCCAGCTGTTTCAATCAACGTAATATCAATGAATGATCAGCAGGTCTCTTTGGATTCTCTCAAGGGCAAGGTGGTTTTTCTGCATTTCTGGTCAACCACCTGCCCACCATGCCGTCTGGAAATCCCGCATATTATGAAACTTGAAAAGAAGATGCAGGGGAAGCCTTTTCAGCTTATATGCATATCAGTAGGCCCCGGTGGCAAGGAAGAGGTTCGCACATTCTTCAAAAACACCGGTTTTTCCATGCCCACTTATTTTGACCCTACAGGAGAATCAGCAAAGATATACGGTGTAACTGGTGTCCCTGAAACTTTTCTGATAGACAAAAACGGGGTCATTGTAAAAAAAGTTATTGGCGCACTGGACTGGAGTACGCCTGAAGCTGTTGCATTCATAGAAAACCTTGCCAAGTAAGATTTAAGAGGCTTTATTAATGGAAACACCTAATATTTCATATATAGGGGCTTTTGTGGCGGGGTTGCTATCCTTTCTGTCGCCATGTGTCCTGCCTTTGATTCCATCTTATATTACCTATATTACCGGCCTTTCATTTTCCGATCTGGATTCAGAGCACCCGAATAGTGTCATACGCAGAAAGACACTGCTTCATTCTCTTTCATTTGTTGCCGGCTTTACAATTGTATTTGTTCTTCTGGGGGCCTCTGCAACCATTGCAGGCTCCTTCCTGCAGGAGCATATGTCAGTTGTCCGCAAAGTCGGCGGTGTTATGGTAATACTGTTCGGCATACATGTTACCGGGCTTTTTCCGATAACATGGCTGCTCGGAGAGAAAAGGCTTAACCTGAAGGATAAGCCGACCGGTTATCTGGGTAGCGTTATCGTAGGCCTTGCATTCGCAGCAGGATGGACTCCATGCATAGGGCCTATTCTGGCTTCAATACTTATGATAGCTGCAACTGAAGAAAAGGTCTGGCATGGCATAGCCCTTCTGCTGCTTTACTCCCTGGGGCTCGGTATTCCTTTTGTAATATCTGCTCTGGCCATGCATCGTTTTATTTCTGTTTTTAATAGATTCAAGAAGCATATCAGGCTGTTTGAGATTGTTACAGGCCTTTTTCTTGTTATTGTAGGTGTTCTTATTTTTACAAACTGGCTATCAGTGCTTTCAGGATATGCCAACATGCTTTTTGTGAAGTGATTTAATGGTAAAGGCCCATCGCGCAAAACATTCGATTCAGCTTGCAGTTTCCCAGCTTGTTGTAACAGAAGCATTTTATGCAGGCATTCTTGAACTGCCTGTAACCCGCTCTTTTTCAGCTTTGGGCGCTCCAGAACATCTGCTTGTTGATATGGGTGGAATAGCGATTGTTTTTGTTGAAGAAAACGATGTGGTCCGCACCCATCCTGTCCTGGAACACCGTTTCAGTCTGTTCCCCAAAGGCATAGGCCTTACGCTTCATTTTGAGGTGACTGACATTGAGGGGATAAGGGATGCTATAATTGAAGAGGATATGGAAATTCTCTACCATCTTGAGGAAAAACCTTATGGTGTCAAGGAGATGTGGTGCTTTGATCCTGACGGCTACCTTGTAGCCCTTGAAGAGCCGGTTGCCAGACGGCTTAAGTCCGGCAACCAGTAACAACCTATCTTTAGTGCTGTTTCATCTGGACTGTTTTTTGTTTTTTTTCTTTTTATCTTCTTCCCGCGCCGCGGGGGAGCATGTGTCAGGCATTCAGCCAGGCACACCCATTTTGGGAAACAGATATTTGGTTGCCAGAAACCATACAACCACAAAGGCTATTACTATCAGCATCTCTTGCATATAAAAGTTCCTCCGTAAAGAATTTATAGCACAATATATTCCGTCTGTTTAAGAAATTATTAGTTACGCAGTTTTCAAACTGCGTCCATCTGTTTTGAAAGGTTTTATAATATAATGGTTTTTCCTGAGATTGATCCGGTATTCCTGAAAATCGGACCCCTTCAGTTCAGATGGTACGGTTTGATGTACGTAATAAGTTTCATTATAAGCTATTTTGTTGTCAGAAGTGAAGCGCGACGTAGAAAATTGCCACTGGATAATGAAGCTGTGGCTGACATGATCTTCTTCCTCGCACTTGGCGTAGTGCTTGGTGGAAGGCTTGGCTATGTCCTTTTTTACGATCTGCCGTCATACCTTTCCCATCCCTTTAAAATTCTATATGTATGGGAAGGGGGCATGTCCTTTCATGGAGGTCTTGCCGGGGTGGCCATTGCAGCGTTTCTTTTTTCCAGAAAAACAGGAATAAGCTTTTTTCAGATAGGTGACCTTGCAGCCCTTGCCACACCAGTGGGGCTTGGACTGGGCAGGATAGGCAATTTTATTAACGGGGAGCTTTACGGTCGGGTAACCACTGTGCCATGGGGAATGGTATTTCCCGGAGGCGGCCCGCTGCCAAGGCATCCGTCTCAGATTTATGAGGCCTTGCTTGAAGGGTTTGTCCTGTTTTTTCTTGTCAGGTTCGCAGCTGCAAAGGTCAATACAAAAGGGGCTGCAATGGCAGCTTTCATGGCCGGTTATGCGTTTTTTCGTGCATTTGTGGAGTTCTTCAGGCAACCGGACAGTCAGCTTGGTTTTTTCTATAAATATTTTTCAATGGGACAGCTTTTGAGCCTGCCCCTGTTTGTAATTGGAGCATCAATACTTGCATGGCAGATGCTTCAAAACAGGAAGAAGGAGTTTGCCAGAAAGGCGCCAGATGTCGGAAAACCCTAAGTACAGATCAGGCTTTGTATCAATAATAGGCCGCCCGAATGTCGGAAAATCCACCCTTCTCAACCGGATACTCGGTGAGAAGATAGTTGCTGTCTCAGACAAGCCACAGACAACACGTAATGTTATTCGCGGCATACTATCCGATGAGTCCAGCCAGATAGTGTTTGTTGACACTCCAGGTATTCATACTGCGCGGAACAGAATCAATAAGGCAATGGTAGATGCTGCAATGACGGCAATTACGGATATTGACCTGCTGCTTCTTGTTGTGGATGCTACCCAGCGCATTGATGAGCAGTTTGTCAGGGACATCTGCACAAAGTCCGGCGCGCCTGTTTATCTGCTTATTAACAAGATTGACCAGATTGAACCGAAAGAGAAGCTGTTTTCGGTTATTGAAGCCTATTCCCGCCTGTATAATTTTCCTGAAATCATTCCGATATCCGCCCATACAGGCAGCAATATTGATCTGATGGTGGGGCTTGTGCGTGAGAGGATTCCTGAGGGTGAGCCTTTGTTTCCGGATGATATCCTTACTGATCTTCCTGAAAAATTCATCGTTGCTGAACTTATACGCGAAAAAGTTTTCCGTCTCACCAACCGTGAGGTGCCCTACGGAACCGCCGTAGTTGTTGACAGCTTCCAGGAGCGTGAAAACGGATTGATTGCAATTACAGCTACAATAATGGTTGAGCGGGATTCCCACAAAGGGATTATCATTGGTAAAAAGGGAAGCATGCTGAAGAAAATAGGTCAGCAGGCCAGGGGAGATATTGAGCGGCTACTGGCAACCAGGGTCTATCTGGAACTTTTTGTTCAGGTGCAGGAGCGCTGGACAGAGCGGACCGCCATGCTGAGAGAGCTCGGTTACGAGTAGATCACCTCTTTCCTCGTGCCATTCGGATACTTTCAGGATGCCTTCTCAAAAGCCACATGCAGACAGGGCCGATCAGTGCTCCGGCCCCTACGGTCATAAATGCTACCCCCCATGCCCCTTCAATTCCAGGCAGTGGCTGCCAACCACTGAATCTGTCAAGGGCCCACCCGAAAACAGTGGGAGATATCATTCCCATTGTATACCCCAAAAGCGATTGCATTCCCATGGCAGCCCCCAGATATCCGGGGGCCACAAGTTCCGTAAGCCCTGTTGAAAACACAGGTGATTCTGCGACAATTAACCAGCCGTAAAAAACTCCTGCCACAAGGGTTATCCAGATATTTGTATTGATAAGCCATCCAAAAACAAATGAGAACGAAGCGCTGCCAAGCATAACTACTGTTACTGTTCTGGTTCTGCCATACCGGTCTGACAAGGTTCCTGTAATTGCAGTTGAAATGGCGCCTATACCGACAAGGGCCGCTGCAATAGCCGATGCAGTGGCTGTTGCCGATGATGCCGATACCCCCCATCCGGTAAGGGCTGCTGCAAAAAACGGCGCAAGCCAGCTGCGCATTCCGTACATCTCCCACATATGGCTTGCATAGCCTGAAATAATAAGCATAGCTGGCCTGTTTTTAAGAATCTCCCCTGCAAATCCCTTTTCGCTCCGTTCCACCCTGGAAGGACGATATCCATGAAAAACGGCAACCGAGATGGCTGTTCCTATCAGAACTCCCGCAGAGCATACATACATTGCCGTGCGCCATCCCCATGCGCCTGCTATGGTTCCGGGCACCACAAGAGACAGGGCCGCGCCGAACACAAGTGAACCCACATATATGCCTATTGCACGACCTCTTTCATGGCTTTCAAATCGTTCAGCAACAAGTTTGAGTCCTGGCATGTAGGTGCCGCCCATCCCTATTCCTGTAAGCCCTCTGAGTATCAATCCGCTTGTAAAGTCACAGGCAAAAAGTCCGAAGAGAAGGTTGGCAAAGCCTGACCAGAGGGCTGCTGCTATAAATATGTTTCTTATATTAATGCGGTCTGACAGGATACTCAGCAAAACCCCGGATGCGATATAGCCCAGCTGATAAACAGAAAAAATTATTCCGGCCTGCGTATTGCTCATCCCCCATTCAGATCTGAGAATCGGCAGAATTGCGGAATAATTTATAAATACAAGCATTATAAAAATCTGGCTGACGCATAGAAGCAGTAGCCAGGCAGTATTGTCTGTCAGCAGTTTGGAGCTTCTGTCTGAACTTCTCCCTGTCACCCCTTCAAAGCCTCTTCCTGTCCATCGTATATATTTATGTCGGATTGCAGGTCCGCAATGGAGAAGATCTTCCTCACGTTTGCATTTACCCCGTAGCAGCCTATTTTGCCGGAAAGATCCTGTATCTTGTAGGCAGCTTCAAAAAGAACCCGCAGACCTGCGCTGCTGATGTAATCCAGACCAGAAAAGTCTAGTAGCAGGTTTGTCTCACCCTGTTCGATGATTTCCATAATCTTTTCGCGTACAACTGGCGAAGTCATTGCATCCATACGGCCTTTCAGATCAAGAATAAGCCATCCGTCTTTTTTAACTTCAAAGATATCCATTAATTACTCCTTTCAACTTTGGTATTGTCGGGATGTTGTTTTATCATCCGGATAACGGATGCAGAGGATAGCGATATCATCGAACTGCGGCGCTCCATCTACAAAATGCTGGAGATCGCCAAGTATCTGTGATGCTACGTTTTCCGGGGTTTTAAAATGACCCGGTTTACTCAGGGTTGCCAGCAGACGTTCATCGCCGTAAAAATTCTGGCTCTGATCCTGGGCTTCCGTAACACCGTCAGTTACCACCAACAGGCAGTCCCCCGGCTCCAGATGGAGGTGTTTCAGGCCAAAACGTGCCCTTGGCGTTATGCCCAGTGGCTTGCCGGGTGGAGGTTCTACCCATCTGGCTCCATCGTTGCCCAGCAGGAGAGGCGGGAGGTGCCCTGCGTTGCTGAAGGCCAGTTCACCGGCGTCAAGATCAAGGATACCCAGGAATACGGTTATGAACATCATCAGTTCGTTGTTTTCTACAAGCTCACGGTTGGCCTCGGCAAGTATTGCATCAGGCATTGCTCCGGGCCTGGAAGCCGCTATTCTCAAGATAGCCTTGCTGCGAGCCATGAAAAGTGCAGCCGGAACCCCCTTGTCAGATACGTCCCCTATCACGAAACAGAAACGTCCGGGGGCCACCATGAAAAAGTCGTACAGATCTCCGCCGACCTCCCTTGCCGGTTCCAGAAAAGCAGCAAGTTCAATACCATTATTTTCAGACAGAAAACTCTCCTGATTCGGCAGCATGCTCATCTGGATAGAGCGGGCGATTCTAAGTTCGCTCTCCATCTTTTCCCTGGCAGCTGTTGTCTCCTTAAGTTCTTTTATGTATTCGTCCAGCCGCTCTTCCATCTTGCCGAAGGTGTGGGCCAGATGACCAACCTCATCAGGAAAACAGATGGTCTGCAGATTCTGCTTTTCTTCTTCAGATAATGAAAAATCATTTTTTTGAAGCAGTTCCGCGTGACGAGCCAGTCTGGCCAGCGGTGATGTGACCCTTGCTACAAGCAGGTAGACCACGGAAATAGAGCAGATAAGGATAACTACAACAAGGAGAGCCTGGCGCAGCAGGATCTTTCTGGCCGGACGCTCCATTTCATCCTGATATACTGAAGATGAAACATACCAGTCAAATGGCTTGAAGTGCTCAACATGGGAATATTTCAGATAACTGTAATTTCCAGGGTTGTCCGGTCTATCCCAAAGGTATTTCAAAGGCACGGCAGGATTTAAGGAGGCTGTCATCAGATCCTGGTAATGGAGGCTGCCGTTAGAAGGATTACGCATGGAAGAGCTATCCCTGTTGGCCAGAGAAGGATGTATCAGGATCTTACCTTTACCTTCAAAAAGGGTGAAATAACCGGTTTCAGCAATACGAACCTGACTGAAGGTCTGTTTCAGGACATCAATGATCTCTGATTTTTTTTTCTCTACATCACGTTCAATGTCATCAATATATATCCCGGTGCCGATTATCCAGTCCCACTTGGGATAGTGATAGTAGTAGAGAAGTTTGGGAACCGGTTTTTTTTCACCCAGCCGTGTCCACCAGAGTGTCAGAAAGCCATCATGCTGCTTCCTTGAGTTTTCCCACATGGTTTTTGCTACCGGAGTGCCATGGACATCTGTGGTATCGGACATGTCATGGCCACGCACCTTGGGGTCCGGGTGGGAGATGGCCACGTTTTGTCTGTTGTAGATGAAGAAATAGTCGTTGTTGCCATAGCGGGCATGCTGTATGGAATCGAGGGCAGCTTTTTTGGCCTGTTCCTCTGAGAGAATCCCTTTCAGCTGCAGACCATGTAAATAATCCAGATGTGAAATTACCACAGCAACCAGGTCACGGAGCTGCTGCTCGTAACGCTGATGGGCGTAGCTTCTGAAAAAATCGAGTCCTGTTTTATGGTCTTCCAGATTAAGCATGATGACCCGCAGGATGTTCAGGGCCTCTTTATCCCCCTGTTCCAGGGTGCTTCTGTTTACCTCATGCCCGGTAAACATCATGAAGGCCAGGGCAGTAACAGCCAGGGCAGATATGACTATCAGCGAGATGATGATCCGTAAACGGCCAAGCAGGGCTATCAATGACTGAAGTGAAGCTCCACGAAACATTGCTGCCCCTCCTGTCTGGCTGTGACTTTGTCAGTATACTGCCGGACAAGATATCCGGCCAGACGGGCAACTGCGCCAGGGTCAGTCCGGAGTTCCGCCTTTTCCGGACGTTCTGTTGGAAACGCCATCGGCTCTCCCTTGTAAGATGCCCGGATATCAAGGCTGTACTCGTCAAAGGAGAGTTCAAAGCTCACCTTCTGTTCCTCCAGGTTATAATGAACAGTGGCCTCCATAAACTCATTCATCGCTGTCATGGCATTGTAAATCACCTCTTTGCGAGCTCCCCATGCTGCTCCCTGGTTTTCCATGAAACGGAAGAGTGTTTGCGATATATCAGTTCCGGGCACCAGTTCAATGGTGGCCCGGCGGGCGATACCAATCCTCATGATAAGGTTAAGTACAATAGCAAGGACGGTAGTTACAGCAAGAGATGAGCTGAAGAACGGTTTCAGCCAAGGATGGAAGTTCTGGTAGATGGCAGGAAAGATATCAACGCTCATTCCCAGCATCAGGGAAACTGCAATGACAAAGGTTCTCCGTATGTCTATCATCCGTGAAGTCATGATCTGGAAGCCGGAAATAACCATGAAGCAGACCATGAAAAGCATTGCCGCACCCATGACCGGTTTGGGCATGATACTGAAGATGCCGGAAACCTGGGGCAGAAAGGCCATGGCAATGTAAAGGCCCCCTGTATACCAGGCAAGTACACGGCTTGTTGTGCCGGTAGCCACGCAGAGTCCGGCGCTTGCTGCGTAGAGTGATTTCCCCATGGCCCCCATGCTTCCGCCAAGAACACAGGCCAGACCATCTGCCATTGTTCCTTTGCCGATGTTTTCCAGATCAGGACGTGTCCATTCTGCGTCGTTGATCTTCTGGCACATGGTGAGTGTGGCAACGGATTTGAGGGTTGATGCCAGGGTGACCACTACAACAGGGATCAGGAGCCTTATGTCAAAAGACCAGCTTAAGTGGCTCATGTCGGGCATAGAGAAGAGCGGTTCTCGGATAAGCCACTGGAGTTGTGCCGGTTTCAGGACGCCGAACAGAATAGAGGCGACATAGCCGAAGACAATTCCGATAACTACCGAGTAAAGTCGAAGTTTTCCCTTGCCCCACACGTTGCTGGCCACCATCACCCCCAGGGTCAGCAGGGAGATAGAAATGTCAATTGCCTGAAGCGGCTGGCCTGCTTTGTCCAGACCATAAAAATCAAGTATCATGATAGGAAGTACGTTAAAGGCCACCATAGTAAGAACTACACCGGTTACCTCCGGTGGAAGAAGAATCTGCAGGCGGTGCATGAACCGGGCCAGCAGACACTCTATAAGGCCGGAGACGACGGTCATTCCGAAGATAAGTGACAGACCTCCGGTTGCCCCTGCCAGAACGGAAACCGCTATAAAGCTGGGGTCTGTGCCTTCGGCACAGAAGTAGCCGCTACCAACCGGCCCTTTTTTAAGCGATTGCAGGATGGTGGCTATCCCTCCGGCTATCATTGACATGGAAACTACATTCTGGATTGTGGCGGTGGGGCAGCCGATCTGCTGCAGGGTAACGCTGACAGCTATCAGGCCCGAGGTGAGAAAAAAGATATGCTGTATGGCAAGAAGCAGGCATATCCGGACAGGCGGGATCTCATCTACACCATAGAGCAGATTGGCTGGTTTTTTTGCCATATCGGATTTATCTCCTTTTTTGAGCTATACTATCTTCAAGCCTAAAGGCATCTTCCTTCAACAGTGCAAGTTGCCATACTCTGACGGGGCACGCTAGCACCTGCAATAAAACATCGTCAATCTCATTTTTAGACAGGACTGTTCATTATGATTGATAGCCGCAGGATTAGTTGCCTGAACAACCGTGAAATAACCTCTGGCCCGATTGTTTACTGGATGAGCCGTGAACAGCGGGTTGCGGATAACTGGGGGCTTTATCATGCACAGCAGCTGGCTTTGGAACGTAAAGTCCCGCTGTTGGTCGTTTTTACCCTGGCTGACAGTTTTATCGGGGCAACTGCAAGGCACTACGGCTTCATGCTTCGGGGGCTTGAACAGGTTGCAGCCAGGCTTTCTGATCTTGATATCCCTTTTTTTCTGCTTCGTGGTGAGCCAGTTTCATCAATGCTGCGGTTTCTGGAACAGGAACAGCCTGGCTGCCTAATCTGCGATTTTGACCCGCTTCGTATCAAGCGGATCTGGTTTGACAGGGTTGCCGCAGAGGCCCGGATTCCACTGATTGAGGTTGACGGACATAATATTGTTCCCAGCAGGGTTGTTTCGCCTAAACGGGAGTACGGGGCTTATACACTAAGGCCGAAGCTGAAGCGCCTTTTGCCGGATTTTATGCTGAATATTCCACAGGTAATCAGACACCCTTATCCCTTTAGCGGCCCTAAAGATATGGTTGATGCCGCTACGGTATTGCTGGAGATCCGACCGGACGCAAGGGTAGGGGAGGTGGCTGATTTCATGCCGGGTGAACTTGCCGCAGCGGATATGCTTGCCGATTTCATTGATAACCGTCTGCATGGCTATGCTGTAAAACGAAACTTTCCTTCCGTTTCCGGGCAATCAGGCCTTTCCCCCTGGCTGCATTTCGGGCAGATCTCGGCCCAGAAAGTGGCTCTTTCAGTTGCCAGGTCAGCTGATTCCGATGATGTTGAAGCGCTGCTTGAAGAACTGATTGTGCGGCGGGAACTTTCCGATAACTTCTGTCTGCATTGCACCCTTTATGACACCATTGACGCTGCTCCTGACTGGGCACGGAGGACCATTGAAAAACACCGCCATGATCCCCGTCAATACTGTTACAGCATGGATGATTTTGATCAGGCCTCAACACACGATCCACTTTGGAACGCAGCGCAGAGGGAGATGATTACAACCGGCAAGATGCATGGATATATGCGTATGTATTGGGCAAAAAAGATTATGGAATGGACTGGATCTCCTGAAGAGGCAATCAGTGCGGCAATATACCTTAATGACAGATATTCGCTGGATGGCCGGGATCCCAACGGTTATGCCGGAATTGCCTGGTCCATCTGTGGCGTTCATGACCGCGCATGGGGAGAACGTCCTGTGTTCGGCTCAATCCGCTATATGAGCTTTGATGGCTGCAAAAGGAAATTTGATGTGGCAGAGTATTCAAGTAAATGGTAAAAGTTCTTTATAAAGATTCTTGAGTATTACACTATTTCCTCTTAACGGCCTGAGTTTATGATGCTGACAGAACATCTTGTAATGATTGTGGCAGGTTTTGTGATTGGCGCTGCTATGGGGGGCTTTATGCACCGTTCAGATTACTGCATGGCATCCATGTTCCGTGATCTGTTTCTGTTTCGCACAACCGCCATGCTGAAAAATTTCCTGTTGTTTCTTGCTGTTTCAATGCCACTGTTCGAGCTTCTGCGCTTGAGCGGTCTGGTAATGTTTCCATTCCCCAAATACGGACCGCCCACAATTACCAACCTTATTGGTGGTTTTCTTTTTGGAGCCGGTATGGTTCTGGCAGGTGGTTGTGCAGTTGGAACGCTCTATAAAATGGCTTCCGGCAGCTTTCCGAGTTTGCTGGCATTTGTCGGAATGATTCTTGGAAGCATTCTGTTCGCCTTTTTTTATCCCAAATGGTCCTTGCTGGCTCCATCTCTAAACTTGCCAACAACCGCCATAACCTTGCCCGATCTGCTTCATATCCCGCCGTGGCTCACGATATCCGTTTTTTTACTTGTCGCAATTCCGGTTCTTTTTTCGTGGTTCAGAAAAGGTAGTCTACAGAGACCGGTTGTTGTTGAGGGATATTTGCAGCCCTGGAAGGCGTCCGTGGGGATAGCCTTGCTGGCAGTATTATTTCTGCTGCTGATAGGATTGCCAATGGGGGTGACCACAACTAATGCGAAACTTGGCGCAATGTTATTAAATCTGCTGGCGCCGGAAAAGTATGAGTCAGTCGTTTATTTCCATAAGAACAGTTTTGAGTATTTTTCTTTACTTTTCGGGGTACAGGTTGTCGGAGGCCCTGGAACAGCATTTGATGGAGTGGCGCTTGTTCAGTATCCTCTTATTGCCGGAATTCTTTCCGGAGCCGCCGGTTCCGCAATTCTTCTGGGAGAATGGCATTTGCGTTTCAAGCTTCCCTGGAGGCAGGTTTTCTCTGCATTGGCTGGTGGAATAGTAATGGGGTTTGCATCCCGTATAGCTCCTTCATGTAATCTCTGGCATTTGTTTGGCGGGTTGCCTGCCCTTGGTCTTCAAAGTATATTGTTTCTTGTCGGGATGGTATCTGGAAGCTGGATTGGTTCAATTCTTCTGTCCCGTTTCCTGATTCCCGAAACTCAAGCAGGAGGTGTGTGAGGATGGATCTGAAGCCCATTGCCAAGGAAGTTGACTTGAGAGGACAAATCTGCCCGTCAACCCTGTTGACTGCATTGAGAGAAGTGAACCTGTTAAGGGAAGATATAAAGTCAGGAAAGACAAGCCTCGTTTTTTTTACAGACAACCGTAGCTCAACAACACATATTTTTGAAACTGTCAGTAATATGGGGTATCTGGTTCAGGTGGATAAAAATCAGGATTATTACAAGATTTGTGTGTCCAGGAGTTATTGATGCAGCCTCCTCAAAAAAAATCCGCATTATCTGAATCATCAGTTATCAGTTCTGAAATATCAGATTCCAATGAAAATCTGGCAATCAGGAACAGTGAACTCATATCATACATAAGGACAAAGACAGACCGCCTTCTTCAGGTTATGGGAACGGTTCCGCTCAAGTCTGAAGAACTGGACGATGATACCCTTATCACATTAGATCCCATAGGTATTGTTACAGAGGCGTTTGAGCAGGTGCTTGATCACCTGAAGGATTTAAACAGGGATCTTACCGCTACACGTGATGAGTTACGGGCTGTTTTTGACTCCGCAGGCGCTGGAATTGTTGTTGTGAATGCAAGGATGGAAGTTACTGCCTGCAATAGTTACAGCCGTAAACAGCTTTTCTCCGGCGCATCTGATGTACTTGGGAGAGATTTGAGGACACTTGTCTGTCTTGATGGAAATGAGTGCATTCTCGAAAAAATTTTATCGACCGGCGGCCTTGTTGAACAGAATAATTTTCACTACAAAGGACGCTATTATCATCTTGTTGGAACTCCGATCAAGGACTCTTCCGGTGCGATAATCCAGATGGTTCTTTTTTATACTGATATTACAGAGCGTCTGCTTGCTGCTAAAGAGATTGAGAGACTGGCTTTTTTTGACAGCCTGACAGGCCTGCCCAATCGTGTGCTTCTTAAAGACCGTCTTTCCGGAATGTTGAGCCGGTCGGCCCGCAATGGGGAGTTTGTTGCAGTGCTTTTTATAGATCTTGATCATTTCAAGGAGGTTAATGATACCCTTGGACACAGCAGTGGGGACAGGGTGTTGCAGTTTATAGCAGAACGCCTGACCGGCAGCCTCAGACATTGTGATACCGTGGCAAGGCTGGGTGGAGATGAATTCGTTGTACTTCTGGAAGGGGTTACTGACACTGAAGCCGTTGCCGAGGTTGCCGAGAAGCTCCTTAATGCCCTGTCACAACCAATCCACCTTGATGATCGTGAATTATACACCTCTGCAAGCATTGGCATTGCTGTTTATCCGGAACATGGAGATACGGTAGAGTTTCTTTTTCAGAACGCTGATACGGCAATGTATCATGCCAAGGGAGATGGCAGAAACCGGTGCTGTTTCTATACTGACGAAATGCGAGCCACAGCTCTTGAGATGCTTGCAATCAGCAGCCATCTGCGTCATGCCCTTGAGCGCAACGAATTTCATCTTCTCTATCAACCCCAGATAAGTCTTCTTACCGGACGTATTGTCGGTGCGGAGGTACTTCTTCGCTGGCAACATCCCGAGCTTGGGCTTTTGCCTCCGGAAAGGTTTATAGGGATGGCCGAAGAATCCGGTCAGATTCTTGAGATAGGAAGCTGGGTACTTATGACAGCCTGTAGACAGGCTGTACTTTGGGAATCTTTGGGGTTTGCCCCCATCAGGATAGCAATCAATCTTTCATCCCGTCAGTTAAGGGATTCCGGTTTGGTAAAGCTTGTCAGCTCCGTGCTGATCCAGTCGGGTTTAGCCCCTGCCCGGCTTGAGCTTGAGCTTACTGAAGGGATGCTGACGGAGGATTTTACCGGAACCTGTAACCTTCTTAACGAACTCAAGGCCATGGGGGTTTCTCTTGCACTTGATGATTTCGGAACAGGTTACAGTTCAATCAGCTATCTGAGACACTTTCCTCTTGATCGTCTTAAAATTGACAAGTCTTTTGTTCAGGATATATCAGAACATTCGGGAGATGCCTCAACGGTAATAATGGATGCGGTAATTGCCCTTGCCCACAGCCTTGATCTTACAGTAATTGCCGAGCGTATAGAAACACTGGACCACGCAATTCTCCTTAAACAGCGCCACTGTGACGAACTCCAGGGGCTTTGCTGCAGTTCACCGCTTGCTCTTCCTGAGTTTGAATCCCTTCTTCAAAAATGCTCCGAGAATCCTGATTTTGTTCTGATCAAAGTATAGTCTTCATATTCTTCATATATTTGATTCACAGAAATCTCCCTCACGGTTTCCATTCAATTCTGCTGTTGCTCCGTTTTTATTGAACCGTCGTTTTCAGGTTCAATTTTCTGCCTTGCATCATTTTTTGACTCCTTTTTTCATTTGGCTAGATATTGTCTGTTTATTAAATTATTTTTATTGACAGAATTTAATGTTGTTGGCAGAATCAAAACAATATAAAAAATGTTGCTGAAATCAGATCAGTTGAGTTGCATATAATTCCAGTTAATACAGTTATTTAAGTAAAATTATTCAGTTTTGGTGTTAGTTGTTGGTTCTCGCTAATATTTGTGTGAAGGTGTTTGGATCTCTTAACTGATGGTTCGCAGAGTATTAAAAGAAAGGGAGGATCGTGATGGGAAGACAACTTGACAGTTTGGTTTCAATTACCAGGCTGGCTGGCTTAACCTGTGCGGCAGGATTTCTTATGATGATGGCAGCACCAGTGGCTGAGGCTGAATTTCCTGTAAGGGTTCTTCCTTCAGCCAAGCATTCAATCAAGTATAACGAGGATGCCCGGACGGGAAGTATTGTTACCAAAGATGTAATGAAGAAGATGCGCGAAAGAAGGGCCAGTCGCACCGGTCGCGCAGC
>CAZXTZ010000003.1:20515-32227 GCA_964643645.1 uncultured Geobacteraceae bacterium
CGAGAATGAGGCTGACAACTATCGTGAAGCCCAAACCCGCACGTTTTACAAGGCTGACGGAACACCGGATTACATGATAGTAAACCTGCTGCACAAGAAGAGCTACTCTGCTGATACCGTAAAGGTGAACCTTGATAAGGATGGCAATGCAACCAGTGTTGAAACCGACTATGCAGGGACAACAACTCCGGCAACAACCGCAGCAACATATGGCACATGCCCTGATTCAACCGTTGATATGGTTTTTGCCACCATGCACACCGAGATATCCACCGCCATTGAGTCTGTTGATCATGGCGGTACTGTTGCCAAGGCTGCAGGTTATAACGTAAAGGTTATCAAGGGCGCAGGTGAAACCATCCAGGCAACCCTTGACTGGCTCTCTTGCCCAAACCTTATTTTTTACTATCGTGTAGGGCATGGCGCAAAGGACAAGATCATAGTCAAGGATGGTGATGTTACCTATACAGCGATAAAGAATCTGGGAACTACAGCGCTTAATGAAAAACTGGTTCTTTTCAACTCCTGCCAGACACATAATTCGCCTCTTGAGCCTGCAGTTGTTGCAGCAGGGGTTCAGAAGTACATTGCAGGCGATACAGATCTCATGATCGGGCCTTCTGAAAAAGTTTCAATGTGTATAATGGACAAGGTTGTTACAAACAAGTCAACCATTACTGCAGCCATGAATGCCTGTGCACAGGCAACCAGCGGTGAAGGCACATTTGCAATATCAGGCAGCGGTTCTGATACACTCACAGCCAAAAAAACCGGCGGCACAACACCTGATGTATGCGATTCAACCCATCCCGCACTCTGCACAACCCAGGCAACCTGCACAGCAGCCAGTCTTAACTGGTGCAACAACGCCTGCCAGACCGCAGCATGCCCTGTGGTTAATGTTTGCGACTCAACCCATCCAACACTTTGCACAACCCAGGCAACCTGCACAGCGGCTGGTCTTAACTGGTGCAACAATGCCTGTCAGACAGCAGCATGCCCTGTGACCAGTGTCTGCGATGCAACCCATCCGACACTTTGTACAACCCAGGCAACCTGCACGGCGGCAGGTCTCAACTGGTGTAACAACAAGTGCCAGTCCGCAGTATGTACAACTACAACCGCAAAGTGCAGCATTCAGTATCCTTCACTCTGCACAACTCCTTCAACCTGCATAAGGGCTGGAAATATCTGGTACTACAACAGGTGCTACCCAAGAAGAACCCAATACCCCTATCCATACCCGTATCCTTACAACAAGTAATCTGAACTTCTGGTAATATTGAAAAGTAGTGATATAATCTGGCAGGCGTTTAAAACGCCTGCCAGATTTTTGTTTGTAGTTATCATTCAAAAGAAAGGATTTTTTATGAAAAAAACCGCAATAATAAGCCTGTTGCTTCCTGTCCTGATCCTTTGTTCCTCATGTATTCATGCTGATACCAAAGTGGAGTTTCTGCCGCCTGCCGCAAAGGTGACAGTTACTGATGATCAGAATGAAAAGATGAAAGAGACGGTCATAAAGAAGTTTGATCTTGAAAATCCCAAATCCCCTTTCAAGTCTGCAAGAATTCAGGTTAAATACCTCTCGGGTTCAGATACAATCGCTCAGGTTGTACTTTTTTATATGGCCAAGTACGGAGCTGAAACATACATTGTTACTTTTGACAAGGATTACAAGGTGGTAAACTCTGTAATGGAGTAGTTGAAATTGCGCTGAATTTATCCAATGAAAGGAGAAGTTTAAGATGTCAAAGTCAGTAAAAGGCAGCAAAACTGAACAGAATCTGCTCAAGTCATTTGCCGGTGAGAGTCAGGCCCGTAATCGCTATACATACTTTGGGGCTACAGCACGCAAGGAGGGTTATGTCCAGATCGCTGATATCTTTGAAGAGACCGCAAATCAGGAAAAGGAGCATGCCAAGCGTTTCTTCAAGTTTCTTGAAGGTGGAGATCTTGAAATAACCGCATGCTTTCCGGCTGGAAAGACAGGCACGACAGCCGAGAACCTCCTGGCTTCGGCAAATGGAGAACATGAAGAACACTCTGATCTGTATCCGGCCTTTGCCGCAGTTGCAAAGGAAGAAGGATTTAGCGAGATATCAGCGGTATGGCATGCTGTATCCGTTGCTGAAAAACAGCATGAAAAGCGTTTTCGTGATCTTCTGGCCAACATAGAGGCAGGAAAGGTGTTTGCCCGTGAGCAGATAGTTGTATGGCGCTGTCGCAACTGCGGCTACCTGCATAGCAACAAGTCGGCTCCTGAGCTTTGTCCGGCCTGCGCACATCCAAAGGCACATTTTGAGATTTTGGGTGAAAACTGGTAGTTGACTTTTTGGTGAGATTCCACTTTGCAATCAAGATGATACTTATACCATACAGACCTGCGAGGTTTTGAAAACCTCGCAGGTCTGTATTTCCTTTATCCCAGATCCCGCGCCACCTTTACAATTGATTCTGCATCAGGAAGCCCTGCCAGTTGCATCAGCATATAGTCCTTCACAAGTGCAAGTATCTCTTCAAATCTTTCCTCTGTGAGATTCAGCCCTGATGCCATCATTTTAAGGGCTTGCAGCTCGTCAGCAGACATCACACCGTCTGCAAAGGCTGTCATCATGCAGGTTGCCATCAGCATTTCACGATGTTCTGCATCTGGAAAGCAAGCTGCGGCAGGAGATGCAGGTTTTATGGTTTCAAAGGCAGGCCAGCCATCTCTGCCGGACCTCTGGAAACCGTCATAGAATTCCTTGATCATTGCTACTTCTTCAGCTGTTCCCGCAACATCAACATGGGCAATGAAAAGCATTGCTGCAGTGGTTTTGAGAACCTGGTCAGGGGTGAACTGAGCATCTGTTTTAAGTGGAAACATGGTTCTTGCTCCTTTAGTTTTTGATCTGAAGCCTTAAGGCTGCAAGCTGTTCCTGCACCTGTTCCGGCGATAATGAGCGGAATCTCTGCGGAAGCAGCGAACGGCGGGATGTCTCGAAAACAGCCAGCATCTCCATGTATCTAAGCATTGTAATCTCTCTGGGGGGCATGAAATCTTCAATGGCTTGCGCCATAAGCACCTCGTCAATATTGCGCTGTTCCCTTTCGGCAAATTCAAGGGCCAGCAGTGTGAGCGCTTCAAGGTCAGCATTGGAATATCCTTCAAGGGGGGCGAAGAGCGCTTCAAGTTTATGAATCTTCATTTGTGAATCTGCCTGATATCGCTTTAATATGGCATCCACAATGGCAGCACGTTCTGAAGGGGTCTCAGCGTAGAAGAACGGGATCTTCCTGTCCAGTCGGCCAGGGCGCTTTATGTCGGTGTCAAGTTTGTCCGGCCTGTTTGTCATGAGTATGAACAGCACCTGCCCTCTGTTATCTGTGTCGGACATGAATTCCTTCAGGCGGGCAATGACCCGTGAGCTGGTGCCTCCGTCAGAATCTTCGCTCTGATTGCCGAAGCTTCTGTCTCCTTCGTCAATAACCAGGGCGATGGGCCCCATAGCTTTTACAGTGGCCAGAACCCGTTCAAGGTTAGCCTCGGTGGAACCTACCCATTTTGAACGGAAGTTTTTAAGAGCAATACCTGAAAGACCAGCCTCCTTGAGAAATGCCTTTATTACAAAGGTTTTGCCAGCGCCCATTGCCCCCACTGCCAGAAGTCCCATTGGGGCGCGTCTCCTGTCGCCGCTCCTTATAAGGCGGGCAATCTCCATAAGCTCATTTTTTATATGCTCATTGCCTCCTACAGCATCAAGCCCATGTCTTGATTCAATGAACTCGATCAGCCCTGAACATTCCTTTTCAATAAGCTCCCGCTTGCGGGTTCGCACCACCTCTATCATCTCCTGATATGGGTCTTCAGGGTTTGGTAATGTGCGGGCCGGATCAATCAGCTGTCTTATCTCATCCGGGGTCATTCCGGATGTAATTGTTGCCAGCTTTGCAGCACGCTCGAAGGCATTGGGGCTGCCCTGCAGCAGTTCGTTTATCAGCTCGATCCGCTGCTGCTCATCAAGCCCCTGGGGCCTGTCGCTAGCAACAATGGCTGCCAGTTGAATGGTACGGAGGCCTGCTGTCTGGTCTGCAAGTTGTTCTGCCTGTGCCTTGGGGATGGCTGGTGCGTAGTGAAAAATCGCCTGCTGGCGTTCCCTGAAATCGGGCATCGGGATTTCAAGAGCAGCTACACGGGGATTGGCTGGCAGGCCCGGGTTCAACTGGGCCAGAGACTCGGATATGAGGATAATCAGATTGTCCTTTGCAGAGAACTCTTCATCAAGTGACCAGCGGTGCAGGGCGATTGAGGCGCTGCGTTCATCCATTGAGAGAAACTGGGGCTCAGCAGCCGGCAGCAATGCCCCTGAATAAGGCATTATCAGCGCGTTTGAGGGCGCAGCCAGCATCCGTCTCTCAAGAGATTCAAATATCCCTGCAAGTCCCTTTCCCTCAAGATGCCGGTAAAGTTCACCCTTCTCCTCAAGAGTCGCTCCATGGAGAACCTTAAGCCCCCGGTCAATTGAAAGCTCGTAGATCCGTTCCTTCTTCCCCGCAAGCAGTATTTCGGAAAGAAACTGCACAAGCCCGTAACTTTGTCCATTAATAAGGGTTCGGTCAAATACGTTTCCGTAAAGTATGAAGACAGAGGCCTCACCGGCCAGATACTTCTGGCGGAGGGTCTCTGCCCACTTTGGCAAAATGGCAGGGGCGGATTCTTTTGGCTTGATATCCATATATCAGATGTTCTTTGTGGTTGCTGTCTGGGCAGCCCTTGCCCGCTTCATCTCTTCAAGCTGCTGTTTGGCCGTTACAGCGCCGCTGCTTTGACGAAGTTTTGCAAGTTGTACATCAAGGTCGGATTCTCTCAGCTCACTCCCCATTTTTGCTTCTGCAACGGTGTTCTTTATATGTTCCCGAACATTGTCAAGCGCTCTTACTTCCGCGTCAACCGAGAGACCTTCCAGCTGGTTCTGGATCTTGAGGCGTGCCTGGGCGCTCAACATCTGGGCAAGCATCCTGTCCTTCTCATCTTTCAGTTTCTGAATCTCACCTTTAACCTGCAGGAGAGATGACTTGGCCTCCTCCGCATCTGTCCTGGCCTGCTCCAGATCCTGATCAAGCACCTTTATGCCTGACTCAAGTGCATTTTTTTTCTGGATAAGGACTACGCCCAGTTCATCCTGACCAGTTGCCAGGGCTGCGTTCAAGTCGGCGTTAATCGCAGCCAGTTCAGTCTGATCTTTCGAGAGCCTTGCGCTGATCTCTTCGCGTCTTCGCATGATTGATGCGGTGGCTGATTTAAGCTTGCCGTACTTTTCTATCATCGAATCTATGGCGTTTTGATAGGCTATCTCCGGATGCTTCTTCTCGACATCGGTTATCCAGAGAGAGACAAAACCTGACCAGAGATTTGCGAGCCGTTCAATGAGATTGATGGTTGCCATGGGTATATATTCCTTTCATTTCCCTGATGTAATAGCTGTAGTTATTGAGCTGTTTTGATGAAAGTTTCCTGCAATTGCCGTCTTGCCCTGGTGGGGCCGCTGCATTGAAAAGGTTACACCTGGCAGAGCTGCTTCAATCTCGCCGGAAAGCTCTGCCTCGATATCTTCCTGGAGCCTTAGTTTTTCAGATAATTCATCCAGTTTTGATCCGAACCCCGAGGCTGTAGGATTGGTTATTATGCTTTGATAAAGCTCTTCAAGCTGGTCGGGCATTGAAAGCATTGTGGCTTCTATTGCTGTCTTTCTGCTCAACATCCGGTTGTGGCGTTCCACAAGGGCAACGTACTCGGCCCTGGCCTTATGCAGTTGCCTTAAATCCACACCTTGCCTTGCAGCTGAAATCTCCCTGTCAATCTGGGATACCCGCTGTTCAATCTCTCTCGGGCTTACGGATTCCGCCCTGTCTTCAATAACCAGTTTTGCCAGCCAGATATAGAGATATTCTATGGTTGTGTCATGGAGACGATCAACCTCCTGGACAGATATGCTTGTTTTTGTATCCTCTGCATGGCGGTAAAGAGAGTCAACCCTGTTACGCATTTTAAGCCAGATTTTGTAGGTCTGATCAAAAACTGTCTGTTTTTTTACCCTGGCCTGTATCTCTTCAATCAGCCTTTTACGGGTTGTTTCCCTGTTTCGCGCCCTGAATTTACGGTCTGCCATGTCACGAAAGGTTATTGAACCTGGCAGATATATGGCGGCAATGGCTTCTCCGGCAGCAAAGCCTATAAGCGGCAGCGCTCCTATTCCGAATCCGAAAGGGATTGAGAGCAGGGCAGCGGCGGCCAGTGACCCAAGAGCGGCATAGAGGTTGCCCTGACTGGTCAGCATCTCCTTCAGATATGACGGTGTTTTTTCAGACAAACTTTTTCCTTTAGAGTGTTACGCGGATAGTGCCCTTGCCGGGGGCGTTGTGCAGTTGGGCAAGTATACGTTTCTCCAGTTGTGTTGCCTCATCGCTGCGCTGCCAGTCGGCTGAACGCGGGCGGTGTGCCGTAATCGTGAAATCATCGGCAATCTTTGCCGGCTGGGATGAAAGAACAATAACCCTGTCTCCGAGAATAAGGGCTTCTGTAACATCATGTGTGACAAAAACGATCAAACATGGATGTTCGTTGTAAAGGGCTATCAGCAACTGTTGCATCTCTTCACGGGTCTGCGCGTCAAGGGCTCCGAAAGGTTCATCCATCAGCAGGATGCGCGGCCTCAGCACAAGTGCCCGCGCAAGTGCGACCCGCTGGTTCTGCCCCCCTGAAAGCTGTGCCGGACTTAAGTTTTTCTTCTCCTTAAGGCCGGTCTCTTCAAGTATGTCTGTTACCCGTTTGCGCCATTCAACTTCAGGAACCTTCTGTTTCCAGAGGTTCAGGCGGAACGGAAATGCCACATTGTCGTAGACCGAGAGATCAGGACGGTTTGCATAACGCTGAAACACCATGACAGAATCATCGTGGGCATCGTTACACTCGGCACCGTCAATGATTATTTTGCCAGAGGTGGGGGTTTTGACGTTCATTGGGCGCACCCCACCCATCATCTGGAGGATCGTACTTTTACCGCATCCGGAAGGGCCAAGCAGCATATTTATGCCAGGCTTGCTGAAAAGAATTGATACGCCATCAACTACACGGGTGACTCCGCCATTTGGAGAGGGGTATTCCTGGACAATATCCTTAAGTTCAACGGAAATGTTTTTGGGAGATATGGACTTGTCTGTTTCACTCATATCTGTGTCTCCCAGGGGTAAAGTTTTCTTTTTATAGCGGTCATAGCCTGATAGGTCAGCAGGGCAAGGGCCATGATTACTATTATGCCGGCAAAAACCTGATCCCAGGCGCTGAATCGCCGGGCGTTCTGGATCAGTTGTCCCAGACCGGATTTGGCATTAACGTACTCGGCAACGGTTATGTATGTCCACATCACTGAAAAGGCCACAATTACTGCGTCGGTGATTCTGGGCATGGCCATCGGAATAACCGCCTTGGTGATACACTCAAGTGGCGTGGCCCCCAGATCTCTTGCGCTTATCCAGTAGCTTTGGGGCACTGCCTGTATCGCGTCCCTTACCATCGGAATAAGGTAGACAACGGCGCCTATGAACAGGAATGATATCTTCATCTCCTCGCCAATGCCAAGCCACATCACCAGAATGGGCAGAAGGGCAACAACCGGGGCCGATCGAAACGGGTCAACAAGGGGTGAAACGGCTGCATTAACCCTGGGGGAGGCTCCCATAATAATGCCTGCAGGTATGCCGATTACCACCACCAGAATGCCAGCAACAAGAAGTCTTCCCACAGACCAGAGGGTTGCTGTAAAAAGCATGCTTTCCCCTTCATGCCATGAGAGATAGGCCATTGCCTTGACAACAGCCCACGGGGCCGGAAGACGGGCCGGGCTTACAAGGCCGGTGCCAGCCAGAATGCTCCAGAAAACAAGCACAGCAAACACAGCTGCTGCGCCGATTATCCTGCGTTGCCTGTCATTTGGCTGAAGATAGGGGTTCCAGAAATTGTCCATCTTTTCAGCGGCCTCCGTAAACAGCAATGCGGGTGGTGCGGTTTATGGCGCGACAGTCCTCAAGTGAAAGACCTTCAGCTGCCGGGTTTGCCTCATTGCAGAGCGGGCTTTGCGATCCGTTCCCGACAATCTTGAAACGATCCCTAGGAAACTCCCACTGGCTCACAAGGTAGTCAACAACAGACTTGGCCCTTGAACCGGAAAGCCTCATATTTGTTGCCTGGGAACCGGTGGAGTCGGTGTTTCCGCTCACCTCGAAATAGGCCTTGCCGTTGTTTTCAATGAACGGCACCATCTCTTCGTCAATAGTCTTCTGAGCCCGTTTGGTAAGGGTTGCAGTTCCGGTGGTGAAGCCCACTGTAACCGGTTTAGTCACAATCGCCTTCTGCTTTGTGGCATGGGTCAATTCCGATTGGGAGAATGTGTTCTGTGGCTTTGTTGCAGCCTGTGAGGCAGCTTTGTCCTTATCAAGCATATTCTTTATAAAGCGGTAGTCAAAGCTGTCCTGGGGGGCGATCACTGGAGATTTCGGGTTGGCCAGGGCTCCGGCCTTGCGGTAGATCTCGTCAAAGCGGCGATAGACACGTTCATAATGGTTTGTTCCGCCTGCAAGGCCCAGTATTCTTGCGTTATCTTCAAGACCTGTCCAGACAAGGTTGTCAAACAGACCCTTGATGAAAGGCTTGCCTTCCTTGTCTGCGAGAAGCTTGAAAAATTCCTCGGTTTTTACAAGGGCGTCAACAGCATTGTCCTTGTTTGATCTGGCTGTCTTTACACCTTCCATCCATCCTTCAACAAACTTCTGAACAACTGCCTGGCCATCCGGTTTTGCAAGAACCCTTGAATCGCAGACCATGACATCAAATATAAGGTTTGTGGCTGTTCTGGTTGAGTATACGATCTGTGAACCCTTTACGCTGCGTTGGGCCAGGGAAAGATCCGGATCCCAGATAACTGCCGCGTCAACCTTGCCTGACTCGAATGCAGCCCTGACTCCTGCAGTACCTTCCTCGGCATTTATGAAAACTGTCTTTATACTTTCCTTTTTGCGGGCTGACAGGGATGAGTTGTCAATTGCATCAATCAGCATTCCGTGGGAGGGGGTGAACTGGAGAAGGGCAACGGAACGGCCTGCCAGGTCTTCTATTGAGCGGACAGCAGGATCACGGGCTATAACGGCATCGCCTCCCTGGGTGTTGTCAACAATCATAACAGCCTTGCCATCCTTGCCGGAGTTACGGAGGTTTGGCTGCTCCTGTGCCCAGAAGTCCGATGTACGCCAGGCGCAGTGGGCTGTTCCTGACTCAAAAAGGGTTGAAAGTGTGGGGATGTCATCCTGCACAAGGAACTGGATGTTGACCCCTTTGTTTCCGTAGATTGAGTCTCCGGTTGTCGTAAGGCTGTTACCGTTGGCAACCAGGGCAGGGGCATAGCCGTGGAAGCTTACAATACTGACCTTTAGGGGGTTGGCTGCTGATCCGAAGGGGGCAGAGGTGTCCGAAGGCGTTGGTTTTGAGGCCTTTGAAGATTCCTTTGTGGAGACAGAAGTCTTTGATTTTGAAAACCTGTCCTTAAGCCCCAGGTTCCAGGCAGCCGATGCGGCAACGGCAATCACAACAACAGTAACAAGTCCTTTTGCAAGCGGGGTCATCTGTGCCATATTTTTTCGCCTCCATTAATCTGCTGATATTAGTTGGTAAACTGCAGAATAATCTCGTTAAGTCTTTCAATTTCACCGTCAATGCGTCTTGTTTCCCTGGCTGCAGCCTCCCGCTCATTTCTTGCGGATGCCTCCACGGCTGTTGTCTGCTGGGCCGCCTTTGTAATCTCACGTTCAAGCAGTTGTTCAAGTTCTGAAATCTGCTTGCGTACCTCAACAGTTGTCCTTTCGAGAGAGAGTTTTATCTCCCCGGTTTTTTCAACAGCCTGCTTCTCAATTGAACCAAGCCTTGTACCCATATACTGTTTGTAGGAATCAAGGGCCGCAATTTTACGCCCTGCATCAGAAGTACAGTCGGTTATCTGCCAGTTGTCATCGGCTGCATCCATTGCCATTACAGCGGCTTTTCTTGTCCCTGCGTCAAGGGTTCGCAGACCGTCAAGAAGTTTGAGCAGCTTTTCAGCAGGGAAGGGGCAGGGGGGCACTTTTGCGGCTGCGTAAATATCCTCAAGAGGCCTTTGATCATGGCTCTTGTCAGAATGGGGAGGTAAATCAAGCACAGGTACAGGCTCAGGCGGCTGAACCTGCGTGGCAGGTTCAGGTTCCGGAACAGAAACATCAGCAGGTTCTGTCAATCCGGCCTCTGCCTTTTCTTCATCAGAAAGTTCCACAAGATTGGCCTTGGCAAGCAGATTAAGAAATCCTCTCATTACTCCTCCGAAGATCTGAAATCGTGAAAACGTTTAGAAAAGATACCCCATGTAAAGGCTTAATGCAAGTCAAGGGGGTGGTGCTGAAGATATGGCATTTCATCCAAGGTATTTAATGACAAGCATGGTAATATCGTCTGACTGTGGAGCCCCGTTTACAAATTCTCTTACTCCGTTACGCACAAATTGAAGCATTGAAGCTGGATTTTCTCCGTTTTGCTGCTGTACAGCATTCACAAGCCTGGATTCTCCATACAGCTCTTCCTTTTGGTTCTTCGCTTCGGTCACTCCATCGGTATAGAGAAAAAGGATGTCGCCAGGTTTCAGTGTGACAGTTTCGGTTTCATAAACCGTATCCATAAACGGGCCAAGTACAAAACCCGGATTTAGTTGAAGATAAGCTGTTTCGCCTGAATCTATAAAGATTGGTGGATTATGTCCTGCATTGGCAAATCGTACCACTCCGGTTACGGTATTAAGAATTCCGCAAAAGACTGTTGCAAACATGCATTTATCATTATCAGCTGCAAGAATGCTGTTTACGCAGGAAAGTATCCTGTCCGGCTCTCCGTATTTCTGCCCCTCTGACTTAAGCAGGGTTTTTGTCATCATCATATAAAGGGCCGCTGGAACACCCTTGTCAGCTACATCGGCAATTATGAAGCAGAGATTGCTTTCATCAATAAAGAAAAAATCATAAAAATCACCACCAACCTCCTTGGCAGGATCCATTGATGCAAAAATTTCAAACTCCTTGCGATCAGGAAAAGCTGGAAACTGGCGTGGAAGCAAACTTGACTGAATCTCCGTTGCCACCCTGAGCTCGCTATGGATCCGCTCCTTTGCAGCGGTGGTTTCTGTGAGGTTTTTAACATATTCTTTCAAAGAGCTGTTCATTGAAATAAATGACTGGGTAAGTTTACCTACCTCGTCATTTGATCTTACAGTTGGCAGTTCTGCATCAAAATTGCCTGAAGCTATTACCTCGGTGGCTTCGGCCAGATCGTGGAGAGGTGTGGTAATGGAACGTGCAATCAGGGCCACAGTCGCAGCAAGCAGCAATATCCCGGCAAAGCTTATAAAGGATACCTTGATTGTCAGCGCCCGTACATCTGCGAACAATTCCACTTCCGGAAACACAACTGCCAGGGTCCATCCGGTTGATGGAATCGGTGAGTAGTACATCCAGCTTTTTACTCCCCTGGTGTCTGTATATGGTATGAAGTCTGATTCGCCACGTATCATCTTCCTGCCGATTTCTCGAAGGTTTGGCATATTTCTGGATTCAGCCAGGCTGAATACAGACTCGTTCATGATCATCGCTTTGGATGGATGG
>CAZXTZ010000004.1:0-14926 GCA_964643645.1 uncultured Geobacteraceae bacterium
GGAAGCCGGTGTCATGAATAAACATCTGCATAACTTCATTCAGGACGTTTGTCATGGCAGGTTACCCCTCAATCTGCAGCAGGCTGTGTCCTTCATCAACGGCATCCCCTTCTTTGACCAGCACGGTTCGCACCGTACCGCTTACTGGAGATACAACCGGTGTCTCCATCTTCATAGCATCCAGTATAATAACGGTTTGATTGGCTGTTACAAGGTCACCAGGCTTGACCAGACATTTGAACACAAGTCCGGCCATGGGACAGAAAACTGTGGTACAGCCCTCAACAACCGGCGCTGCCACGGGTGTTGGCTTGATACTCACAGCAGTTGAAGCTGACTGCAACAGAGGCGCTGGAGTATGATGTGGATGATTTGCCACCCTTGCAGTTCCGCTATCTTCAAGAAGTTCAACTGTCACTTCGTAGGCTTTACCTTCAAGGGTAATCTTAAGCTTTTTCATGGTTGCATGATTCCTTTCAGAAACTCTATTTAAGGTGGTGTGATTGCAAAACACTGCGTCCCTGGGCAGACCAGTTCAAATCCTTGGCTGTCAGAGGTCGGAATGTATCAACCCGTACCGGCCCACCCAGCATTTCGCTGGCTGCGGCTGCAAGCAGAACCACCAGTTGCTGATCGGTCAGACCAGGATGTATGCCGGATTGGGGGACAATTGGAGTGGGCAGGGGAGCCGCAACAGGAACAACGACAGCTTTGCCGGTACGTTCCATTTTTTTGATCAGCCTACCAATTGCAGAACAGATAAGGCTTAAACCTGCAAGAACTACAATTACGACAATCAGGCCGGTAAACTGAAATTCAACCAGCCCCCCAAGAGTATAGGGAACTGCCTGGCCATCTTTGGTAAGATAGCTTTCACCATACTTTACCTGGGATAGTTTTTTAGCGGTTGATCCCTGCTGGATGCCTGTCTTTTGCTGCTGACGGGCAGCTTCAGCATCCTGCCAGGTTTTGTAGAGTACCGTACCATCAGGCAGCACCTTGAAGATTGCCGGATTTTGAGGAGCAGTGGTGGCTGGCTGTTGCGTTGGTGATGACATAGTTACTCCTGTTTAATCATTATGTACCTTTATGGGAAACTGCGTTACAGCGGAATCAGACCATGCTTCTTGGCTGGCCTGCTCACCCGCTTGGTCAATGATATCCGCAGGGCCAACGACACCCGTACCCGAGTTTCAGATGGTTCAATCACATCAGTAATCATATCCCGTGAGGCTGCCTGATAGGGTGTGGCAAAATGCTCACGGTAAGACTGCACCAGTTCCGCTTCTTTTGATTTATGATCTTTAGCCTCTTCAATCTCTTTTTTGTAGATAATCTTTGTGGCGCTTTCAGCCCCCATGACAGCGATCTCGGCGCATGGCCAGGCAAAAACAAAATCAGCCCCCATATCCTTTGAACACATGGCCAGATAGGCGCCACCATATGCCTTGCGCATGATTACGGTTATTTTGGGCACGGTTGCTGCTGCATATGCAAACAGCATCTTGGCGCCATGACGGATTATCCCGCCCCGTTCCTGAGCCAGACCTGGCATAAATCCGGGCACATCCACCAGATTGACCAGTGGTATATTAAAGGCATTACAGAAACGGATAAAGCGGGCTGCCTTGTCAGAGCTGTCAATATCCAGACAGCCTGCCTTGTAAGCTGGCTGATTGGCCACAATCCCTGCCACCATGCCGTTAATCCGTCCAAATCCCACCACGATATTACGGGCAAACTCCCGGTGAACCTCCAGCCATTGCCCAGGATCCAGCAGACGATCTATAACCGTATAGACATCAAAACCAGCCTTGGGATCATCAGGTACCAGTTCATTCATCCCTTCATCAGGTTCAAGGGTTATTTCAGTGGGAATAGTATGGGGAGGATCCTGCAAGTTGTTAAGGGGTAAAAAGCTGATTAACTGCTGGGCAATCCTGATAGCGTGGCGATCATCTTCGGCAATAAAATGAATGTTGCCGCTTATGCTGGCATGGGCTTCGGCAGAACCGTACTGCTCAATCGGAGCAACCTGACCGGTGGCAGCCTTGATCACCTCCGGCCCGCAGATAAACATGCTGGAATGGGTGCGGGTCTGGATCAGGAAATCCATCAGCGCGGGACTGTAGGCAGCTCCACCGGCGCATGGACCGGCAATAATGGCGATCTGGGGTACCACACCTGATGCTTCAACATTGTGGTAAAAAACCAGCCCGTAGCCGGAAAGGCTATGTATCGCCTCCTGAATCCGGGCGCCGCCGGAATCATTAATTGCCACCACAGGAATACCGGTCTCACGAGCTATATGCATGATGTCACGTATTTTTTTTGCATGCATCTGCCCCAGGGCACCGCCGCCCACCGTAAAATCCTGGCTGTAGATTGCAACAGGACGGCCATCCACATTGCCAGTCCCTGTTACCACTCCGTCACCAGGCATGAATTTGTCCGCAAAACCTGGCATATGGCAGGCATGGTTAACATGCATGCCGAATTCGCAAAATGACTCCCGATCAAACAATAACTCTACACGCTCACGGGCGCCCAAACGGCCTTCAGCATGACGCTTGTTCATCTTCTCTTCACCACCGCCGGCAAGGGCCTCTTTACGACGATTTCGCAGTTCATCAAGCAGTTCAGTTTTTATTGCCATTCATCCGCTCCCCCCTTAATTTTCAAGAGAATATAGTTTGAGTAAAAAAAGTTTGATATCAATCTATTTGTATACAATTTCAAAGTCAATTAAAGAGTGCGGCTTATCAAGCTGCATGCTAAATGATTTAGATGATTAAAATCCTAAGCACACTTGACCGGAAAGATACTTTTGCCTATCATGCGCCCCCATGAACTCAAAATTTCCATTTGTACTGACCATCTCATCGGAAAAAGGTGGAGTAGGAAAAACCACCCTTGCCACCAATCTTGCCATCTTCCTGAAGGCGATGCAGCCCGATATGGATGTCACTATTATCTCATTTGACAACCACTTTACGGTTGACAGGATGTTCGAAATTAAAGGACGCCATACAACAGGCTCTGTCTACGACATGTTGACCGGCATGAACGCTTGTGAACTTCTGCATGAAGGCAATTACGGCGTCCGATACATCCCCTCGTCAAACGACCTGACAGAACTATACCACGATTTCAAGGGCCCCATGGCGCTCTGCAGAATGATGGCTGAATCAGGTATTTCAGGCATTGTTATTCTTGATACAAGGCCAGATCTCAATATCCTGACCCAGAATGCCCTTTACGCTGCAGATCGGGTTCTTATACCTGTAAAGGACATGCCCAGCCTTGAGAACTGCAAACATATTTTCGCCCTTTTTGATCAGAGAGGCATTGACAAGAAATCTCTGGCCCTGATTCCATGCCTGATTGACAACAGAATCAAATATGACGGCATATTCAAGGATCAACGCACACTGCTTAAGGCCTTTGCCATAAACAGGGGATACAGGTGTCTTGAGACTTACATATCCAAAAGCCCCAAGGTTGAAACATTGAACACAAATCCTGACGGCAAGATATACCCGGTACTAACCCATGCAAGAGAAACTGATGTTTTTGGACAGCTTCAGGAGCTTTCAAGGGATATACTCTCTGGAATTTTTGCCACTCCGGAGACTCGTGCCATGCTTTACAATCGCTGGATTTCCGAACAGGAGGGTAAAAAGAAGGCATCCTTTCTTGCCAGACTCGAAGGGGTGCCCGCACACTGCGTAATCTGTGGCAAATCTCTGGATGGCCCGGAAGGGAAAGGCTTCTACTACGAGGCCGCCGACCGTATTTCAAGAGGTTTTCTGCATGCTGACTGCTATATTGGCATGCTTTGCGCCACATTATGCGGATCTCCGCCAGGCACAGATGCCTATCAACTCTCTCTGAAGTTCACAAGGGAAAGGGTCAGGGACTCGGTATCCGTTTTCATGCCTGTAAAGTCTCTTGAAGACGAGTATATGCTGAAATACCTACAGCTTGATAGCGACGGCACCCCTTTCATAGAGCGTAATATTTCACTTGAGGGATTTACCGAAGGGATTTTTGACGGGATAAAAGACCAGATGTATATGCTTCTTAATGAAGCGCTGTCCGGTTATGATGGTAACCTGAGAAACAGCTGGCTGGCAATTCATCCAGTTGATGAGGAGCATCCGGAAGAAATTTTACAGGACAGCCGATACAGACAGCTTCAGGATTTTCACAGGATTGTTGCAGGAATTCTGATGCAGACAGGTCTTTAACCGTTATTATGCTCACCTCACAACCCTTGAAGCATAAACCAGGGTTATTCCGCTCTGTTTGAGACCGGGCAACGTCTTTTGAAGTGTTGCGATAGTAACCGGGTGCGGATGACAGATTGCTATGGCACGACCGGTTTTCCTTGAACGCTCTACAGCCTTTGACAATTGCCCCCTTATGTAGTTTTCATCCTGCTCATTATCAAGAAATACATCTCTTTTACCGCTACGCATCTTAATCTCTCTTGCTATTGCAGGACCAACAGTTGAAGGTGTTGTAATACTGTCAATGTAGAACATGCCACGCTGCTTCAGGATTCCCAGCACAACACGCATTTTACCAGCATCCTCAGTAAATGCTGAGCCTGTATGGTTGTTGGCCCCCACAGACTTAGGGATATTTTTCAGATATTCCTCAACCCGTCTGGCTATCTCTTCATCTTCATGGGAAAGAAGAAGCCCGTTCTGTTCCAGCCGTCGTTTGGGATATTCCTTCGACTGCATCGGAATATGAACCATAAGCTCAATCCCGCTGGCCTGGGCAAGCTCAGCCACATCCCTGTCGTGACGCAAGCCCGGAATAATTGCAAAAGTCACAGGTACAGATATGGCGGCTAACTCCCTTGCTTCATTCATGGAGCTTCCCATGTCATCAATTATTATTGCAAGCTCTGCCTTCCCGGCCTGTGATTTCTGCTCAGGAAGAGCCTTAACTGAAGTTTCAGGAGGTTTGGTATCATCAGTATAATGCTCCCACTTTGGGCCTGGCTCTTTTGGCACCGGCTGTTGGGCTACAGCAGGCTGACTAGATGAAGATGAAATCCTTGTATGGACTGTCTGTGTGGGGGGGAGAATCGCTGAAACCGGTTTCACGGGCTTTTCCCCCGAATCGTACTGCCATGAGAAGAAATAATATGCACCGACAAGCATTATCATTACAGCGACAAGGAAAACGGCAAGGGTTGTTGCACCCTTGCCGCTCTTTTTGTATCGGTTTGTCTTTGACTTTCCGCTACGGACAGACACGGTATTACTTTTCCGATCCCAGCTTTTTCATTATTTCCCAGCTTTTAAGGAGATCAACCGCCCTCATGAGCTGATAATCTGTCTTGAGGGGATCCAATATTTTTTTATCAGTCTTTTCCGATTTATCTGTCTTGTCAGCTTTTGACTCATCAGGCTCTGCTTTCTTTCCAGCAGGTTTGGCATCCTCCTTCTCGGAACTCTCGAAGTGATTTTCCAGATCCTTTTCCCTGATGATCATCCCCTCCCTCCGGGAAGCCTCCTTGGGAAGGTCTATCTGCTCAACAGTTATATCAGGCTTTATTCCCTTTGCCTGTATAGAGCGACCGCTTGGTGTATAGTAGCGGGCCGTAGTAAGACGAAGTCCTGATGAATCCGCAAGGGGAATAATGGTCTGTACAGATCCCTTTCCAAAACTCTGTATTCCCATGACAATTGCCCTCTTGTGATCCTGAAGCGCTCCTGCCACAATCTCTGACGCGCTTGCGCTGCCACTGTTTATAAGGACAACCACGGGATAACCCGGTTCCTTCCTGCGGCTTGTAGCGTCAAACTGCATGCGGGACTCCTTTTCGCGCCCCTCTGTGTAAACAATCCGTTTACCGCTTTCAACAAAATGATCTGCAACCTTTACAGCCTGATCAAGCAGGCCGCCTGGATCATTTCTCAGATCCAGCACCAGCCCGGAAAGCTGTTTACCTTTGTTATCAGCCACAAGTGTCTTTAATGCCTTGTCAAGGTCTTCATCAGTCCTTTCCTGGAACTGGGCTATTCTCACATAACCGTAACCGCCATCAAAAAGTCTGGATCTGACGCTCTTTACCTGAATTATATCCCTTACAAGGGTAAACTCTTTTGGCCGGTCAAAGCCGTCTCTCATTATGGTAAGAATTACCTTTGAGCCCTTAAGCCCCCGCATACGCTTGACAGCCTCTGTAATGGAAAGATCTTTTGTGAACTTGTCGTCAATTTTCAGGATATGGTCACCGGCCTTTATGGCAGCCCTCTGCGCAGGGGTGTCCTCTATGGGTGATATTACGGTCAGGACGCCTTCCTTCATGCTGATTTCTATGCCGAGGCCGCCAAATGCGCCCTTTGTGTCAATCTTCATCTCCTTGAAGGTTTCGGGAGTCATAAATGAACTGTGGGGATCAAGTGATGACAGCATTCCGTTTATGGCGCCATGAATCAGCTTTTTGGAATCAACCTCTTCGACATAGCTTTTCTTTACTATTGTCATCACATCTGTAAAGAGACCGATATATTCATAATCCTTCCCGCCTTGGGCATTGCATCTCCGCTGTGAGGTTATGGCTATGAATGTAACCAGTGAAACAATGACTATTACAAAACCTGCTGCAATTTTTCTGTTTTTCCCAAACTTCAACATCTTGGTACTACCTCCGATCCATCTGTAGCTGATCATATATTTAAAAATTTATACAACTATTTTACAAGATAAACGAGTTTTATTTCTACCTGATCCAGCCTGCAGGATCAACAGGCTTTCCCTGATGGCGTATTTCAAAATAGAGGACAGGTCCCCTTGTGGAATCACTATCTCCAACAGTAGCTATAAGATCGCCTTTGTTCACCTCAGAACCTGTTTTCTTGAGTATTTTTGATGTATGGGCATAAAGAGAGAAATATCCTCCACCATGATCAACTATAACCATATTGCCATACCCCTTGAAAAAGTCGGCAAAAATCACAGTGCCTTCATAGATTGCTTTAATATCACTGCCTGCCGGGGCTGAGATAAAAATTCCCTTTGTAAAGGTAAATGAATTGAATTCCGGATGTTTGTGCTTGCCAAAACCTTCTACAATCTCTCCCTTGACAGGCCGCTGCATTCTCCCTTTCTGTGAGGCGAACCCACGATCAGGTACGGGGGGCAACTCTGCCGGAAGTTTTGTAGTGGAACCTGTTTTATTATCACGCTTTACCGCACGTCTGCGACTCTCAAGCTCAAGCCTCTTGAGCATATTCTGAAGCCTTGCCGCATTGGCCTGTAGTTCTTTCAGGGAGGCCTCGTATCCCTTGCGATCAAGGCGAACCTTGGCAAGATAGACAGACTTTTTCTTTTTTTCCTCCTCAATTTCCTTTCTTTTTGCAGAAATATGGCCCTTAAGTCTTTCCTTGCGGACTGCATCCTGTTCCATACGGGATTTCAACTGGTGAAGTTCTTCAATCTTCTTGCTGTATTCGGCAAATATCCGTTTATCACTGTCCAGTACAGAGCGCATGAGGCGGATATTCTCCGCCATCTGCGGGAATGTCTCCGCTGAGAAAAACATTCTGATGGCGCCGAGTTCACCGGCCTTGTACAGAGATATGAGACGGGTTTCTATCTGGCGCTGTTTTCCCTTGGCCTCTTCAGCTGTCTTTTTGATTTCAATCTCTGTACGTTCAATTACTGACTCAACTGTCAGAAGATCCCTGTCCAGCTGTTTAAGTTCAGACTCCTTTATTTCAAGTGTCTTGAGGATAGACTGAAGTTCAACCGAAACCGCCGCTTCAACCTTCTGTGTCTTTTTCAGCAGATTCTGCTTTGCCCGTATCTCCCTTTTAACTCCGGTCAACTCTTCATGTGGAGTGCTGGCGAGCAGAACGAAAGGAGACAGAAAAAGTAAAAATACAGACAATATGTATTTTGGATAATTTGACATTAATCTAGAGATCAGACATGAAGCGACGCAGAGATGTAAGACTGCCAAGGAAACCCAGCATGGCGCCGGAAAGAAGAATACACACCATGTACTCAGAAGGTAAAAATGCAAGGCCTGAAGCAGCAGGATTGAATGTAAGAAAATTACCTGCATTATGAAGGAAAATCAGATAGATGGCGAGAAGCATGATAATGGAAAAAATTCCACCGCAAAGCCCCTGAAGAAATCCCTCTACAAGAAAAGGCATTTTTATGAACAATCGGGTTGCCCCAACAAGGGACATCACCTCAAGTTCCTCTCTCCTGGCATATATGGTAAGCCTGATTGTATTTGCGACTATAAATATTACTGCAAGAAGCAGAAAGATCCCCACAAGCCCCCCGACAAGCCGCATGAAGGTAAGAAATGTATTGAATCTCCGCACCCACTCCTGACCATACTGTATCTCTCCATTACCCACAACACTCTTGAGCCGGGATACATACCCGTCAACCGACTCATTACTGCGGCTGTCTTTTTTAAGTGAGATCTCAAAGGATGTCGGCAACAGGTCAGGCTTAACACCCTCAAGCAATGTTTCCTGTCCTTTCAGACGTCCCTTGAACCTCTTATAGGCCTCTTCACGTCCTACCCAGCTTACCTTGTGAGTTCCGGATATTGCCTGTATCCTGCTTTTCATCTCTGACTGTTCCTGGGTGGTCATATCCCTGTCAAAGTAAACTGTTACCTGTACACGTTCACTCCATGTATCAGCTGCATTCTCAAGGTTGACAACCAGAAGCAGAAACAGTGAGGCAATAAGAAGGGCAAGGGTTATGGTTCCGACAGTAACTGCGTTGACAAAGATATTCTGCCTTATGTTAATAACAGCACGGTTTATAAAATAGCGCAAACGCCCCAGCATTCCTGTGTTGGAGATTGTAGGGCGCTTGGAGTTACGCTGAGATTTCAACTGTAGCCTCCCTTTCTTCTCCTGCAAGCTCACCCGATGTAAGTTGAATTATCCTGTAATGGGCCTGTTCAATAAGGCGACGGTCGTGGGTAGCCACAACCACTGTGGTACCCTTTACATTTGCATCCTTGAAAATATTCAGTATCTGCAGCTTGTTAGCATCATCAAGATTTCCTGTAGGCTCATCAGCAAGAAGTATCTTCGGATCATTCACAAGCGCCCTGGCAAGGGCCACCCTCTGTTGTTCACCACCTGAAAGGCGCTGCGGAGTAAGGTTTATCTTTGATTCCATCCCCATCTGCCGCAGTATATGCATGACTCTCTTGGATATGTCCGGCTTCTCCCAACCCAGAACCTCAAGAGTTATGGCTACATTTTCAAAAACGGTCCTGTTTGGAAGGAGCTTGAAGTCCTGGAAAACTACCCCGATGCTTCTCCTTAAGTAGGGAAGTTGGGATGGACTGAAACGGCTGACATTCTGCCCGTCAATCAACACCTGGCCCCTGCTTGGTGTCAATGCACCGTAAAGAAGCCTGAGCAGTGTTGTTTTACCTGCTCCGGATGGACCGGTAAGAAAGACAAATTCACCCTTGCCTATCTTCAGACTCACATTCTGCAACGCTGTAGCATCTTTCTGATATGCAAGGGAAACATTGTGAAGCTGTATCATATAAAATCACCATTCATTGTATGGTATTCCGTTCGTACCTATCAATTTTGAGGAGCTGTGTACATCATATACATCACCAAGCGGGGGGGGCATGGATCCTCCTGTGGCAGCGGAGGAAAGTGACTGACCTCCTGATTCAGTTGAGGCAGAAGGAGCAACAGTAATCCAGCTGTCACTGTTATTTGCTATCGGGTCTTTTGGAATATCCCTTAGATACTTTTTTTCAACCAGCTCCTTCAAGGTGTCCGGATAGCGCCCTGAATCGGCGTAATGCTGGTCAATAGCCGACCTTAATGCATACAGATTCTCCCTCAAAACAGCCTCTCTGGCCTTTATCAATCCTGTCTGATAGCTTGGAACTGCAATGGAGGCAAGAATGCCGATGATAGAAACCACTATCATCAGCTCAATCAGGGTAAACCCCTTTTTGTCAAATGCAAAAGATGCAATCATCTACCATTCCCTGTATCTGGTTCCATCTATGCCTACTTCCTCGCTTAGTGAATAGACATCATAAACATCTTCTCCACCCCAGTTGCTTGAGTCCGCCCGGTCTGTATATGAACGAAGCCCCCACAGCATCGGTTGTTCCGGAGTGGCTCTGCGCATGGGATCATCTGGAATGCGTCGTAGAAACTTGCGCTTATAGGTGTAAAGACCTCCAAAGTCATAACCGTCAACAAGTATCTGCAAACTCTCCGGATAACCGGATTTGTTCTGTACTACCACTATTTTTTTGTCAACAACTGCCTGGTCATAATTTTTTTTATACTCGTCAATTGCAATTCTTATGGTTCTCAAATTGCGGCGCAGCTCCATTTCCCTTGTACGCTTTGCTGTCATCTTTGACAACGGAATCACTGCGGAAGCCAGCACACCCAGAATGGCAACACAGGCTATCAGCTCAACCAGGGTCATGCCTGATCTTTTTCTGAAAAAGAATACAGACAACTTATCTGATCTCCACGCTGCTGCCCAGGGCCAGTAACTTCTGATGCCTGCCATCTTTCTGGTTGAGAGTTATGTTGGCAAGGCTGAATACGGGCGCCTTGCCCGGTTTTCTTGCCCTGAAGGTCAAAAGTGCAAGTGTACCCTGTCCGGAAATTCCAGACTCACCTTCAGCTCTGGCAACGGTAACAGTTACAGCCCCGGGCCTTGCAGGTGAGCTGAATCTGGTTCTCTTTCCATCCTGCCTGAAAAACACACCCTCTGAAGCCATTTGGAACTCAAAATATTCCGGATCGTATATTACAGTAAAAACGGCAGAAGAGAGTTGTTCTCCCCATGAAATGTGAACCGGAATAAGCAGTGATTCTCCGCTGCTGACAGAAGAAGGCCCCATAAAACCGATATTAGCCACAGCTTTAAGGGAATCCCTTACTGAAGATTGAGATTCTGCAACAACAGGCGCCAAGGGCCTTGAAGCCGTCTGATCTTCCGGAAGTGCAGAAGGTGGTTCTGACAAAACCGGCTTTGTTTCAGGTTGTGGCACAGGCTGAACTGAAGGAGGTGACTCAAGCGCACCAGAAACAGGCTTGACCGGAGGAAGGGGCCGGATTAGAGGAAATGGCTTTGGTGCAGTTTGGGGCTGTGCGGGCAAGCCCAGGGGGGTATTGCGTGAAGCATCATACTCCGGCTCCTGCTCAAATGCGGCATACTGACCGCCCAGTGCAGGATACTCCTCCCTGCCGCTTTCAAAATCGGCAACCGATGAAGCAGGGATTGTTACGCCACGAACAAGTCGCGGCGTTATTGCAAGAACAAGTTCGGTTTTTTCCTTTTTATTATCAGTATTGGAAACCAGTGGGCCAAGCAAAGGCACATCCCCGAGAAGGAATATTTTATTCTGGGCATCTGTTGCAGTATTCTGTATAAGACCTCCAATTACACTGGTTTCGCCGTCTTTAAGAGAGAGAACAGTTTCAAGGTTCCTGGTCCCAATTGTCACAAGGGTTGTTCCATCAATAGCGGCCTCTTTTTTTACAACAGAACTGACCTCAAGGTTGAGCTTTATGCTAACCTCATTATTAACCTGTATGGTTGGCTCCGCATTAACCTTTACACCAACATCAACATATTGGACATTGGTGCTGACAACCCCTGATGTCTGGGTGGATGTGGTGGAGAAAGGCACCCGCTGACCAACGGTAAACCTGGCCTTTTCCTTGTTCTTCACCCTTATTTTCGGATTGGAAAGTATTTCACCACGGGCCAGGGTTTTGCCAAAATTGTAACTGGCGCTCGGCATTGTAACATAGCCTCCAAATCCTTTGCTGCTGAATGCCTTTACCAGCTGGTCCATACCTACCGGCGCCGTGGCAGGGGCAGTAGAGGTATAAAGTGTTGGTGAAATCATTTTCCCGTCCGGAGTAAAACCTGCCATGGATACGCTGTATTTATCCAGAAGCAGCCCCAGATTCTTCGCATCTGTGTCATTTACCTCCACGACCTCAACATCAAGCAGCACCTCGGCGCTGGGCATATCGTTTGCCTCAAGTATTTTTTCAACCACATCAACTACTTCACGGGTATCTCTGAACACAAGGGCATTTACTTCATCATTCACGAAAATCTTCTTCACCATAACCATTGAGCGAACCAGATTTATTGCCTTTTTTGCATCTATATTGTTCAGATTGTAGGTGCGTACAACCATCTCTTCGTACTGTTTCTGCTTCTCAACAGATTTCGGATAGAGAATGACCGAAGTTTCGTTCAGGTTTTTCCTGCCAAGCTTGTACATTCCTGTAAGAAGATCAAGGGCCTGGTAGAAGGTTGCATTCTCCAGGTTTATTGTCACATTCTGATCTTTGATTCCCTCGTCAAATATAAAATTAATTCCTGAAAGCTGGGTAATAACATTAAAGACATCCTTCATCCTTGCATCACGGAATCTTAGTGTTATAGGCCTGTTTGACTTAAGCTGAAGATCTGCGCCATCAAGTCTCGACTTACGCATTGAAGAAAGCCGCCTGAGTGCATTTTTGAATTCAATATTATCAGGAGCCAGTTCAAGCGCCCTTGAATAAGAGGCTCTGGCATCCTTTATCCTGTTCTTTTTCTCAAGGTCCTGCCCTTCAGTGAAAGCAATCTGAGCGTCACGCATTTTTGCTGCCTTATCCGATTTCAGCGCATAGCTCATCTGTGCGGGATCAAGCCCTGCAGCAGTCTGGTACTCTGCCATGGCCTCCACATATCTGGCGGCAGCAAAGAACTGATCCGCTTTTTTTGCGTGGGCCTGGGCCGCCTTCTCCTTTACGGCAAGAAACCTCAAACGATATTCAGGAGCATCCGGATTGGCCTTTACAGCCTCGGCATAGCTGAACATGGCATCATCATAACGCCCCTCGGCCTCAAGATGCATGGCAGTATCAAAATTTTTGCGCCCCACACTGCACCCTGCAAAGAGCACAACTGTGGATAAAATAAGGAAAATTCTTGCTATAATTGGCATTATTGTTATCTCCACGCTGCCCAAAGACACAACTATCTCAAAGTAATAGTAAACCGGTCATCTCCGGCTGATGAAGCAAGATAAAGTGAACTATCAGTTATTGCTGTAACAGTATATCCATGGATGGGGCTGTCTCCTGTACGCACAAGAATTATCTCTTCTCCCCTGGCAAGAAAAACCGTTTGAACCCCGGACTTTTTCAACATCCCCAAGGATTTGAACCTTGCTGCCTGTTGACGCGCAATCTCCGCTGGAGTCGGGGGTGGCGGAGGTGGCGGAGGTTTCGCTGCTACAGCTGCATTTTTTGAATTAACCCTGGATTCATCAATAAAAACAGGCTTTAGAATGTCACGGGTTATTGTGACAGCAGGCATCTTTACATCCAGAAGATCAAGACGCAGATTCCCTGAAACAGGCAGAGGGATTCTGGCAGGATTTCCACGGGAGTTGACAGGGGCTGTTGAGCCGGGGGCGAATGTCAGCCTTCCAACGCTCTTCTGTCTGGGAAAGCGAAAGTAGCTCACCACAACAGCAATGGCAAATAAAAGCAGCAGGGAAAACAGAAGCAGCTTTTTCCGGTTCACTGTGCTCTTCCCCTCAAATGGATCGTAATATCGAAATCCATGCTGGCCCTTACCTCAAAAGGATCATTGTTAGCGATTACCACCGAATCAACTATGGCAATACCATCCAGACCATTAAGCCTGGCAAGAAAACTCTTTATGGATTTGTAGTCTCCGGTTACTGAAGAGGTGAGTGTGTAAGAAACAATTCCCTGTATTTCAGACTTTACCGGTTTGTACAAAATAGCGCCCATAAGCAGCCTGTTTGATGCGGCCAGCTCCATAAGCTGGCCAAGTACCCCTGGAAAATCCGAACTTGCAGGAATCCTCGCCATCAGGGTTTTAATATCCTCTCCACCCTGTCGGTATACCGTTGCAGCATCAAGGGGGCCTAAGGCGATTACAGCCCTTTGTTTCTGCTGGTACTTCGCACGCAGGACGCCAGTTTGCGAACCGATCCCAGCGGCTAAATAGAGAAGTATAAGAAAAAAAACAGCAAGCCCCGCCACAAGAAGAATCATCCTGCGATTTTCGGAGAAGATATGAAGAATAAAGGCACGGGTCATTTTCGCACCATTTTGACTGTAAGCAGAAACTGTATCCCCTGAATTCTGTCTCCTATGAGCATCTCACTATGGGAGACAAGCAATGGCTCCCTGAATTGGCCTGATTTTTCCAGATTTTCAAGGAGCTGTTGAATTGCGGCAAGTCCCCTGGCTCTTCCCTCTAGCTTTAAAAGTCCGTCCTTTTTCTCAGGGGCCAGCCTTGAAACCGAGACACCTGACGGCAACAGGGTTTCAATAGAATCAAGCATTGAAATCCAGCTGTTATCAGCATGTTTTTCAAGCATTGCATTCATTGCCAGTATAAGATCCTTGCGCAGCTTTAAATCCTTTTGAGAAACATCTGCGGACTGACCGGCAAGCTGCCTGTCAAACTGATTGATTTCAGATGATATTCTTGATTTTTCAATGCGGAGTGAAATTATCCTGACTACAAGACAGATTATCATAAACGAAAGTAATCCCAACGAAATCCGAAGAAGCTGTCTGACAAGATTACGATTATAATTTAGCCTGGTTGAAAGGTTCAGGGAAATCTGCATCAAAACATCCCCATGGCAGCGCCGATTGCAGCAGTATAGGGGAAAAGCGCTGTCTGATCAGCCGGTGCAAGGCTGCCCGGCTTTACTATAAGTCTGATTTCAAGTGCATAGCAATCCTGACCGGAAAGTTCAGAAACAATTCCAATGAACTCATCTGAGCTTTCAGGGGGTGCCAGACAGAATATTCTGCCTGGAATCCTTTCTGGACAACGCTGACGATAGGCCACAAGTGAATTGTTTACC
>CAZXTZ010000004.1:14936-24047 GCA_964643645.1 uncultured Geobacteraceae bacterium
GGCTGCTTGATGCAGATGTAGCAGGGAGGCTTTTTGAACGATAAAAGGTCGGAATCCCTTCTGAAAAGAACATGACTCCCAGAGCGCTGCCATAAAAAGAAAAAAAGGCCGCGTTTGTATGCTGGGCAAAAACCTGGCTGAAGGCTTTTATCATGTTCAGTGTGGTAAACTCTATGCGGTCTGCCTGAAGTCCCAGATTGTCCAGAATATCCTCATACTGCTGAACTACCCTCCTTGAAATTACAGCTGCAATTATGGATGTTTCTCCCTCGTCCCGACGTTCAAGTACCTGAAAATCAAGGTGCAGATCAGACATTTCCAATGGCAGGCTCTTCTTTAGCTTCCATCTGACCATATCAACAGCTTCTTCCTTGTTCTTCCAGCGTTCTTCAATATCAAGAAGCATTATTCTGCCTGCTGTGTCAGGAAGTGAAAGTGACACACTGGGATCCTTTACATCAAGGGATTCCCATACATTATGCAGTATCTTTTCAAATTGATCAGGCTTCTGAATGTGTGGCTCACGATGAGTAATTTTAAGCATATCAAATGGTAACGCATTATATGAGACCAGATCAAGCTGAGGAGAAGAGACTGATCCATGCAGAAGAACAGCAGCAATTCCGGAATGGGACACTTCAATCCCAACAGTTTTTTTTGAGAATAAATCCATAGTGTATCCGCTATTCTACAAAAGTTACGCGATTGATTTCCTTAAGGGTTGTCTCACCGGAAAAAAGTTTTTCCACGCTGGCCTCCCTCAGAAAAACCGTACCGTACTCTTTTGCCGCCTTCTTCAACTGGGCGGCAGGTGCCTTGTTGACTATCATATCCCTGATATTATCGTTTAGCTCCAGAAATTCAACTATGGCTGAGCGTCCACGGTATCCGGTGCCGTTACACTCATCGCAACCTCGGGCTTCGTAAAAAATCGCATCACGACAGCGTAGCGGTTCAAGAGCAGACTCCCTCAAGACCTCATCGGTGTATCTGACAGGTTTGCGACATTTCCTGCAAACCCGGCGCACAAGACGCTGGGCAAGGACACAGTTAAGGGCTGACACAAAATTATATGGATCAATCCCCATATGGATAAAGCGCCCGATTACATCAAGGGCATTGTTGGCATGAACAGTCGTAAATACAAGATGTCCGGTAAGTGCGGACTGCACAGCTATTGCAGCGGTTTCAGGATCTCTTATCTCTCCCACCATTATCTTGTCAGGGTCGTGTCTGAGAACTGAACGCAGACCACGGGCAAATGTAAGCCCCTTCTTCTCATTCACAGGAATCTGCAAGACCCCTTTAAGCAGGTACTCAACAGGGTCTTCAATTGTAATTATTTTTTCCTCACCTGTGTGAATCTCGGAAAGAGCCGCGTAAAGCGTTGTTGTCTTGCCTGAACCAGTGGGGCCGGTCACAAGAATCATGCCGTACGGTTCCCGTATCTTTTTACGGATACGCCTTATTTCATGGGTATTTATACCGAGATATTCAAAGGAGAGGCTTTTCATCTCATTTGCTATGCTCTCCTTGTCAAGAACCCTTATAACGGCATCTTCCCCAAAGGCGCTGGGCATGACCGAAACTCGGAAATCAATGGACTTTTCTCCTGAACGGATCTTGAAACGTCCGTCCTGAGGTATCCGCCTTTCAGATATGTCGAGTTCACTCATAACCTTGAGTCGAGAGATGATCGGGGCTTGAAAATGGATGTCAATCGGATCATTTGCCCTGTAAAGGACACCGTCAATCCTGTACTTTATGATTACCCCGTCCTGGCCTGTCTCGATATGGATATCGCTGGCCCTTCGGTTAAGGGCATCAAGAAGAGTTGTATTTACAAGCTTGATTATGGGGCTTGTGTCAGCAGAGATTGATTCCACTGACAGGACTTCTTCACCTTTTTCAGTCTCCTTTACTATCTGAAGCGCAAAATCCTCAGACACATCCCTTAGAACCCTGCTGGTCCCCTCCCCTGCCTTAAGAACCGCCTCAATTTCGCCAGGTGTGGCTACCCGCAGCAGTATATGTCTGTCAAGCAGCAGTTCAAGGTCATCAAGCCTTACAACGTCAGTGGGATCAGCCACTGCTATGGCAAGGGCATCGCCAACCTGCTTGAGAGGTACATACCTGAACCTGTATATGGAATCAGGAGGCAGCTTGTTCAACAGTTCCGAATCCATCTTGAAATCTCTAAGATCCACATATGGAAGAGCAAACTGCTCGGCAAGAGCCTGTGCAAGTGTTTCTTCAGTTATGAGGCCTTCCTGAAGACATATTTCCCCAAAACGCTTTCCAGAGTAGGAGAGCTGCTCAACAATAAGAGGAAGGTTGTCGAGGGAAATAGCGCCACGTTCCATCAGTATGACACCGAGGCTCTTGCGTCTGTTGTTTTTCATGCCTCTATATCACCCCACCGTTCCGGCTATCTTGAATACCGGCAGATACATCGCAATTATTATGAAACCGATCAAAAGCCCCATGATAATCATAATTGCCGGTTCAAAGGCTGTTGTAAGAAGGTGCATCCGTTCTTCAACCTCATCCTCAAGATAGTCTGAGACATCACCCAGCATCTCCTCCAGAGCGCCTGTAGCCTCGCCAACCGCAAGCATTCTCAAGGCCATTGCAGGCATTATATGCACCTTCTCAAGGGCGACAGAAAGCTGGCTCCCCTCCTCAACCTGCCTTACCGCATCAAGAAGCCTGCGCTCCATCTGCCTGTTGTTAAGGGTTCCAACTGACATTTTAAGTGATTCTACAATAGGAATTCCACTACCGAGCAGTGTGGCCAGGGTACGACTAAAGCCCGAAACCGAATATTTGAAAAAAACATCTCCGACAAAAGGCAACAGCAGTTTCCAGCGGTCAATCCTGTATCTTCCTGCATCAGTTTTTACCCATGCGTTATACCAGACAGCCACCCCTGAGACCACAACAAGCCATAAAACAAAAGATTTCCTGAGAAAAACGGTAAAAGATATAAGTAGAGTGGTCAGAAATGGAAGACTGGAACCGGAATCGGCGTAAACCTGGCTGAATGTTGGAACAACATAGAGAAGAAGCATGGTTATTGCCATAAATGCGACGATCAACAGAATCAAAGGATAAAAAAGTGAGGCCACTACCTTTTTTCTCAGGGCATCGGCCTTTTTGAGATAGTTTATATACCTGCGAATTGTTTCTGGAAGATCACCGGTCCGTTCACCGGCACGTATTGAAGCAAGATACAGGGCAGGAAAGACGGTGCCATGACGTTCCATTGCAGCAGAAAGCGCGGCTCCTCCCTTGACATCCTCACGGATCTGCTGGAGTAGGGCTGTAAACCTGCGGCCATCCGTGCGTTTTTCAAGAATAGTTGAAAGCGCCTGAAGTATTGGCATGCCAGACTTGATAAGGACAAGAAGTTCCTGATTAAATACCAGCATCTCGCGGCTGTCTATCCTGCGCTTCAAGCCCCTGTCAAAAAGGAATTGAAACTGACGCCTCTTGAGCTCGAAAACATAGAAGCCCTGTTCCTCCAGGGTTAAGCGAAGCTGGTCAGAATCTCGTGCCTCCAGCTCTCGCAACTGGATGGATCCATCTGCCGCTCCAAGTTTGCATTTATATAACGCCATGATTTCTAGCTATTATCATACAAGCATCAAAATTAATACTGCAATCAACTGCCATACTTATTGTAATATCAAGCATTACGCATACCAACAATCCAGAGTACTGCAAACAATATAATGAAAATACCCCAATATTTGGCTGATTTCCCCTCAAATCTGTTGCTGGCCGGGAATACCTTGAAAATAAAACCAAGGCATGATGCAAACCAGCACCAGAAAGAAATTACTGCAACCATGCTCCAGAATTGCCCTTTCACCTCACAGGACTCTTCCCTGATATTTTTTTGAGCAAAGAGCCAAGTTTAAGCTTCCAGACCATGAATACGGCCTCATATACGATCCGCCTTGACATCTTTGAATGCCCAGCCCGGCGATCTATGAAAATTATTGGAACTTCGCATATTCTGGCCCCTGCCTCGGCACTGCGGAAATGCATCTCTATCTGGAAAGAGTAACCATCTGAACGAATCCTTGAAAGGTCAATCCGCTCAATCAGGGATCTTCGGAAGCATTTAAAACCGCTGGTGCAGTCCATTATCTTAAGGCCCGTTACGCATCTTGTGTAGGCATTGGCTCCGTAGCTCAGTATTAGCCTCCTGATCGGCCAGTTAACAACACTTATCCCGTTAAGGTATCTTGAGCCTATTACAAGATCGAACTCTTTCATTTTCTCAAGAAAAAGGGGAAGAATTGCAGGGTCGTGGGAAAAGTCGGCATCCATTTCAATAAGATACTCAGCGCCAAGTTCAATGGCCCGCCTGAAACCTTCCCGGTAGGCAGAACCCAACCCCTGCTTGGATGATCTGTGAAGCACATGAACCCTGGAATCTGACAAAGCGATCTTCTCTGCAATATCACCGGTTCCGTCAGGGGAATTGTCGTCAACAACAAGAACACGAAGGGATTCATCCATCTGAAGAACTGTCCCGACAAGTCTCTCAATATTATCACTTTCATTATATGTAGGGATTATTATAAATGCCTGGGCAACCATCTGATTCTCTTTCATTAAACGAAAAGAGGACGCCTTCAGAGCGCCCTCTTTGAAATTTATGGCGGGGTTGACGGGGCTCGAACCCGCGACCTCCGGCGTGACAGGCCGGCACTCTAACCAACTGAGCTACAACCCCGCAAACTGCTGTTAATTCTTTAATCGTCTGCTTAACACCCTACACCACTGCGTAAGAAGTAAGGTTGGTTTTTATACAACAGATACAGGCCGACACTCAACAAAATTCTGTATGCCGCAAAAAACAATGGCTGCTGAATTTATGCAAGGAATGAGCAGCAATAGTCGGAAACAATATGCACCCTCATAATGAATGATGAATTTCCAGGAACCTCGAATGACTGCCCCCCGCCTATCCGTCGCCAGCCACTATCACCTGCAAGCTGAAGGTCAAGCTCCCCGTTAAGTATTTCCATAAGCTCTGGCGCCCCGGTGTTGAATGTGTACTCGCCAGGCTGCATAACTCCTAGAGTTTTTTTTGAACCGTCTGAAAAAAGCACTGTGTGGCTTGCAACAGCGCCATTGAAGTAAATATTAGCCTCTCTTGTGACTGTGACATTGCTGAATTCTGACATTTCAAACTCCATTCCGTATTCTTTTGTCTCAAATAAGGCAGCCACTGCCTCAACCGAAGTTGCAAGAATAAGCATAAAAATCATAAAACAAAAAAACAATCAATTAATACAACATGATGCATGTATGGCACAACTAATGCTTTACCAAAAAGCAGAAATACAAACCTTTAAGGAGGCATACCATGAAAAAGATAGTTTCGGCAATAATGTTTGCATCGATCATAAGTTTGTTTACTGTAAATGCAGCAGAACTAAAGGCAGTCGGCGCAATAAGCAAAGTTGATATCAAAGGTACCAGCGCGTCTGTTGAAATCAAGGAAACAGCCAGCGGGAAAAACATAGCTGTAACAGTTAACGATGAGCTTACAGTTGAAAAGCTTAAGGACAAAAGGATTTCAATAGGTGATGAGGTAAGAATAAAATACGAAAGTTCAAATGGAGTCACCAAGCTGCTGCGAAAGACAGCCGGTTGCTGAAAGGCAACCAGGAGAGTAACGGCAGCTTTTACGGGGCAGGGGCAGCAAACCTGCCCTTTCCATTTTCTGGCAAATCAATTGATGGATCAGTAAATCCTGTAATTGGCCGGATCGCTGAAAAGCTCCTTAAGCAACAGGTTGTTAAGATAGTGGCCGGTCTTGTGGGCCTCAACCTTGCCCAGAATTCTGTAACCGCTGGTATAAAGGTCTCCGATAAGATCAAGAATCTTGTGGTTTACCAGTTCCTTCCTGTACCTTAGGCCCTTGGGGTTTATAACTTCGTCCTCTCCTATTACAACGGCATTTTCCAGCGAACCGCCCTTTGCAAGGCCAGCCTTCTTTATGGCCTCAATCTCCTCAAGCATTGTAAATGTACGGGAATTCAGAATAGAAAATGCATTTTCCACATCAGAAACACGCCTGCGCTGAAGCCCCACAGGCTGACGAAACTCAATTGTCATTGCAATATCCAGTGTATTATGGGGCTTAAGCCTTACCCATGAGTCACCGGATCTCACCTCAACAGGCCTCAACACCTTCAGATAAATCCCGTGTTCCTGCTGAAATTCATAAGCCCCCGCCTTCCATATCCCCTGATAGAACTCCCATGCCGAACCATCAAGAATAGGCACTTCAGGACCGTCAATGTACACAAGACAGTTTGTAATTCCCGCAAAATAGAAAGCTGCCATAAGATGTTCAATGGTGGAAACGCTGCCGGACTCTTTTGCTATCTGTGTTGAAAGCCGTGTGTCAGCCACATGGTCATATCTGGCGGGTATCTGTACTCCATTAAAGACAAAAACAATTCCGGAATCTCTCGATGGAAGAAATTCAAGATTTACCTGATGACCTGAGTGCAGGCCAATGCCAGAGAGTCTGAATATACGGTTTACTGTGGTTTGGCGTTTTATCATTCGTGGTTTATCTCACGATTTAAGGGCTCCGTCAACCACCTGTTTTTTCAAAGTATCATGTTCATTCTTCAACTCTTCATACTTCAGTTCAAGACTTTTAAGCTGATCAAACAGGCAGGCCATTGCAGTGGCCGATGGGTCCGGCAACCTGCCATGTTCAAGGTCTGGCCTGCCCTGGTTGGTAGCACCCTCGGGAGCCAGAACAATCTTTCCCGGAATACCGACCACTGTTGCATTTGGAGGAACGGCCCTGACTACCACTGAATTGGATCCGATCTTTGCACCACGCCCCACTGTAAAAGGCCCAAGCACCTTGGCCCCGGAACCTATTACCACATTGTCCTCAATGGTAGGATGGCGTTTCACCTTGTCCCAGGTAACCCCTCCAAGAGTCACGCCGTGATAAAGTGTCACATCATCGCCTATTTCAGCTGTCTCACCGATGACTACCCCCATACCGTGATCAATAAAAAAACGTTTTCCTATCTTTGCTCCCGGATGAATTTCAATACCTGTAAGAAACCTGGAAATCTGTGAAACCAAACGCCCCATAAAGCAAAAATCGCGCATCCAGATCCAGTGCGCAATACGATGAAGCCAGATTGCATGCAAACCGGGATAACAAAACAGAACTTCCACAAAACTGCGCGCTGCCGGGTCACGATCAAAAACAGAGCGTATATCATCGCGCATCCTTGTAAGCATCATTGGGACCTTTCTCGTTTATTTATATTTTTCAGGCTATCATACAGGACTAAATGAGTCAACTTTGAGACAGCAACTTATCACTCGACAAAAACTACTGTTTTGAATACTATGGCGAAGATTTTGTATACACTATCGGACAATGCTCCGAACCATCTATCGAAAGGAGTTATCGCATGTCAACAAAGCCGTTTGTTTACCAGGAACCGTTCCCGCTTTCCAAGGATGAAACTCATTACTACAAGATTGAAGGCTCGGAGAAGTATGTCTCAGTTGTCCAGTTTGAGGGAAAGGATGTTGTAAAGGTTGATCCGGAGGCACTTACAGTACTTACCAATCAGGCCATGAAGGAGCTTTCATTCCTGTTGCGTCCCAGCCATAACGAGCAGGTAGCCAAAATTCTGGCCGACCCTGAATCATCCCAGAACGACAAAGGTGTTGCACTTGCCTTTCTGCGTAATGCCATGGTTTCGGCAAAGTTTGAGCTGCCCTTCTGTCAGGATACCGGCACCGCCACTGTAATTGCAAAAAAAGGTCAGCAGATATGGACCGGCGGCAATGACGAAGAGTATATATCAAAAGGTGTGTACAAGACTTACACCGAAGAAAACCTCCGTTACTCCCAGACTGTTGCACTGGATATGTACAAAGAGGTTAATACCGGCACCAACCTGCCTGCCCAAATAGACATAATGGCTACCAGCGGTGATTACTACAAATTCCTTTTTATAGCCAAAGGTGGCGGTTCTGCAAACAAGACCATGTTCTATCAAGAGACAAAGGCTCTTTTGACCCCTGAAAAGCTTGAGAAGTTTCTGATTGAAAAGATGAAATACCTGGGTACCGCCGCCTGTCCTCCTTACCATATAGCCTTCGTTATTGGCGGAACCTCTGCAGATGCCTGCATGAAAACCGTCAAGCTGGCCACAACCCGCGACCTTGATGCCCTGCCGACTGAGGGTAATGAGCATGGACAGGCGTTCCGTGATGTAGAGCTTGAGAACAAAATGCTGGCAGCCGCCCAGAAACTTGGAATAGGCGCTCAGTTTGGCGGCAAGCACTTTGCCCATGATGTCCGCATAATACGCCTGCCTCGCCACGGAGCATCCTGTCCGGTTGGCATGGCCGTATCATGTTCAGCCGACCGTAACCTGAAAGCCAAGATAACAAAAGACGGTCTTTTCCTGGAGCAACTGGACAGAGATCCTGGCCGCCTGCTGCCTGAAGAGTACCGTTTGGCAAGGCATGAGCATGGCCACAAGATCGATCTCTCCAAACCACTTCCAGAAACGCTGAAAGAACTTTCCGACCTTAAGGTGGGTGATGCATTGCTGCTTAACGGTACTATTGTTGTGGGCCGCGACATAGCCCATGCAAAGTTCAAGGAGATCCTTGACAGCGGCAAGCCACTTCCTGAATATCTGGCCCAATACCCGATTTACTATGCCGGCCCTGCCAAGACCCCCCCAGGAAAGCCTTCCGGTTCATTCGGCCCGACAACTGCAGGCCGGATGGATTCATATGTTGACCTCCTGCAGAGCAAGGGTGGCTCCATGATAATGATTGCCAAAGGGAACCGTTCACAACAGGTAACCGATGCCTGCAAAAAATACGGCGGCTTCTATCTGGGCTCCATTGGCGGACCTGCAGCTCTCCTTGCTGAGGAGAATATAAAGAAGGTTGAATGTATAGATTTCCCTGAGCTTGGTATGGAAGCTGTCTGGAAGATAGAGGTTGAAAATTTCCCTGCATTTATACTGGTTGATGATAAGGGCAACGACTTTTTCAAACAGCTGGGCCTGTAATACCAGA
>CAZXTZ010000004.1:24057-29620 GCA_964643645.1 uncultured Geobacteraceae bacterium
CTCTCCCCCTGTTGCCTGTTTCAAGGGGGAGAGTTTTTTGATTTTCGACAGAACAAAAAAATTGTAAACTCTTAATCTTGCATCTACGGCAACAAAAACATATAATGTCTAGAATTTAAGTCAAGATACGGAGAATACAGACAATTGGCAACCATTGAGCAATCATCATCCGGCTCCAAAGAAAAGCGGATCGAATTCAAGCGGTTGGGCTATCGCCTTGAGCTTGTAATATCAGCAGACGCCCTTGAATGCGCCGCAGTATATGAGCCATCTACCACTAACGGTACCCCCCTTACTCTTCAGGAACTGAAAACATATCTGGCGCAGGCAAAGATAATTGAAGGTCTTATTGACAACGCCATTAATGATCTGATCAGCGCCGCTGCAGCATTAAAGCCGCTTACCGGTTTTGTTATCGCCCGCGGAACCCCGATGGTGCCTGGCGATGATGGCAGGATTGAGCTTGCAGTAACTGATTCACTCGATACCAGCGCAGAAGGTGATGAGGAGACTGAAGAGTGCAAGCTTGATACAGTTGATCTGAAACGGGTACAGAGTTTCTTCAATGTCTCAGCTGGGCAGCTCATAGGCACCATCCTCCGCCCTGGTAGCGGATCAATGGGTAAAAACGTACATGGTGCGCCAATTTATGCCAAAGCAGGCAAACTGTTTCAACCCAATATACTCAAAAACATTCGTCTTGCTGAAGACAGGACATCACTTTATGCAGAGGCAGACGGACGTTTCTTTGCCCGTGAGAGCGACATATCTGTTGAAGATGTTTATACAATAAAGGGCGATGTTGACTTCAAAATCGGAATGATTGTCTTTAACGGATTTGTAGATATCAGGGGCGACATACTTGATGGTTTTACTGTAAAGGCCACAAAAGGAATAAAGGTTCAGGGAAACATAGGAGTATGCGAAGTTTCTTCCGAAGGCGACATCAGCTTCTGTGGAATGAACGGCCAGGGAAAAGGTTCCATCACTTGTGGTGGTCAGATAAGGGCCAACTTTATTTATGAAACCAACATCATCTCTGAAGGTGATATTCTGATAGACACCGAAATACGCAACTGCAATATTAAAACTCACGGGGCAATAAGGATAAACAAGGGTGTTCTGGCAGGTGGCGAATATATTGCCATGGGTGGGATAGAGTCCAACGTAATAGGCACAATAACATCCCTCAGAACCAGGGTAATCGTCGGCGTAAGCTATAAATGCCTTGAAGAGCTCAATCTTCTTTTCAACGAGTTGAAAACTCTTATTGCCAAATTTGCTGAAAAGAATTTTCCTGTTTCGGGAGAAAGAATCCCGGCAGACCCCAAGGCATTCGCAGCCGCAAGGGCTGACATCACATCACGCATCCAGGAAGTCAGATCCAGAGAATTTCCGTCATGTAACCCTAAAATCAATGTAAAAAAACACCTCTATGACGGAGTAAACATAACTATTTCATCATTGAGTGAAGATGTAAGGGATGACCGCAAAGGCCCGTTTTCAATTATAGAAAATACACTTGAAGGGGGCTTCAGATACTTGGGCTTAACCGACCTCAGAATAAAGGCCAAAGATATTGAGGCTGTATTTGTACAACAAAACAATTTAATGCAACGCAATAATCAGGGAGGGGAATAAAATGAAAGCACTTATTGTAGATGACTGTGAAATGACAAGGGAACTTCTGTCCCTGCCCATTCTGGCGTTTGGTGTTGTGCAAATGGCAGAAGATGGTGAAGAAGCTGTCAAAATGGTTGATGAGGCACTGAAAAGTGAAGATCCGTATACACTTGTATGCCTTGATCTGAACATGCCTAAAATGGGCGGACACGAGGCACTCAGACGTATAAGGACACTGGAAAACGAGGCAGGAACAGAACGTGCCAGAGTTTTCATGATAACATCAAGCAGTTCACCTGATGACATGGTAGAGGCCCTAATGTCGGGAGAATGTGACGATTATCTGACCAAGCCAGTCATGACAAACACATTTAAGGAACTTCTGAGGAAACACGACCTGATTCCGTGATTCAGATATCTATAATCATTTGCTCCCTGACCAGATTTTTAATCTAAAGAAGTATCTGTTGTGAATCATCAGAGCAGGTAAGGCCTTCAAGAATATCAAGCAGACGCTTGTCAAAGGCATCCTGCATTTCCTGACGCATTACCTGTATGGCCAGATAGGAAGGCAAAGCCTTGCCTCCATTCTTGTCAATTGTAAGTGTGCAATAAATATCACACAATCCTCCAACCTGGGCGCTTCTGCCTATCTCCTCCCGCTTCACCCCACGTGGATATCCTTTGCCGTTTATCCGCTCGTGATGGTCTCGCACTATTGACAAAGAGATATCATTAAGATGCGTATTATCCTTAAGGTAAGCAAATCCTTCTTCAGGGTGACGTCTGATTGTAGCAATTTCTTCAGATGTCAGCTTGCCTGTCTTGTTCAGGAGCTGGTGGGGAGTGAATGTCATGCCAAAATCATGGAGCAGAGAACCGATTCCCACATCAACCATCTCATCGTGGGCCAGTGAGAATGCCTCGGAATGAACCAGAGCTGAAAGCGCTGTAACCTGGAGAGAGTGCACAAACGTGTGGTAATTGTGGGTCATCACAGTCTCAAGTGATGAAAGTGCGTTACAATCTGTCGAAATATACATAAGCAGGTTTTCCATAAGCCGCTTGCTGCGATCAAAATCGCTCACTTTTCTGGGGTTCTGAAAAATATCACCTACAAAGTTGATTGATGTCTGATAAATAATCTTTCCTTTTGTTTTTCCATCAAACTTGTCACTTTTAAGAATACGTTCAGCGTTATCTTCAAGATATTTTGTAATTACCTCCATATCTGAAGGACTCACATAAAGAAAATCTATGCTGTTGCCCGCAAGCCTTACCGCATCCTGTTTTGAAAAATTATGTCCATGACTCTTGTAAAGGACAAAATTACTACCACTGCGCAAGTACAGAGCAACATCTGGAAAAATATCAGGCTCAATACTCTCAATTCCTACAGGCACATAATATCCGGACACAGAAACCTCCTCAATCAGGGGTTGTATTAAGGTATGAAAAGCAGGTTGCCATTAAAGCTGAAACAATCGAAGGGATTCAATCAGGCTGCCTCAATAAAAGCAATGTTTTCAATATGGGGGGTTTGGGGAAACATGTCAACAGGTTGAATGCGAAGACAGCGATACCCGGAGGACGACAGAATATCAAGGTCTCGGGCAAAGGTTTCAGGAGAGCAGGAAACATATATTATGACTCCTGGACGCAGGGCAACCAGTTTACCAATAATATCTCTATCACAGCCCTTGCGTGGTGGATTTACAGAGACAAGATCAAAAGATGCCCCGTCATCCAAAAGATCATCAAGAAGTTCAGATACGTCACCTGCTTCAAAACGACAATTCTTAAGATTATTCAGCCTTGCATTTCGTCTGGCATCTGCAACAGCATCAGGGTTTATCTCTATACCAAGTACCCTGGCAGCCTTGGGGGCCAATGACATGGATATTCCACCTATACCGCAATAAAGATCCAGCACTGACTGTCTGCCATCAAGGGCAGCCCAATCTGCCACTGTCTCATAGATCATTCTGGCGCCGTCATTCTGGGCCTGGAGGAAAGAGCGATGTGAAACCTCAAAAAACAAGTTACCTATCCGTTCCTGAATCGTTTTCTGCTTTGTAATAAAGTGGTCATCGTGCCCGAATATCACATTACCTTCGCTGTTGTTAACATTCTGGGATACGACCTTTACCTGTGGCAACTCCTTCTCAATATATTTGGAAAGGTGATGTATTTCATTAAAAGCACGTCTTGCAGTTACAAAGGTAAGCATAACTTCACCACTGGCCTCAGAAACCCTTATAACAAGATAGCGAAGTATTCCTGTTCTGTTCTTATCCTGCCATATTGGAATTTTAAGCTTGGTAATACCTTTTCTTACTGCGTTTATCACATTGTTTATGACGGGATGATGCAGCGGGCATTCTTCCAGATCAACCACATCATGGCTTGCCCTGCGATAAATACCTATATACGGGTCCGAGTATGAGCCTGCAACTGCCAGCTTTGCGGTGGTGCGATAGCCCAGAATCTTTGCGGGAGAAAGTGCTGGAAGTATTTGCACCTCGTTCAGGGAGTTAAAGGAACGGATCTCTTTTATTACCAATTCATGCTTCCATCGAAGCTGCTCCGTATATTGCATCTGAATCAACGGACATCCCATGCAGTCATCAGCATCAGGACATGGATTTTTTTCAGCTCTCAACTGAGACAAAAGAAGTAATCTTACGAGCTTTGCAGAGATAAATGTTTTACCGATATGCACAACCCTGGCTAGACAGCGATCACCGGAAACTGTTCCAGACACAACAAAAAGCTGCCCGCCTGAATATGCAAATCCTCTCCCCTCATTGTCAAGCCCCTGAATAAGAAGCTCAATTAACTCACCTTTTCTGATCGCAGGCTTTACCTCTTCCTGCTTTTGATGCAATTTAAGGGATTTACTTGATTTAGCTGGCTTTGTGGCATTTCTTGTTTTAATCATTTTTCATTCCGCCTGCGGGCTGCCTCAAAAAGAACAATACCTCCTGCCACTGAGGCATTGAGTGAGGAAACGCCTCCGTACTGGGGTATTGACAAAATTGCGTCACAATTCTTACGGACAAGCGGCCTTATGCCATCACCTTCAGAGCCTATAACCAGAGCAATATTACCTGAATAATCTCCCTGATATATTGAACGGGAAGAATCACCGGAGAGCCCCAGAACCCAGCATCCCGCGTTTTTCAAACGATCAATTGTCTGGGCAATATTGGTCACCTGAATTATTGGAATCGTTTCAACAGCGCCGGCTGAAGCCTTCTCAACAGCTGGAGTAATACCCGAAGCCCGGTCTTTGGGAATCAATACTGCATTTACTCCAGCACAGGCGGCAGTCCTTATGAGAGCGCCCAGATTCTGTGGATCCTGTATTCCATCGAGTACGAGTAAAAAAAGACTGATATCCGATCTGACTGATGCAATGAAATCATCAAGGTTTGTATACTCAAAATCAGGCACACGCAAAACCACGCCCTGATGATGGGAGTTGCCTGCAAGACGCTCCAGATCAGCACGCTGACGGTGCCTTACCGGTATACCCTGTTCCTCTGCCATTGACGCAAGTCTGGAAATCCGCTGGTCGGTCCCGTTACCCTGAACAAAAAGCTCGAAAGCCCTGCGGTTGTTACGCAGGGCCTCCCTTACAGGATTAATGCCGTAGAGAAAAACACCTATCATCGGGCGCCACCCATAATTTCATCAACAATCATATCCGCTGCTTTCTTTGGATCATCAGCCTTTGCTATGGGACGACCGATAACCAAAAAGTCAGACCCGGCTGCAACGGCCTCTGCCGGGGTCATAATCCGTTTCTGATCATCTGCTGATGCAAAAGAGGGTCTGACTCCTGGAGTAACAATAAAGAAATCATCGCCGCATGCTGCCCTGATGGCCTTAATTTCAAGGGGTGATGAAACAACCCCGTCAACTCCGCAGGATTTGG
>CAZXTZ010000005.1:0-29176 GCA_964643645.1 uncultured Geobacteraceae bacterium
CCAAACCGGGCGATCACAAGGATCGCCCCTACAGCAGGATTTAAATATTTAAACATCGTATCATTATAAGTCAGAACTTCACCCTGACGCCAAGGGTGCTTACCTGGATATCATCAACCTGGGGGCCGTTTGCCCTGTCCAGTCTGTAGATACGGTACTGTAGATAAAGCTCGGTGGCGTACCGGTCAAATGCCTGCACCACCGCGCCTCCCACCGACTGCCCCCTGTCATCCGGGCCAGGCATATTTCCGGAGTTTGTGTAGTCAAGACCAAAGGCAGTATTTCCGAGTGATGTAAAGTCCGCGATCCATCCGAGCTTGCCATACAGATTTGTGGCATCTTTCCTGTTTTTGTACTGCTGAAAACCTCCTGAAAACGTCAGGTTGAGCCCGGTTGGCCTGTGAAGCACAGAGAAAGATCCATCATACATAAGACCTGTGTTGATAATTCTGGGATTTGACACAGCAACAGCGCCACTCGCCTGAAAACCGTATCCCTCACCTCCCCAGTAAAGGGCAAGGTCCGAGCGTTGATCAGAGAGGATCGAGGCTGCCAGATTGAAGCCCATAAAACCCGGGCTGTCATACCTCAGCCTGGACTGGCGGCCAAGGCCGTCGTGGTTCCTGAATGCAGTTTTCACATTGATTCTGGTTAGTTCGTGGCTTGAATCGGCTTCGCGAAACAGTATGCCTCCGGCAATGTCATGTATGCCTGAGTACTGGACCAGATCGGTGCGGGACAGATCAACTATTGCAGTACCCTTGGATGCTGTATCCCCCTTGCCCAGCGACAGTTTGCCCAGGCTTCTGCTCTTGAGCGAGATTTCAGCCCACCGCACGTTGAAAGGATCAGAAGGGGTCTGATCTGTCTGGGATACAAATGATGAATTATCAGGGGCCATGGCAGCTTCCAGCCTGGTAGCCAGAGTAAGATCGCTGTTTATTCTTGCTGATCCCACAAAACGGAGACGGGTGCCGCTTGCAGAGTTATCAACATGGTAGAGTCTTGTGTTCCCTCCATCACTCACAACATTCATGGCCCGGTTTATCTGGCCTGAGACAGAGAGTTTTATCCTGTCATTTCCCGAAACCACGCTTGCAACGGGTGGCGTTGACAGGGGAGTTGCGTTTGCGGATACTGTAATAGAGTTAATCTGGCGGTTCAGTAAATCAATGGAGATGGACTGCTTTTTCAGCTGTTCAGACTGAATTTCAAGCTGTTCCTGCTGTCTGCGGGCTGTCTCCAGCAACTGCTGCAATATAAGCGGATCCACGGAAGCCGGATCTGCGCTGGCAAGGGCCGCCAAAAACAGCAGAATAGATGCTGCCATTACCGTCTGGCTGTATCGCATCAGAAAACCTCTCTGCCGAAAAGGCTGACTGTATGAAATTCAAGGGGATTCATAAATGCCTCTATATCATTGACACCAGCCAGCGTCAACGCGTATGGGATGACACAGGCTCTCCATGATGCATTTTTGTCTCGTTAATTCAGATAAAACCGTCTACTATGCGCCATGTTGTCTTGACAGGCGCTTTTCATCTGTTAGCCTTTTAAATTATATCCAATTCCCGGAATTAACATACTGGAGCCCACCATGCCAGAGCAGGCTTTTCAACATTATCTTCTTGGCTTGATAGCCGTTGCCAACAACATTCCGGCAATACCGCTGTATCTGGCCCTCTGCCAGGGCCGGACGAAATCAGAACAGCACAGGCTTTGTTTTGTTGCCTCTCTCACATCATTCATAACAATGATCCTTGCCATGTTTACAGGCATGACTATTCTGGACTTCTTTGAAATAAGCATAGATGCCTTCAGGATGGCAGGTGGGCTACTTCTCCTTAATACGGGCCTTGGCATGATGAAAACAACATCCCAGGAAACGGTGCTTGACACTGAAAAACCTTTTGCCCAGCTTATCTCAACGGCAATAATTCCCATATCCATACCGCTGACCACCGGCGCCGGCACAATGTCCACAGTAATCCTGTTTACCGAAAACATGGACAAATCCAGCACACTTTACATAAAACTCCTCGCTGCAATCATCTGCATGACACTCATCATTTACCTTTCCTTCAGATATTCGCCGGCAATAATAAGGGTTCTGAAGGAGACCGGCATGGATGTTCTTACAAAGGTGTTCGGGCTTATCACTCTCTCTCTCGGGATTCAGTTCATAATAAGCGGCATAAAAGGGGCATTCCCCGCAATATCCCACTAATAATGCCGCCAACAGCCAAGGAACGGATAAAGCCGGAAAAGTGCACAGGCTGCCTTAAAATCCTGCCAAGCTCGATTACAAGCATAGCCATGCTTGCAGGATTTTCCAGCGTCCTTACTGCAATAGGGGGGATGGTTCACGGGGATGTGGAGCTTTACCGCTGGTCTTCACTGCTGATAATTCTGGCCCTTATTCTCGACGGCCTTGACGGAAACCTGGCCCGCTTTCTGAACGCCCGCACAAGGTTTGGCGGTGAGCTTGACACCTTTGTTGACCTCACGGCCTTCGGCATAGCCCCGGCAGTGCTTGTACATGCGGTAACACTTCAGGAAAGCAGCCTTCTGATACGGATGGCTCTGCCCTGTTTTGTTGTGCTGCTTGGTGCGCTGCGCCTTTCAAGATTCAAGGCAACAGATCCTGGCAGGGGCATGGGAGGCTACACAGGCCTCCCCATAACCGCTAACGCTTCATGGGTCTCCTTCTTCGTTCAATTTGCCATCATACCGCCATCACCCGGCATGGGATGGAACGCCGAGATCCTTTTCCTTGCCGGTGTATTTATCCTTTGCCTGCTTCAGGTTTCAAATGTCCGCTATCCCGCCACTTCAAAGAAAGCCCTCTATTTTGTACCCACCCTCATACTTGCTGTCGTAATCTGGACCTTGAGCTTCAATCACCCTGTTGCAGCCAGATGGCTGTCACTCATCATGCTCTGTTCCGTAATCGGCTATTCACTGATGCTGCCACTGTTGAGGTTATTCAGCAGGGTTCGGCCCAACACAGCCACCACACAAACAAAGGAGCAGACCGGATGAAAAAACCAGGTCTTGCAACAATGGTAATGATAGGGATGGCTGCAGGAATTGCAGTTGGAGCCATGTTCACCGGATCTCTTACCTTTGTATCTGCAATCGAGCCGGTGGGTACCATATTTGTCAGAATGTTCAAGATGATAATGATCCCCATAGTGGTTACCAGTCTTGTTGTGGGTGTTGCAGGAAGCGGGGACGCAAAAAAATTCGGCAGACTCGGGATAAAGACCATTCTGTATTTCGAGCTTCTGACAACTGCAGCCATAGTTCTGGGGCTTCTCATCGCAAACCTGGTAGCGCCCGGCAAAGGGGTGGATACTCCAATGGCCCAAACAGCCGTCGCACAGGCGGTTACGGCTGGCGCAAAGGGGCATTCCTTTGTTGAGACGCTGGTTTCCATCGTGCCTGTTAATATTGTGGATTCTCTGGCTAAAGCAGATATGCTGGCGGTCATCTTCTTCTCTGTTATGTTTGGTCTCGGCCTTGGGGCACTTGGCGAAAAGGGTGAACCGCTTCTGCAGGTGTTCCGGCTTCTGGCGGATGTAATGTTTCGCGTTACTCATACTGTCATGCAGTTCGCCCCCATTGGCGTCTTTGCCATGATAAGCCTTACCGTGGCCCGATTTGGAGTGACTAGCCTGCTGCCTCTTTTAAAGCTTACTGTTACAGTATATTGTGCCATGATTATTTTTGTTGTTTTTGTGCTTGGCGCTGTTTCCAGATGGCTGGGCATGGGGATAATCCCACTGCTCAGATCCATCAGGGAAGAGATGCTTCTCGCATTTTCAACCTCAAGCAGCGAGACAGTACTTCCAAATATCATCGAAAAATCACAGAAATGCGGAGTTCCGGGCTATGTGGCATCTTTTGTTGTTCCTACAGGCTACACCTTCAATCTTGACGGCAGCACACTCTACCAGGCCATCGCAGCCCTGTTTATAGCCCAGATGTACGGTATCGAACTTTCCATTTTTCACCAGATCACACTTGTTCTCACACTTATGCTGACATCCAAGGGAATAGCAGGGGTGCCCGGCGCATCAATGGTTGTGCTTACGGCAACCCTGGGAGCTGTAGGCATACCTGTGGAGGGTATAGCTATAATAATGGGAGTTGACAGAATACTGGACATGGCCAGAACCGTTGTGAACGTGGCAGGAAACTATGTGGCCACCATGGCTGTTGCAAAGCTTGAAGGGGTATTTGATCTAAAGATCGCTACAGAGTTCCTAAGGGCGTCAGGCATTGGAGAGAGGAAAACCCCGTGACCGTACCAGACTTGAATATTTTTCCTGCCAGAAGGGCCTTTCTAAAGGCAGCTGCCATTACCGGCGGCATGTTTGTATTTTCGGCTTGCGCGCCGGTATCCCGCCTTCTGCGCAATGATACGTTTTCATTTGAAACCTGGCCCCTTGAAAAAAAACTGGCCCAGATGCTTATGCCTGGTTTTCCTGGAACCTCAATAGCCGAAAACAGCCCGATTGCATCCCATATAAGAGACTTTGGTGTGGGTGGAGTCGTACTTTTTGATAATGATCCCCTGCTGCAGGTTACTGAACGTAACATAATATCTCCGGAACAGCTTTCAGAACTTACCGGACAGCTACACTCCCTGGCAGCCACACCGCTCTTTGTCTCTGTTGACCAGGAGGGCGGAAGAGTCTCAAGACTAAAGGAAAATCGCGGCTTTCCCCCATCATTCTCTGCAAAAAACCTTGGCGCCCTGAATGATCCGGCTTTTACTGAAAAGGTATCGGAAGCCACTGCCCGTACGCTGGTAAAATACGGGATAAACCTTAATCTTGCCCCTGTTGTTGATGTTGACCTTAATCCCTTAAACCTTGTAATCGGCGCAAAGGAGAGGAGCTTTTCATCCGACCCCAAAGCTGTTGCAGCACAGGCCGCTGCTTTTATAAAAGGCCAGCACAGACACAATATAATAACATGCCTCAAGCATTTTCCGGGGCACGGCAGCTCCAGCAACGATTCCCACCTGGGGCTGGTTGATGTTACAGACAACTGGAGCGAAATTGAGCTGATACCATACAGGGATATCATATCGTCAGGCCTTTGCGACATGGTAATGACGGCCCACACATTCAACCGGAATATTGACACTGAATTTCCCGCCACACTTTCAAAGAAAACGATTGATGGAATTCTGCGTAAAAAGCTGAAATTTGACGGACTGGTGCTGAGTGATGATCTGTACATGGGGGCCATCGCAAGGCATTACCATTATGAAAATGCCGTTTTACTGGCCATAAACGCCGGGGTTGACATGCTTATAATCGCAAATGACAAAGTATACGAGCCTGATATGATCCCCAGAACTGTAGACTTTCTGGCTAAAAATGTACGTAACGGATCAATTGCAGAATCCCGGATTAACGAGGCCTGCAGACGGATAATGTCTGTTAAGCGCAAGTATCTGCTCTGAATTACCAACACCTGCTATAAGCGTTTTACAAAACTATTACATACCGAAACCTTCTGTTCTGCTATGATTTTCGGCAGAAACGCAGGAGGTTTTGCCATGAGAAAAGCACTGAAAATAGGCTGCCATACAGTCCCTTATCCTCTCATTCAAGGTGGAATGGGCGTAAGAATTTCAGGCGGTAATCTTGCCGGACATGTGGCCAGGTGCGGGGGTGTGGGGCTTGTAGCTGCAGCAGGCATAGCCCTGAACAGCGACCACTACACAGGCACAAACTATTTTCAGGCCGAGACCCAGGCCTTTCAGACAGAGGTACGGAGAGCTCGTGAAATAGCTCCTGATGGCATCATCGGTGTTAATGTAATGGTGGCCCTGTCTGATTATGAGGCGTTGGTCAAAGCAGCCATAGAAGCAGGCGCTCAGGTGGTTGTATGCGGCGCCGGACTGCCCCTTTCACTTCCTGAACTCACAGCCCATGCCCCTTCAGTTGCCCTTGTACCCATAGCATCATCTCTTCGTGCTGCCCAGCTTATCGCCCGCACATGGGAAAAGCGCTACCACCGGCTGCCCGATGCCGTTGTAGTTGAAGATCCGGACACAGCAGGCGGTCATCTGGGCGAAAAAATGGAAAACATAGGGACAGGTGAATATGATCAGTATGGAACAGTAAGGGCCATTAAACAGTTCTTCAGGGATGACTACCATACCGAGGTTCCGGTAATCGCCGCAGGTGGGATATGGGACAGGGCTGACCTTGAGCATGCACTGGCAGAAGGGGCCGACGGAGTCCAGATGGCCTCCCGTTTCGTCTGCACCGAGGAATGCGATGCTGATATCGCCTTCAAACAGGCCTACCTTAACTGCAAAAAGGAAGATATCGGCCTCATAATGTCTCCGGCAGGCCTGCCTGGCAGAGCCATACTTACCAACACCCCTAACATCCGCCAGTATGATCTTGACCACAAAAGTCCATGCAGAATGGGTTGCCTTAAAAAATGCACCTACAAGGAATCGGGTGAAAGATTCTGCATAGTAACTGCCCTTGACCGCGCCCAGCGGGGGGATGTGGAGACAGGCCTCATATTCTGCGGCTCAAACGCCTGGAAGGCAGACAGGATGGAAACGGTACAGGAAATATTTGACGAACTTTTTGGATGATAGCCCCCCCTTGCCACGTTTGCCAGACGTCTGTCAGAGCTGCTCTGTAGTTTTGTAGCTCCCCATCCGCATCAGGCAAGCCTGTGCCAGCACCACTTCCCTCACGCCCCATCTTTAACACCCAACCACCATTTTTATCCTCAAATTGCTTGAGTTCTGTAGGGTGCGCTATGAGCACTGGCAGTTATCTTGAATACGGCTGGATGTTTTTAGCAGGGGATGGGGTTGTTAATGCTTCTGGGCCACAGGCTGATTGCCAAGGGAGCTGAACCAGGAAAGAGCGGCAACATGGAGTTGAAGAGCTAAACAGCAAACGGACAGAAATTACGATTTTGTAGGGGCATCCCCTTGTGGGTGCCCTGGGTAGCTAAGGCAATAACGGTGATACGGCAACAGAGCGGGCACAAGGCACCGCCCCTACAAAAAACGTATTTCTATGCCGCACAAAGTATAAACAGCCTTAAACCGAAGGAGGAATACCATAATGTTAAAACGATTGAGCAGAATACTGCTGCTGGCCGTGCTGCTTGGTGCGCATGGCGCACCCTACACAGGCAGTTGGCTGAGCGGAGCCGAAGCCCACGCAGCCAGCATAACCCTTCCCCGCACCGGGCAGACCGGCTGTTGGGATGCGGCGGGCAACTCCCGCGCCTGCGCCAACACCGGAGAAGATGGCGCTAAACTTAAAGGGGCTGCCTGGCCCAGTCCCGCTTTACCGACAGCGGTAACGGCACCATAACAGACAACCTTATCGGCCTTGTATGGCTCAAAAACGGAAACTGTTTTGGCGCAAGAAGCTGGGCAAACGCATTATCCGATGCAAACAGCCTGGCATCCGGCGCATGCTGCCTCACCGACGGAAGCTGCGCAGGCAACTGGCGGCTGCTCAATCGTAAAGAGATGCTATCCCTTGCCAACTACCAGCAGGCCAACATTGCAACATGGCTGAACCTGGCTGCCCAGGGGTTCACAAACGCGCAGGTAGCTTCATACTGGACATCCAACAGCTACCGCGGCGGCGATAGCGCAACAGCGACCATTAACGGTTTGGCCAGGGCACTGGAAATGGCAGCGAAATCACCTCCATAAAGACGGAGCTGATTGACCGCAGGGGCAAGCCCATTAAATACAGCTCACGAATCGGGGCCGATGAAGGTTCCAGAAGGAATGGCCAACTCCAGCCGGGAATGCGGTTCACTCTTTCCAATCCATAAAACTAGTTCAGTGCCGCATCAGCAAATACCGGAGCGGCGATGGCGGATGAGCTTAATGCCGCATGGATACCGAAACTGGACTCTATCCGTTCAGCAAACTCTCTGTCGTAGATACGAAGTACAATTCGTAGTGACCGGTTTATGTACCTTGCGTTGAGCGCAGTCTCCAGGTTCCTCATGTCGTTGTCCGTGGCGCAGATTATCGAACGCGCATTCCTTACCCCTGCCTTAAGCAGTGAATCTTCAAGCGTTGCATCGGCTATTATCAGTGCTATCCTCATATCCCTGAGCCGCTGCATGAATCTGCCCTCCTGGTTCTGCTCCACAACCACCACCTCTGCACCTGTTATCAGAAGTGACTCAACAACCCTCATCCCCACATCCCCGGCACCGCATACAATTACATGGCCATGTTTTTTAACCTGGCGTCTTCCCATCATCAGCTCTATACGGAACCTGAAGAGCTTGTCCGTGATTATTGCGAACAGTATGGCAAAAAGGGCCGCGCCGGACAGCATGAGAAGCATGCCTGCGAGCTTTGTGCTGAACGGATACTCCCGAAGTGAGAAATCGCCATAGCCGGTGGTTGTTATTGTGGTAACCACGAAATAAAGGGCATCGCCCGGCGGGATGTTGTGGCGCAAGGAGAAGAATAGTGTCGCAATGGAGACAATGGAGGCTATGAAAGCAATAACAAGCAGAAGCATCCTGTCAAGTCCGGGCATTCTGAAGCAGCTGTCTTCAGGGCATCTGCAATCACACGCCGGTATCCTTGAGCAATCAAGCGCCTCTTCTGCCCCGCCGGTGGAAACCAGCAGCCGCCCCTCATGTCTGCGGGCCGATTTCACGTTGTCCAGAAGGGCTGTTGCAGCAAAAAACGGGGCGGCTATGTCGGAAACAGACATCACTGAAACATTGGGAAGACGCTGTTCCATCTCCCTTCCCAGAGCAAGGTTGAACAGGCGGAGTACTATCCTGAGGTCGGGTCTGAGAGCAGCCAGATGCAGAGCCACATGGATATTGAACTGCTCATTGTCGGTGGCTATTATCGCTGCATCCTGGTCAGCGCTGAGCCCTCCCGTGCACTCAGGACGTATGGAAGGGAGATGGAGCAGCCGGATTGCATCTGGCATGGGAGGAAGGGTATTCATATCCGATTCATCAATTGCAAATGATACTTCGACGCCAGTTCCCGCCAGATGGGAAGCTATCCTGCACGCCGGGTTGGAGAATCCGATTATGATAATTTTACTGTTCATGGTATTTAAGGTCTCTTTACAAATCCGTGGTCTGTGTTCATACTCCAGACTTTATCATACAAAATTCCATTAGCAACAACAGGTACAATCCCAAATGCCACACGACCAGATAATCATAAAGGGCGCTTGCGAGCACAACCTTAAATGTATTGATGTTACCATACCAAGAGACCAGCTTGTGGTTATCACCGGACTGTCGGGTTCCGGTAAATCCACCCTTGCTTTTGATACGATATACGCAGAGGGACAGCGCCGATATGTGGAGTCACTCTCCGCCTACGCCCGCCAATTCCTTGAGCAGATGGAAAAGCCCGATGTGGAGTCAATAGAGGGGCTTTCTCCGGCCATCTCCATCGAGCAGAAGACCACATCAAAGAATCCCCGCTCTACGGTGGGGACGGTTACCGAGATATACGACTACCTGCGTCTGCTTTTCGCCCGTATCGGCCAACCCCACTGCCACGAATGCGGAAAACCTATCACCGCCCAGACCGTATCGCAGATGGTTGACCGGATAATGGCCATGCAGCAAGGCACAAGGCTTATGCTGCTGGCGCCCATGATCCGGGGGCGCAAGGGAGAATACAAAAAAGAGCTTCAGCAGCTGCGCAAGGAGGGGTTCACCCGTGTTGTGATAGACGGCACACAGATGGAGCTTGGCGACGAGATAGAACTGGACAAGAAAAAGAAGCACGATATTGATATTGTTGTTGACCGCCTGCTGGTTAAGGATGGAATTGCAAGGCGTCTTGCAGATTCCCTGGAAACGGCTCTGGGGCATGCCGATGGAATGGTGTTTGTGCAGATTCAGGATGGAGAGCGGATCACTTTCTCTGAAAAATTTGCGTGTACAGACTGCGGAATATCATACCCTGAAATCGCCCCACGTATGTTCTCATTCAATAACCCTTACGGCGCATGCGCCGACTGCACAGGGCTCGGCACACGGATGTATTTCGATGCCGATCTGGTAATCCCCAACCCGCTGCTTTCCATCAGGGAAGGGGCAATAGCTCCTTGGGAAAAACGACTGGGCTCACCCTTTCACCAGATGGTTCTGGAATCCCTTGCACGTCACTACAAGTTCGATCTCTCAAAGCCCTTTCAGAAACTTTCAGACAGCGCGAGGGCTGTAATACTGGAAGGTACTGGCGGCGAACAGATCGAATTCTGGTGGGAGGATGAAAAAGGAAAGCGGCACATATACAGGAAAGAGTTTGAAGGGGTGCTGACCAACCTTGAACGCCGTTACCGCGAAACGGAATCGGAGATGATAAGGGAGGAACTTACCCCGTACATGAATGTTATGCCCTGTCCAACATGCAACGGCGCAAGACTCAAGAAAGAGGCCCTGCACATTATTGTGGGAGGCAAAAATATCCAGCAGGTTACGGCCCTGCCAATACGCGATTGCCTGGTATTTTTCGATCAGCTTGAACTTACCGAAAAAGAGCAGGAGATTGCCCGCCGGATATTGAAGGAGATAAGGGAGAGGCTTGGCTTTCTTGTAAATGTGGGCCTGGATTACCTCTCCCTTGACCGCACATCCGGCACGCTCTCCGGTGGCGAAGGGCAAAGGATCAGGCTTGCCACACAGATAGGATCTTCCCTTGTGGGGGTTCTGTATATACTGGATGAGCCATCCATAGGGCTGCACCAACGGGACAACGAGCGTTTGCTGGCTACCCTGCGACACCTGCGGGATATCGGCAACACGGTGCTTGTGGTGGAGCATGACGAGGAAACCATCATTGCCGCTGACCATGTAATTGATATGGGGCCCGGGGCAGGTGTGCATGGAGGAGAGATTGTTGCCCAGGGCACTCCTAAAGAGATAATGGCAAATCCGGAATCCCTTACCGGAAGATACCTGTCTGGCGAGCTATCCATCGCCGTGCCGAAGAAGCGGAGAAAATCTGAAAAGAATATCAGGATTCTCGGCGCAGCAGAGAACAACCTGAAAGCTATAGATGTAGAGATCCCCCTTGGCGTAATGACCTGCGTTACCGGTGTTTCAGGATCGGGCAAATCAACACTGGTAATAGACACCCTCCACAAGGCCCTTTCCCAGCGGCTCTACAAAAGCCGTGAAAAGGCAGGGGCATTCACTGACATACTTGGACTGGATCACCTGGACAAGGTGATCAACATAGATCAGTCCCCTATCGGCCGGACACCGCGCAGCAATCCGGCCACCTATACCGGAGTATTCGGAGACATCCGTGACCTTTTCGCCAACCTGCCTGAATCAAAGATGCGCGGTTACAAACCGGGACGTTACTCTTTCAACGTAAAGGGGGGGCGTTGCGAAGCCTGCTCCGGCGACGGCATTATAAAGATCGAAATGCACTTCCTGCCAGATGTTTTCGTAACCTGCGATGTCTGCCATGGCGCACGTTACAACCGCGAAACCCTTGAAGTGCTTTACAAGGGCAAGTCAATCGCAGATCTGCTGGCCATGACGGTTGAACAGTCTGTAGAATTTTTCGGCGCTATCCCCAGAATTAAAAACAAGCTGAATACACTTATGGAAGTGGGGCTCGGCTACATAACTCTGGGACAGGCAGCCACCACACTTTCGGGTGGTGAGGCGCAGAGGGTTAAACTGGCAAAAGAGTTGTCCAAAAGAGCCACAGGGAGAACCATCTACATACTGGATGAGCCAACAACAGGACTGCATTTTGCTGATATTTCAAAATTGCTGGAGGTTCTGCACAGGCTTGTGGAGAGCGGCAACACAATTGTTATAATCGAGCACAATCTTGATGTTATAAAAACAGCCGACTGGATAATTGATCTGGGGCCGGAAGGCGGCGACCGGGGAGGCATGGTAGTGGCTACAGGAACACCTGAACAGGTTGCAAAGGTTACAAAATCATATACCGGCAGGTTTCTGAGAAAAATGCTGTAATCAGCTTAAACCAAACGGATTTAACGCAAAAATTGCAGACCTGCTTGCATAACTTTATTTATAGGCTATAATTAAGAATAATATTAAAATTTACACCTGAAGGGGAGCCAAATGTCTTTAGGCGCAATCGCGGCAATCATAGCCGCCATAGCTGTAGCGGTTCTTGTCCTGTTTCTTATCCCCACAATCCTTACTGTGAGGCGTACTGCAGAGTCAGTGGCTTCACTGGCTGATTTGCTTAACGAAGAGCTGAAACCCACAATAAGAGAACTTAATGCTGTGCTGTCAGAGCTTAAAATCGTTAGCGGCGGGGTTGCAGAGCGCACTGGAGACGTTAAAAAATTTATGGTGGCGCTTGGTGAAACAGGAGATCAGATTTCAACAATAAACCGTTCGCTGAACAATGTTTCAGCCATAGTCCAGCAAGTCAGCGTTATGGCGACCGGAGTAAAGGCCGCAGCCAACTACATGATGGAAAATCTGCTTATAAAAAGAACGAAAGGAGTATGAACATGTCACAACAGGATAATACAGCAGTATCAGCAAGCACAGTACTTGTGTCTTTTCTTGCAGGAGCAGCTCTGGGGGCCGGCCTCGCACTTCTTTATGCCCCAAAGAGCGGACGTGAGACCCGTGATCAGATCTCTGACCTTACTGACGATGCGGTTGGTAAAATAAAGGAATATGCAAAAGAAGCACAGGACAAGATAAAGACCGCACTTGAAGATGGCAAGGAAACCTTGATGGAGAAAAAATCAATCCTTTCCTCAGCAATTGAAGCTGGCCGTGAGGCAATACAGAAGGAGAAGGAAAAGCTCAATTCCTGAGCCACTGAAACATACCAGATGTATACCAGAGCCCCCAGAAAATCGGTGGGCTCTGATTTTATTCAGCTATTACAGACTATTATGGCAGTTTGACATTCAGGTAATCTGCTATTATAATGCTCCATCCTTTGGAATGCATTCATTCAGGTAACTTTGCATGAGATATAAACTGCTGTACATATTTGCCCTGCTCGTCGGGGCTTTGCCGGCTTATGGGGCTTCAGAACCTGCACAGGTTCTGCTTAACGAATTGACACGCCCACAGAGCACTGCATCAATCCCTGCAACTTCTTCAGCCAGCGCAGGCCTTCCATCCATGCTTGAAGAGCTGCTTCCGGAGAACAGGAGTACTTCCACACCCCAGCTGTTCACTCTGGATGAGATTAAGGAAAGTTCCTCAGACGACCTGGCAGAACTGAGGATGCCTGAAGATCTTCCTGCAGCAGATATTCCTCTGACCTTAAACAAGCAGGTCGAATACTTCATCACACAGTTCCAGACCAGGGGCAAGGTTTCTTTCTCCCGCTGGCTGGCCCGTTCCGCCCGCTACATACCAATGATGCAAGAGATACTCCGCAAGGAGGGAATGCCCGAAGATCTTGTCTATGTAGCAATGATAGAAAGCGGATTCACCCTGCATGCCCGCTCTGTAGCCAATGCTGTTGGCCCATGGCAGTTCATGTCTGCTACCGGCAGACGTTACTCCTTACGCATAGACCAGTGGATTGACGAAAGGAAAGATCCTGTAAAGGCAACTGCTGCTGCTGCCCTTTACTTAAAGGATCTTTACGGAATGTTCAACGGTGACTGGTACCTGGCCGCAGCAGGCTACAACGCCGGTGAGAACAAGATAATGCGGGCTATTGGCATGTACAACACAAGTGATTTCTGGGAGCTTTCAAAAGGTGCCTACTTAAAGCGTGAAACAAAAGATTATGTGCCCAAACTCCTTGCTGCAGCAATTATTGCAAAGGATCCGGCCAGATTCGGCTTTACAACAGAAACAGCAATACCTGTAATTGAGTTTGACACTGTAACAATTCCGACAAGGACTGATCTTGAACTTGTTGCACGCATTACCGGCACAACATACCAGTCAGTAAAAGAGCTCAATCCATCGCTTCGGCACTGGTGTACCCCCCCCAACTATCCAGACTTTGAGCTTCGAATCCCCAAAGGCACCAAAGAAAAGTTTGAATCGGAATACTCAAAGATACCTGAAGGGGAGAGATTCTCCGAAAAAGCTCTGTACACAAGATACACAGCCTCAAAAAGGGATACACTGGCATCTGTTGCAAAACGCTTTGGAGCAAAACCTCTGGAGCTGGCAGAACTGAACGGGCTCGGAAAAAAAGACAGGATTGCAGGCCGGACATTGATTGTTCCTGCGCGCCAGCAGATGGACTCATCATCTGAGGCCAGGCAACAAGAACCAAATAAGCCGGATTTACGCTATTATACTGTACGCAAGGGGGATACCCTCAAAACCGTGTCACGCAGATTCAAAGTATCAACAAAACTTCTTGCCACATGGAACAACATCAGAGAGCATGTGGCACTAAAGCCTGGCAAACGCCTTATTGTTGCAAAATCTTCAACCACTCCAAAAACTAGCGTTTAATGCAACAAATATCTTTGTAATCGAGAGGATAGCTGTCAAATGTATTCCATTCTGATAAGTGCGGCCACAGCTGTAATATCGTTTCTTCTGTTTTTTCTTCTCTTCAAGCTCCCTTGGTGGGCTTCTACACTTCTTTCTGTTGTTTTATTTACAGCCGCATTCGCCATAATCTCCAAAATTGTCAGTAAAAAACTCATGGCGGAACTGGAGGCAGCCGGTAAGGATATTCAGGCCCAGCGGATTGAAAAGGCGATCCGGTCACTAAAAGATGCCTTGAGGTTCGCCCCCTGGCAGATCTATGTGGAAGACCAGATCAACTCCCAGATCGGAATGACCTATTACATGAGGCGTGATTTTTCAAATGCCTTCCCACACCTTGAAAAGGCCTTTTTCAAAAACTGGATAGCAATGGGAATGCTTGCAATTTCCTATATGAAACGCCAGAAACGTGAAAAGATGGAGAAAACATTCGAAAAGGCGGTGCAGTGGAACGGCAAGGAATCATTACTTTGGAACCTGTACGCCTACTGCCTTGCAGAGGAATGTAACGACAGGACAAAAGCCATTGATGTTCTGCAAAAAGGTCTAAAGAAACTCCCGGGGGATGCGCACCTGACAGACAATCTTGAAAATCTTCAAAATGGCAGAAAAATGAAGATGAGAAGCTTCGGTGACTCCTGGTACCAGTTCCATCTTGAGAGCCTGGGCCAGCTTCAAAAGCACCAGATGGCTGCAATGGGGGGCAAGATGCAAAAAAGAATGGCGGCAAAAAGGTGAACGAAAACAGTTCCGATTCCTTAACTGCCCCTGAACTTCTTGTAATGGGAATCAAGCCGGGGCATGGGCGTGAAGAGATAATCTTCGATTATCTGAGGTCTGCCGGTTACTCTCCACAGATTGCTGAACCGGAAGAGCTTGCGGATCGCAAGCCTCTTGGAGTAGTCCTTGACATCTCGCCACATTCGGAGGATGGATGGGGCGATCTCATAAAGATCAAAGCCAATCCACTCACCCGCAGCATTCCGGTTCTTCCGGTGTTCCTGAGCGAAACCGGCAAGGTGGGGGGCGTGTTTCCTGTTGCCGGCTTCTTTACAACACCTGTTGATGAGCAGTATCTTGTTGACAGGCTTGCTGCTTACGGGCTGACAGAGGATGTTGAGACCTGGGATCTTCAGGCCCTTGTTGTTTCGCGTTCCGGAGAAGAGAAAATATCAAGGGTCGTTGAATCCGCAGGATTTGAAGTCATCAAGGGGTACACAGGCAAGGAAGCCCTTGCCCTCTCCTCACTGCATCCCAAGTATCTTGCATTCTGTACCCTTATGCTCCCCGACATGTCCGCATTCGAGCTTCTGGACAAGTTCCGGCTATTCCCCTACAGCCATAACATGCCAGTTTTTGTGCTTCTGAAGGATGAAATGAAATCAGGAGAAAAACAGGCCATGAGCCGTGAAATTTCCCACCTTGTAAGCAAAAGACAACTTACCCGCGAGGAGTTTGTAAAGCACATAAGGAACAGGTCATAAATCCAGGGGGAATACTATTCAGCTTTTCACCATAAAAAAAGCCCCTGCAACGATCTTGTTGCAGGGGCTTTTTTTATGTTTTAAAGGACGAGAAACATCAGATCATGCCAGTGTCCTTTACTTCAACACTGGCCTTCGCACGAAGATTCTTCATCCAGCTTGCAAAACGCTCATCCTGCTTCTGACGGTAAAGGGTGTCTTCAATCTCTGCCTTTACCTTGTCAAAGCTCTTCACTTTGCCTGTTGATTTCTCTTCAAGCTTTACAATGTGCAGACCGGATGGCGTTGAGACAAGTTCACCAACCTCGCCAGGTTTGAGAGGCATAAGGGCCTGTTCAAGATCAGCCAGCATCTCTCCCCGCTTGAATGAGCCAAGATCGCCACCATCCTTCTTCGCGCCGGGGTCATCGGAGCGCTCTCTGGCAAGTTCGGCAAAATCTTTTCCGCTTTTCGCCTCATGAAGGATATCAAGGGCCTTTTCCATCGCCTTTTTTATATCGTCAGGATGGGATCTGTCATTAATCCTGATGAATATGTGACGCGCCTTGAAGATTTCCTCTTCTGCGTATTTATCCCTGTTCGCATTGTAGTAGTCTTCAACCTCCTTGGCGCTTACATAAACCTTTGAGCGTACCTCCATACTTACAAGTCGTACCCGCTCAAGCTGTTCCTTTATCTGCTTTTCGTACTGTTCAAAGGTGTAGCCCTGACCCTTGAGCGCTTGAATCAGCTGTTCTTGAGTCATCTTGTTCTGTTTTTTCACTTCTTCTATTGACTGCCTTATTTCATCATCGCCGATCTTTATTGCAAGCTCCTTGATCTTCTGGTCTGTCAGACGCTTGTCTATAAGTCTGTCAAGAACGGCTTTACGGAGCCCTTTCGCTGCATTGTCATCAACAGGCCCCCTTTTCTGGGCATCTGCAATTGCTGCCTGAGATTCCTTAAGTACTTCCCTTACTGTAATTACATCATCGTTTACTATTGCAGCTATTGCGTTTACACGCACAGCTCCAGCTGGCAGCGGTGGCATTACAGGTTGCGGGAGGTTAAGGGTAACAGGCTTTGCCGGAGCATCCGGAGCAGGGGCCGGAGGTGTGGAGGCACATCCGGCTACTATCAGCAATATTGGTAATAACTTGACAGAACTAAGCTTCATTTTATATTCCTCTGGATTAAATTACTTCTTTTCTGCCGGTGCTGTCGGGAGTGCAGGTTTTGCTGCATCCTGGGGCTGGGCGGTCGGCTGCTGAGGCGCCGGAGTCTCACCCTTGATATCTATCTTTGCGCCTTTTTTCAGATCTTCTCTCAGTTTCATGAATGCCTGCTGCTGCTTCTGTGGAAGCATGGAGGCCTTGATCTGATCTTTTACTTCATCAAATGAGCGTGTTCCGGCAGGCCGCTTTCCGGTTACCTTGATTATATGATATCCGAATTCACTCTTTACTATACCTGATGTCTCACCATCTTTAAGGGAAAATGCGGTCTGCTCGAAAACAGGAACCATGCTTCCCCTTGCAAACCATCCGAGGTCGCCCCCCTTTGCGGCAGAGCTGTCTACGGACTTTGCCTTTGCCACATCCTCAAACTTTGCGCCGCCTTTCAACTGTGCCTGTACGGCTTTTGCCTCTTCTTCAGATTTTACAAGAATATGGCTGGCCCTTACCTGCTCCCCGCCTTTAAACTTGTCAAGATTCTGCTCGTAGAATTTTTTCATTTCATCATCAGAAACCTTGGCGTCGGCCTCAATCTTCTTTTTCAGGTATGTGTCAACTACAATCCGTTTCCTGATATCAACCAGTTTGTCTTCAACTTCCTTACTCTTGTCCACTCCATCCTTCTTTGCCTGCTGAAGAACCAGTTCGCGCATTACGAGTGTATCAATGAGCTCTTTGTGAATCTGTGGGGTTTCGGCCATAGCCCTTAAATACTCAGGCAGACTCTTTACTTCGCGGTCAAAATCGTCTGATGTAATGGCCACGCCATTAACCTCTGCCAGCACCTTTGCGGGCTTTTTGGAAGAACTGCTTCCAGTGTCGGACGGGGTTCCCCCCTGACACGCGACAAGGGAGGCAAGTCCAATGGATACGATAGAAATCTTCAAGAATGTACTGGTGTTCACGGCGGCTCCTTTTACTTTGGAAACATTGATATTAAAAACTTATGAAAAGTACCACAGATGCCCGATCCCTTGCAAGAAAGTAAACTCTTCCGCCCACATTAGGCATTTTTATGCCCGATTAAACTAAAATCGCCACTCCACTCCGATTTTAGCGCTGTTACCGACAGTTGAATCAGAAGCATTCAGCTGATATTCAACAAGAAGCTTCAGCTCCTTACGGATGGACAAGCTGATTCTGACAGATGATTCAAGACTGTCCTGGCTGTCAAGAAAACCGCCTGTTTCAAATCCGGCTGTCGTACCTGAAAATGAAGCCCTGAGCAGATCCCTCTGATTATTGAACTCATGGTTCCAGAAAGCTGAAACCCCAAACTCCCCCTCTCCGATTCCAGTCGGGAATCGCAGTCCGATTCTCGGACCGAGATTGGTTCTCAAAGACCATGTATCCGTTCCACGAACATCGAGATTTGCAGCTCCGGCGTTGGTTTCCCTGTAGCCATCCCGGAAGAGCCCTGAAACATAAAGACCTGTAACAGGTTCAATATAAAAATAAGAGGAAGGATTAAAACGGTATGCTGCGCTTATAAGACCTGAAATCTGATGACCGTTGTAAATACCTGATGCGGTTCTGTCAAAAATATCGAAAACTATTCGTCGGCGGCTGTCATAACGGTTATAGCTGTAGCCCGCCACAACATCCGCATGCAGTGGGCCGCCACCAACGGAGGCGAACAGCACTGGACTGACACTGTCTGTGCCTGAACTGCTTTTGGCTGTATCCCTGCCTGTAATGTACCCCTGACTACCACCTAATGCGAAACCAGCAACAGAATCAGTACTGAAAAACTTTTCAAAACCGGCCATTGCGGACCATCCCTGCCAGGTGAATCCCGGTATTGAACCATCTGAATCATGGGTTCCCCAGTCTCCCCCGGCAACTGCAAAACCGTGCCATCCGGAATCGCTTGCTGCAAGTAGCGACGGATCACCGTCGTTTCCGGGGTTTAGCGCTGCATATAAAAGAGGCGCGCTGCTCTCTGGAGCCACCCTGCTGCGGTTTTGAAGCAGCGACAGCCTGTTTCTGTCCGAAGTGAATGAAAATCGGGGCAACGCTGCGTTTACAACAGGAGAAAGCTGGCGAAAAGCATCGGCAACGGCGGATGCAGCAGGCAGGAAGTCAATCGTCGAGAGGATCATCGCCATGTCAGGGGTTGGGGCTGCAAGCTGGCCCTGTAATGCCGAAGAGACTGAAACAAGTCCGGGATCAAGAGGCGCAACGACATTTGGGTACGGAACTCTTATTACATTAAGGTTCAGGCCGCCTGCCACGGTATTCTGTGAAAAATCAAAAACAGGATATGGATCAACAATTGTAGAAAAGACCCCTGTGACTGCACCCTGTGCAACAAGATAGCTGGAATATGCCGGAAGCAGTCCGGTGCCAGTAAAGACAGGCGCTATTGTACTTCCGTTCTGAAGATGTATCTCCGAAGCCTGCAGGATGGAGGCTGTCCCGCTTGAACGGTCAAGCAAGGCCTGCCATCTGCTCCCCTGTCTGAAAGTGATCCTGTCTGCCCCTGTTCCCAGTGAAACCGGGCCTTTTACAACGCCTCCATTTTCAACCGAAAGGCTGTCATTGCCCGCCCCTGTTCGCATGGCGTAGCTGTTACCGGAGATCAGCCCGTAGTTTATGACATTTACACCCTGGCCGTTTGGAGTCCCGCCTATGGCCACATCATCCCCGTTCATAATTCCGCTGCTGCTGTTTACAAGTGTGCCCCCATCAACAAACCAGACACTCGTGCCAGCCGGGCCGTCGCCATAGTATTTCTGGAAAGTCGGACCGGATATTGTTCCGTTGTTTACAACCGTGTAGCCCCCGGATGAAACAAGTATCCCTTCACCACCGCTTACCACAGCACCGGGGGCAATAGTCACGCTGCTGCCGGTGGGCTGGAATTTTGTGCCTGTCCAGAGGGTGTCAAGGGAGCCGGTTACATGAAAGTTTCCAGCACCGTCGCCGTCACTGCCAACCTTGTAGAGGTATGACTGTATGGAGTAAACCGCAAAGGTTACCAGTGGGGAGGTGACACCGGATCTGGTTCCAAGAATCACAAATTCACTCAACCCGTTGATCCCTGCCAGGGTGGACTGATCCCCACCCCAGTTGTAGGTGTAGCCAAGCTGGGTCCAGGGATAACGGTTATCAGGATTTACTGCCCTGTAACTTGAGGTGATATTGGCTGTGTACCATGTCTTGTAGGCATCAAAATCAGCCTGAGAGATATTGGCCGGTTTTGGAGCAAACGGATCAACAGGCAGGGCAGAAGGCTGGGCTGTAATATTCGGGTCTCTGGTGGGGCGCAACAGCTTTGAAGGATCAACCAGCATCTCGACAATAGCGTTGTACTGCTGCGTTGAGGAGGTTGGAAGTCCATGAATCTGAGCTGACTTGATTGATATGTTTGACGCGTTTACACCGTTTGCCGGATCACGGTACCATGCGGGCAACTCGTTTCCGGTTGTAACCCAGAGCGCGCCCGGATAGAGGTTCTGGTTCTTTTTTGTTGTCAGGTTGTAGTATAAAGGATTTGTGAAGGCACGGACAAGAATCTTGCCCCCGTACCAGGTATTGCCGTCACCCGGCCCTGTAACGGTTTTCAATCCATCGGCTACCCATCCGGCCGGACTGGCAGCATGGGCCTGGGCTGCCTGAACTGACTGCAGATAGGGTTCCGGTTCGGCACAAAAAGAGATTGATGGCTGCAATGTAACGAAGGCCATCAACAGGAGAAATGTGGTTCCTGAGAGTCTCGTTTTCATAACAGAATCCTTCTTCATAAAATCCTCCCCAGGCATTCCTTTGCAAAGGCCAGAATATCAGAAGTCGGCATATTGGGCGGCAGATTCACCAGAAGCTTGTGATCAGGAGTGAACTGGAATGTCCTGGGTTCATCCCTTATGAGCTTCACAAGAAGGTCAGGGTTGACAGTTGTTGCAGGATGGAAGGTTAGTGCGAGTCTTTTTCCATCATTGTCAATCTTCAGTATCTTCAATTCTTTCATGGTAATGCGAAGCCGCATTACCTCCGCAAGGGAATCAACCGCAGCAGGGGGACGTCCGTAACGATCCCTGATTTCTCCGGCAATCTCCTCAATCTCCTCAGCAGATACGGCCTGCACCATCCGTTTGTACATTACAAGCCGCTGGTTAGTGTCGGGAAGATAGCTCTCCGGTATGAAGGCAGGCACGGCAATATTTATCTCCGGCTCGCAACGATCCTCATGCGCCTCTCCCTTAAGAGCGGCAATGGCCTCTTCAAGCAACTGGTTGTAATATTCGAAACCGATGTCAGCCACAGCTCCTGACTGGCGCGGGCCAAGCAGATCACCGGCCCCCCTCAGCTCAAGATCATGGGTGGCAATGCGGAACCCGGCCCCCAGCTCTGTAATCTCCTGAATTATCTTAAGCCTCTCCCTTGCTTCCCGTGTAATACCTCCAGCCCCCTGAATAAGAAGGTAAGCCTCGCCGCGCACTGAAGAACGGCCAATGCGCCCCCTTAACTGGTAAAGCTGGGAAAGACCATAAGTGTCAGCCTTGTCAACAATCATTGTGTTGGCCCTCGGGATGTCGAGGCCCGATTCGATTATGGTGGTGCAGAGCAGCAGATTTGTCCGACCATGCATGAAGCCGAGCATCACCTTCTCCAGTTCCTTCTCGTCCATCTGCCCGTGGGCAACAGCAATAGATGCCTCAGGTACAATCCGGCGGAGGCGTTCTGCAACAAGCCCGATTGACTGCACCCGGTTGTGGACAAAAAAGACCTGTCCGTCACGTCCCAGCTCCCTTATTACCGCCTCACGTACCAGATCGTCGGTATCCCGCGCCACCACCGTTCGTATGGCCTGCCTGTCAACAGGCGGAGTGTCGATAATGGAGAGATCCCTTATCCCCATCATTGACATATGCAATGTTCTTGGTATGGGGGTTGCTGTAAGGGTCATTATGTCAACATCAGCCCTGTACTTCTTCAGCCTGTCCTTGTCCTTGACCCCGAAACGCTGTTCCTCGTCAACAACCAGAAGCCCCAGATCCCTGAATACTACATCCTTCTGAAGCAGGCGATGGGTGCCAATTATTATATCCACCTCTCCTTTTGCAACCTTTGCGAGAATGGCCTTCTGTTCGGCTGCCGAACGGAATCTGGAAAGCATCTCCACTGTCACCGGATAACCGGCAAGTCTGCCGGAAAATGTTTCAAAATGCTGCTGTGCAAGTATTGTTGTAGGCACCAGCACAGCCACCTGCTTGCCATCAAGAACCGCCTTGAATGCCGCGCGCAATGCCACTTCCGTCTTGCCATACCCCACATCTCCGCATACAAGCCGATCCATTGGCCTTGTATGCTGCATATCAGCAAGCACATCGTTAATTGCAGAGAGTTGATCCGGTGTCTCATCCCAGGGAAATGTCGCTTCAAACTCCATGAACATCTCATCCGGAGGAGAAAATGCAAATCCCTTGCTCGCCTGGCGCCTGGCATAAATCTCAAGGAGTTCAGCAGCAAGCTCCTCAACCGCTTTTTTTGCCTTGCTGCGTGTCTTCTCCCAGGTTGTTCCGCCGAGCTTTGCAACTTGCGGATGGGCTCCTTCACCACCGACATAACGCTGTACAAGCCCCAGCCTGTCAATTGGCAGATAAAGCCTGTCGCTGCCCGAATACTCAAGAAGCAGGAAATCTCCCTCAACCGCCCCTGTCTTCAAATGCTGCAACCCTCTGTAAAGGCCGATTCCGTGGTCAAGATGCACCATGTAATCGCCCGGCTTCAGCTCTGCAAGGGAGGCCATTATCTGTTTTGTGCGAAGCGCTGTCACACCGCTCTTGCGACGTGTGCGCCTGCCGAAAAGCTCCTCCTCGGCAATTATTGCAAGTCTGGCCTCTGGAAGGCGAACGCCCTGTGAAACTTCACCCAGCGCAAACACAATCGGGTGTGATGATGTCATGGCGATTGCCTGTGGCAGACCATCGGCAACAAGAGAAGGAGGGCACAATCCGTAGGTGGATATCAGCTCTCTTAATCTTTCAGCCTGGGAGTTCTGATGAAATGCAATTACTGTACGCCAACCGGCATCCCGCATCTTTTCAAGCTGCTGGACAAAAGGTCTGATTGAGCGGGCCGACTCGCCAGAAGCTGCAAGCCTTATATTGCTGTTGGATTCCGACAGAATCTCCACTGCGGCGATGTCTGAGGCGCTTCCGGCAAGGGCAAGCGCCGCCATTTCTATAAGCTGGTTCAGGGAAAGATTTTCAAAAAACTGCTCAGGCTGCAGATAGAGGGTTGGCGGATCGGGATAAAGTCTTTCAGCGGCAACCGCCGCAGCGACACCCTGCTCAAGCGATGCCGAATGCTGAAAGGCGGCTTCTTTAACTCCATCCGGGTCAACGATTATTTCAATACATGGCCCCAGGTAATCAAACAGAGTCTCCAGTTCAGGGTGAAAAAGCGGGAGAAGATAATCAGTGCCGGCTGGAAACTCCGATAATTGTATGGATTCTGCAATAGCCCTGCGACGGTCAACTGTAATATCAAGCTCGTCCGCCCGGTTTTTCAGACGCGGAAGAAATGCCTCTATAACCTCCTCTGCCAGCAGAATCTCCCTGGAAGGCAGCAGCAGCAGCTCATCCAGAGGTTCAAGGGAGCGCTGGCTGAGTGGATCAAAAGCCCTGATTGTCTCGATATTGTCGCCAAACAGCTCTATTCTTGCAGGCCGCTGCATATCAGGCGGAAACAGATCAACTATGCCGCCCCTGACAGCAAAACTGCCAGGTTCCTCAACAAGAGAGGCAGAGTGATAGCCCAGACGGACAAGACGCAAGAGGAATTCATCGCGATCAAGATCATCTCCGGCAGTAAGGCGGCAGGATGCTGAAGAGAGGACTTTTCGTGGCATCACCTTCTGCATTAGTGCGGAAACCGGCGCAACCACAGTGGCTCCGCCTGGAGCTGAAAGGGTCTTTAAGACCTTGAGGCGTGCTCCTGCTGTTTCGGCATCAGGGGAGGATTCGGAGAACGGGGATGAATCCCAGGAAGGATAGGCGGACAAGTTGCCAACACCTGCAAAAAGAAGTTCACGAACCAGCTGGTCCGCCCTTGATTTGTCGGGCGCAACAACAAGTATCCGGCGCATCGGCTTGTCACATACAGAGGCAATTGCAATTGCCAGGGCAAGTCCGGAAAGCCCTGAAAGCCTTATACGGGAAGTACCCGAAGCAACCAGCGCATCAACCTGACCTAAAGCGGGAGCAAGATCTGAAAAACGGATTTCGGAGGACATCAGGCGGTGATCATCAAGAGGCGGCTTTGGGTTTAAGCCCGGCCTTTATCTTTGGCTTGCCGTCTTCAACAACAACCCGGAAACGGATATCATCAGTGCCAAGCTTCTGCGCCAGCAGAGGACGCTGCTTTTCGATTGTTGCGGCAAGCTGTTCCCTTGTCATTGCAACCCTGCCAAGGTTGCAACTGCTGCTGGCCTTCTCCAGCTCACCGAAGAGTCTGTCAAAATCAGAATTCTGTGAAGAGGGCTGTTTTCCGTCATCGGAAGGTTTATTTGAAGCCGGTGGTTTTGAGTTATGAAGCTTTGCCCTGAAACGGTCCCTTGAATACCGTCCCTCTTCAATTTCTCTCAGTGTACGGTTCCAGTGCTGACGATAACTGTTAAGCCTTGCCACGAGCCCGTTATAACGATGCTTGTGCATTGTGTTGTTGATTGGGGAGGTAGAATAACGGCGGGCCAGCTTGTCAATCTCTTCAAGCAGTTTTGTCGGCTCTCTCTTTTCAAGTCCGATAAAATACTGTTCGTAGAGAATTATCAGCTCTTTCAGCTTTGATTCAAATATTTGAAGATCTTCGGCTATTCCCATTAATCTCTCTTGCAGAACGGCAGGTTAAGTGACTGCACTATATTGTCAAAATATCTCTCTGTAAAGGATTATGGAATTTAAATGCCGCTTCAGGCAATATGCCTGCTTGACGCGGCCCACCATGCCGGATAAAATTGGTCAGATTTGTCAGATTTACACACAAGGCATCAGGAGTGAGCAAAATGACAGCAAATGCGGCGCTTATCCTTGCAGCAGGCAAGGGAACGCGAATGAAATCCGATAAGGCAAAGGTTCTGCATGAAATAGCGGGAAGGCCAATGCTTTTCTGGCCCCTCTCCGCAGCAAGAGAGGCAGGCGCCAGTCAGCTGGTGGTTGTTGCCGGTCATCAGTCGGAACAGGTCAGAAATGCTGTTTCATCTGATCCGGCCATAAGGATTGCCCTTCAGGAGGAGCAGCTTGGCACCGGCCATGCCGTTTCATGCGCCATGAACGAGCTTGAGGGGATTTCAGGTTCCATCCTGATTCTCTGCGGTGACACCCCCCTTCTTACATCTGCCACCATCATGCGCCTGTCTGAGATCCATCATCAGTCGAAGGCCGCTGTGACAGTTCTAACGGCATTAATGGACAATCCGTTCGGTTACGGCAGGATAGTCAGGGATTCAGAAGGCAGGGTAAAAAGAATTGTAGAGCAGAAGGACGCAACCTCTGAAGAAGCCTTGATCAAAGAGATAAACAGCGGAATATACTGCATGGAGATGGACTTCCTGCGCAACCATATAGGCCGTCTGGGAAGTGAAAACTCACAGAACGAATACTACATTACCGATCTTCTTGGAATAGCCGTTGCCGAACGGCTTCCATGCTCTGCGTTCATTACGGATGACCCCCTTGAAATCATGGGGGTAAACGACAGGGAACAGATGGCGGAGGCTGCAAGGGTTATCCGTGCCAGGATAAACAGACGTCTGATGCGTGACGGCGTAACTATCATTGACCCGGAAAGCACCTATATTGACCATTCCGTAAGGATAGGGGCCGACACTGTAATATGGCCTGGCGCCATATTGCGTGGCGACACATCCATCGGGAAATCATGCACAGTTGATAGCTCGGTTCAGATTGACAATTGCAGAATCGCAGATAATGTGCATATCAAAAACGGAAGCGTACTTGAAGATGCCGAACTGTTTTCAGGGGTGGCAGTGGGGCCAATGGCGCACCTGCGCCCCGGCACAATTCTTAATCCGGATGTAAAGGTAGGAAACTTCGTTGAGACCAAAAAGGCGGTAATGGGAAAAGGGTCAAAGGCCTCACACCTTACATACCTGGGTGACTGCGAGATAGGCAGCGATGTAAATATCGGTTGCGGCACCATAACCTGCAATTATGACGGCAAAAACAAACACAGGACTGTAATCGGCGATGGTGTGTTTATCGGAAGCGATGTACAGCTTGTGGCCCCTGTAAAAGTAGGTAATAACTCTCTTGTTGCCGCAGGCACCACCGTAACTGTTGATGTTCCGCCCGACTCCCTTGCCATTGCCCGCACCCCCCAGATAAACAAGGAAGGCTGGCGCCTGAGGAAGAAGGACTGATGAAGGCATCACCTTCAAGCAAAGAAACCAGGCAGGTGCTTATAGTAGAGGACAATGTTGCCTTTGCCGAGCTTATTGCCGAAACACTTCGTGAAGAAGGATATATCTGCGACACCGCCACAACAGGTTCCGCAGCCATTTCCTGGCTGCAATCCCACCAGACATCACTTGTAATAATGGACTACTCCCTTTCAGACATGTCAGGAGACGATCTCATCTCCAGCATGAGGGACAATGGCTTCAACATGCCGTTTGTTGTAGTAACCGGAAGGGACGATTCCGAACTGGCAGTACAGATGATTAAACAGGGAGCCAGCGACTTTGTGCTTAAGGACACAACCCTGCTTGACCGCCTTCCTGTTGTTGCTCTCAGAGCGCTAAAGGAAGCTGAAATAGAAAAACAGCTGGTTAGCGCCGAAGAGGCACTCCGCCAGAGTGAGGCAAGGCTTGCCAGGGCCCAGAAGATCGCAAGAATCGGAAGCTGGGAATGGAACATCAAAACAAACGCCATATTCTTTTCAGATGAACTGTTAAGAATCCTTGGCTACAATCCGGAAACTCCACCTGCAATCTCAATGGAATGGCTTTATGAACGTATAAATCCTGTTGATATTCCGGCTGTAAGAAAAGCCATAGCAAACACTGTCGAAAGCAGACGTCCTCTCAATATCGCATACCGCATAAACACAGCCTCCGGAAGCGAAATAATGGTAAGCAGCCAGGGAGAACTGGAATCTGATGAATATGGCAGGCCCTCAATCATCATCGGGGCTACAATCGATATAACCGCCCGATCAAAGGCAGAGGAAGAGATTCATCTGCTGGTAAACTACGACACCCTTACCGGGCTTCCGAATCGTAATCTCCTTAATGACAGGCTTCAGCAGGCAATCGCCAATTCCTCCAGATCAGAACAGGTTGTAGGAATCCTCTTCCTTGATCTTGACCGTTTCAAGAGCATAAACGACTCACTGGGCCACAAGGCTGGAGACCAGCTGTTAAGGATAGTGGCGGAACGCCTTCGTTCCTGTATCCGTGAAAGCGACACACTTGCCAGGCTGGGTGGGGACGAATTCGTCCTTATTTTAAGCGGCACAATCAGTGAAGACGGCATTACAACTGCCGCTGGTAAAATACTTGCCATTATCGCAGAGCCGTTCATGCTTGAAGGGCGGGAAATATACCTGACAGCCAGTGTGGGTATTGCCGTCTACCCCGTTGATGGCGAAGAGGTTCATACCCTTTTGAAACATGCCGACCTTGCCATGTACAAGGCCAAAGAGATGGACAGGAACAACTTCCAGTTCTTTTCAAGCGACATGAACATCAAGGTAATGGAAAAAATGGTGTTGGAAAACGCCTTGCGCAGGGCGCTGGAGCGGATGGAGTTTGAGCTTCTGTATCAGCCGCAGGTTGACACCAGGCTAAAAACGATTGTGGGCTTTGAGGCTCTTCTGCGCTGGCATCACCCTGATCTGGGTCTCATCTCACCTGACAAGTTCATTCCTCTTGCGGAAGAGACGGGCCTTATAATCGCCATAGGAGAGTGGGTAATAACCACCGCCTGCAAGCAGGCAAAAATATGGAAAGACATGGGATTGCCGGTCAGGACAGCGGTAAACCTCTCCGGACGCCAGTTCAGAACAGACCTTGATCAGACAGTCAGGTCCATCCTTATGGAAACAGGGATTGAGGCAGATCTGCTGGAACTGGAGATGACTGAAAGCATACTTATGAAAAACGCAGCCCAGAACATGCAGCTGCTAAAGTCATTAAGCGCTCTTGGATGCATCATATCCATTGATGATTTTGGAACAGGTTACTCATCCCTTGCCTATCTGAAGAACTTTCCTGTCGGACGTCTGAAAATAGATCGCACCTTTGTGCGGGACATCACTACCAACCCTGACGATGTGGCTATTGCCAAGGTTATAATTGACATGGCCCACACCTTGAGGATGCGTGTTACGGCTGAAGGAGTTGAAGAAATTGAACAGCTTGATCTTCTCTCTGCATATGGATGCACCGAGGTACAGGGGTTCTTCTTCAGCAGGCCCCTGAATGCAGAAAATGCCACAAAACTACTCAAAGAAGGAATACGTTTCTAACAGGACGCATCGTCCGGCGAAGGTCGCAGGATCAATCACTGGATCCTGTATGTTGTAATCTCCCTGCCGCTTGATATTACCAGCAGCCTGCCATCAGGCGTCATTCCCATAAGATCAACACGCTTGTCAGTCCGGTACCTTTTCAGCTCCTGCCCCCTGCCGGTGTCCCAAAGGACAAGAATACCGTTTTTCTTCCTTTCTCCACTCACAAGCCGCTTGCCGTCCCTGCTTATGGCAAGATGCACCGCTTCATCATGGTGACCCGAAAAGCGTTTCTGTAACACTCCGGAAGTTGAATCCCATAGCAGCAATTGTTTGTCCCCTGCCGCAGAAACAAGCTGGCCGCCTGTTCCGGCAAATGCAAGCATTCGAACATCACCATCATGGCCGGTCATCACACGTAGCAGCCTGCCTGATGAAGCATCCCATATTCTTATCACCTTGTCTTCGCCGCCTGTTGCCACATAACGGCTGTCACTG
>CAZXTZ010000006.1:0-17188 GCA_964643645.1 uncultured Geobacteraceae bacterium
GAACGTTCGATATTGAAATGATGCTGGAGCTTGGTATTCCGGGGACAGTATATTTAATTCACTGAATTAAATATACTGTCCCCATAATGCCCAGAATCAAATCCGGTGCAGCTTGTTTGTTGTTGGTGGCGGAGAAGCAGGGTTACTGAGGGCGGGGGCGGTTAATCGGGGTTCAGCTTGTCATCTTGGAAGCCTGACACCGCTCTTTGTGTGTAATTGCGTTGACACGACCCTCTGCAGTTTGTACTTTACGTTCACCCAGAAAGGCAAATTCCTATCTTTGAAGGTTTTATCAATAAAAGGAGGGTACAATTATGAAAAAGATTCAGATTATCGGTCTATCGGCATTTGTATGCGTGGCTTTAACCACCGAAACCGCAACTGCGGCAAGCTTTTCAATAACCTGGAAAAATCAGTTTCAAACGTCCAGTTGCACCCAGCTTGAAGTGAAGGTAAAAAGTATAATGGGAGACATTTCTGGACGTAATACTAATAAGTTAAGCTTTAACGAGAACAGGACAATGACGGTCAACTCGTCTGCCTGTAGCGGTATTGAGTTGGTTGCGAATTGTACATATTCAGATAACGGTGTAGTAAAACAGGTTTCAATGCGTGCGACAGCTCAATGTGGAGACAGCACGGCAGAAATTGTCGCCCCTGGGAATATTAATGTGCAGACACAGCGGGTAAACGCCACTTGCAGGCCTTTGTGTGTAACAAATTGAGGGAGTCATTAAGCGTCTCCTCTTGTTTAACCCCTCGGCGGCAATCAGTCGGTGCGGATAGAAGCCCCGGAATACCGTCCCCAATGTTGTTTCATTTCAGATCCGCTTGAATCCTTCACCAAGCCCCTTGAACTCCTTGAGGCATGTGCCGCTTCCTGCGGTGATCTGTGAAGTCGCTGTCGAAGCTGGAGAGTTCGCGCCTTAGGGCATCACTTACCATCTGCCGGCGGTTTTCCATGTCACGGCCTGTTCCACCCGGCATAAATCCGGGTACACGATACTGAATCATAAGGCCGATTCAGATCATGTCCCCGATTTATGCCTGGTTTGAATGTCAGGTTCAGGTGACGGTACAGAAAGGGGTGCTCCTGACTGGTAAGGGAAGCTCAGGTCTTTGAGTTCAACCATGCCGCCATTAAAGCTGTTGGCGATGCCTTCTTCAGCGCAGAAGAACATGGAGTAGTGTTAGCGGGAAGCCAGATTAGTATTTATTGGCCCTTTTTTATTCTGATTGGCCTTCATTTCCATCCGACCCCATCATGATGTACTTCCTTACGGTTCTTCTATCAAGCCCGGTTATTTTTGCCACCTCTTCGTATGTTCCAACTCTTTGATGCAGCAATCTACAATAATTTGCCATAAGTGTCTGGGCATCCAGATTACCTTCATCAATCCCTTTTACCAGAAGATCTCTCAACCCGGACTTTATTCCTGCACAATCTCCCCTGTAGTGATGGGTAAGCAGTATCCGGCGTACTGCCTGTTCAAGCTCACGGACGTTTCCGGGCCACGGGTAGCCGATACCCAGGTCTGCCAGAATTGTCTCGCAGATCCTGTTGCCAAAAGCCGGCCCTTCGCTGTCTATCATCCTTCCAAGTATGCTTGTAACAAGTGAGTTGAGTTCTTGGGGTTCTTCCTGAAGCCTCTGTCGCAAAGGAGGGACGATGATGAGATCTGAGCATAGGCGGTAGTAGAAGTCATCTCTGAACTGGCCAGCTTCACGAAGTTCTATCAGAGGTCTGTTTGTGGCCGCTATTACACGCCCCTGAAACCTGAGTTTTTCATGGCTTCCAACAGGTGAGAATGTTCTGTCCTGCAACACCTGTAGGAGCTTTATCTGCACAGGTATTGATACATCGCCAATCTCGTCCAGAAATATGGAGCCATGTGGTGAGCATAGGGAGAATACCCCTTCATGGTTTTCAATTGCTCCTGTAAAGGCCCCTTTACGGTGGCCGAAAAGTTCTGATTCAAGCAATGATTCAGGATATTGTGAAAGGTTGCGGCTTATGAAGGTACGGGTAAAACTGTCACTGAAACAGCCGCTCTTTTCATCATATGGAATAAAGCCGGACCTTCCGATTGCCGCTGCCGCCGCCCCTTTTCCTGTGCCTGTCTCGCCAAGCAGCAGGGTGGAGAAATCCTCCATTCTGTTCCAGAGGTGCCGGTCGTAAAGGTTTATGTCGCAGGTGAATATGTTGTTCCAGAGTTGTAGGCGCAGTGTGTGCATTGATGGAGCAAGGCCAACCAGCGCGGTATCTATGAAGTAGAAGGCCCTGCGGATCTGGTAGAAAATCTCCAGATAACGTCTGCAGTCAGGATTGCTGTAGCCAAGCCGTTCCAGTTCAGCAAGCACTTCATGGCCGAATGGTAATTTGATGGGTCGATCGCCGCTCTTTAGCTGGTTGAGGATAAATGCATCAAAAGGAGTTCGATAGCGGTGATAGATGTCAAATTGAAAGGCGGTCTGAAGAAGTGCCCTGTCTTCTGGGCCATACATCATCGGGTCTGCGCGGCGTGCTGTCCGCAGTTTTTCCAGGCGTGATGTCAGTTGCTGCACAACAGCTTCTATCAGGTTGTCCCTGTTTGTGTGGATGTCATTACCGGCAATGCTCTGGTCAAGGGCATCACGTTCAGGGCTGAAGGGGTTTGCAAAGGCTGCCAAGGCAACCTTGCGAAAGAAATCACGGTCTGCTGCTGTTAATGAATGTCGAGTTGTCATACATGGAATGTATGTTCATGGTACACAGAATGTCAAACTATTTAAGGGTAAGAAAGTATGCTGTTTGGTAACTAGCTATCTTGGAAGTGTTTTTGTTTTTTAAGTCAGTGGCCTGAAAACTGCAAACCTGATGGCAAACAGATCAGTTTTGGAGGGTACCATGGCATATTTTATAGTAGTATTCATAGGAGCCATTGCAGGTGGAGTATTGATGAAAGAAGCTGCTTTCATCTTTGGCGCTGTTGTTGGCTGGCTGATTATCGCTCTTAATAATCAGGCCTCAAGAGTTAATCTACTGGAAGAGGAATGCAGGCTTATCAATCTAAAATTACGAAAATTTTGTGGTAATGAAAGAAAGAAGGAAGATTACACAGGTGAAGAGGTTCCAATCGCTGGAAAAGAAACTGTTTTTGACTGGAATGAGGTTGTAGGGCCTGATTGCAAGCCGCACAAACTGCACAAAGATGAAATAGATGATTTTATCCCAAGGTATACAGAGACAGAGATTGTAAAACCTTTGCATGAATGGAGTCCACCATCACGCCCTGCGGTACCTGAAGATGCTTCAGAGCCATCCGCCATTGAACAGGCAATAAATTCTTTTTTTACTGGCGGCAATCTGCTTGTGAAAGCAGGTATGGCAATACTGTTCATCGGTATGTCGTTTCTGGTCAAATATGCTGTACAGCATGGAATGTTTCCCATTGAACTGCGCCTTGCCGGAGCCGCCTTGGGTGGTGTTGCACTGCTTGCAACCGGATGGGTGTTGAGGGAACGTCGTGCAGAATATGCACTTGTGCTTCAGGGTGGAGGAATAGGGGTGCTATACCTTACAACCTACGGGGCCATGCGGCTTTATCATCTTATTCCTGCCCTGCCGGCATTCATAATTCTTGTAGTTATATCAGTGCATTGTGGTTTGTTGGCTGTTATGCAGAATGCCCGTATAATGGCGCTTTTTGGCATAAGTTGCGGATTTGTTGCGCCTTTTCTTGCCTCGGTAGGCACAGGGGATCCGGCGATCCTTTTTGGATACTATACAGTTCTTAATATAGGCATTATCGGAATAGCCTGGTTCCGTTCATGGCGCATCCTCAATCTGGTGGGGTTTGCTGGTACTTTTATTCTCAGTGCCATATGGGGGGGGGCTATTACAAGTCTGCCCATTTTGCTTCTGTAGAACCGTTTCTTGTGCTGTTTTTTATGCTCTATCTTGCTGTTCCGGTAATCTTCGCCTTCCGGCAGCCTCCAGATCTTCGTGGATACCTTGATGCAACCATAGTCTTTGGAACACCTGCCGCTGCGTTTCTGCTTCAGGCATGCCTTGTGGCTGATTACAGATACGGCATGGCATGGAGCTGTCTTGCCGCAGGACTCTGTTATCTGCTGCTTGCAGCTGTGCTCTGGAAGCGAGATGGATTACGTCTGCTTGGCGAGGCTTTTCTGGGGCTTGCTCTGGTAATGCTGACACTCTCAATTCCATTGGCATTTGATGGCCGTATTACCTCGGCAGTCTGGGCAATGGAAGGCTCTGCAATGCTGTGGGCAGGATACCGCACAGAACGCAGTCTGGTGAGATTGTCCGGCTACATCCTTCAGATTCTGGCCGGACTGCTGTTTGTCAGCTCGATATCCCTTAGCTCCGTCGATATTCCGGTTCTTAACAGCATATACCTTGGGACAGTCATGATCTCAATTGCCGGATTCTTCAGCGCATATCTAATAGAATTCAACCAAAGGAAAACAGCAGAGTGGGAGCAGCCACTTGTGTACCTCTTCATCGGTTGGGGACTGTTATGGTGGACTGCGGGTGGTTTGAGGGAGATTGACAGGTTTGTGCTCAATAACCTTACAGACGGGATCAGACTTCTGTTTTTTTCAATATCAGCTGTTCTGGCAAGCCTTGCAGCCAGACAACTTAAATGGCAGATCATCGGTTATACAAGTCTTTTGCTTCTGCCGGTTATGGCTGCTGCTGCTTTCCTCTGGCTGCCTGCGCATCCGCTGGCACACGGCGGATGGTTTGCATGGCCTGTTGCCTTTGCCTCTGCATGGTGGATTCTTTATGAAAATGAAGATTCTATCCCCTCTGCCTTTCTGCCGTATCTTCATGCAGCAATCGTGTGGCTTCTGGCTCTGCTTGGATCATGGGAGCTTTCATGGCAGGTACATATGGTTGCAGGAGATTCAGGGAGCTGGTTTGAGATAAGCAGGGTTGTGATGCCTTTGCTCATTACATGCTTGATAATTTCTGGCAGCAGAATTCTCAGGTGGCCTATTCAGCAAAACATTGAGGCCTATCTTGGTCTTTCAATAGTACCTCTGGCGATCTGGTCACTATTATGGACAGTTTACAGTGCCTTCTTCTGTAGTGGTGACAGTTGGCCGATAAACTGGGTTCCAGTTTTCAACCAGCTTGATATTGCAATGGTTCTGGCAATAGCTTTACCGGCATTCTGGCTCCGTTTTCTTGCCAGCGATTTCAGATTCCGAGAGTTTTCCGAGGCTGTGCGTCCTGTAATCATTCCGATATTTGGGGCAGTTACCTTTATCTGGCTTAATTCTCTTCTTGCACGTACCCTGCACCATTGGGGCGGCATAGAGTTTACAGCGGATGCCATGCTTGCCTCGCCGCTGGCTCAGGCCTGTTTCTCCGTATTCTGGAGTATTATCGCCTTGATGGCAATGCTGCGGGCTGTAAACAAAGGCATACGCAGACTGTGGGTGACTGGCGCTGTTTTGCTTGGCTCTGTTGTTTTGAAGCTTTTTATGCTGGATCTTGCAGGCCACGGAACCGTGTCAAGAATTGTATCCTTTGTTGCGGTAGGTATCCTTCTGTTGGTAATCGGCTGGTTTGCACCGGTTCCCCCGAAGGAGGCAGATTGAGATATATTGGCGGTATTTCATTTAGATTTTTTTGAAACGATGATGTAGTCTGCATTCAATAATTTCATGACAAGCAGGGGGATTATCAAATATGAGGTTTGATTTTAAGGCGATTCAGGCAATATCCACTGCTTTTCTTGTTATTCTTTGCTCTATTCCGGCTTCGGCGGTTACAACTTCCGATGATGTTCAAGACAGGGTCTCTTCTGCCTCCTCATCATTGCTCCCTTCAAAATGCCGGGATCATCTTGAAAAGGCACACGGTTCAGATAAAAAAAGCGTAGAGATCGGTCTGGCAAAGGAGCTTGCTGATTTCAGACCTCTGGCTGAGCAGGCATTGTCGCTACGCGCAGAAACCATTGCTGTTGGAAAGCGGATAAAGGCTCAGATAGACAGAAAAAATCCGCTTTCGGGTGATGATCTTGCAATCCTGAACGTAGGAATTACAGAACATCTTGCCTTGCGTGCAAAACTTCTTGAAATTGCAGAGATGCACGAGTGCTGGCTTGAAGGAACTGAAAAGGAGTGGCTGGCAAGGGGGGTTACACCTGAGGCTCGTCTTGAGGGAGTTATGCTGTCTCTTTCATCGGCCTTCCTGCTTTACGATAACTATCTTCTCTCCATATCACTTTTTGAAGGTGATCCAAAACTCAGGCGGCTCCTTAACGAAGCTGACAAAGGGTATGCCGTTAACAGCGCTGCACTCGCAAAGGTAACCCTTCATTATAATTCAATCAGCAATCGAAGCCGTGTGCGTCGGGCCATCAAATTTTTTGAGCATGAATCAAAGCGCTTTTCAAAAAAACATGCCTTTACAGAAAAAACAGCCTACCTTGATCTGCTCATAAGGCAGAGCCCATCCTATTCAAAGGTAAGGAAAATATCCCCCATCTATGTGGTGGGTCGTAAAGTCGGTTTTCTTGGCGGGGTTACAGAGGATGCCATTTCCGGCTTTGAGCGAGAGGGAATGAGTCTCTTCAGTATGGTTTTTGGAAATGCGGTGGGTCTTGTTGAATCACGAAAAGGCAAGCTTTACAAAAAAAATGCAGTAAAGGGGCAGCTTGATGACACCCTTAGGGCTGGAGATATCCTTTTGGAAAAGACTCCATTCAGGCTTACAGACAAGTTGATTCCAGGATACTGGGGCCATGCGGCGGTATGGATAGGAAATGAAGCTGAGCTGCGAGAGCTGGGCATCTGGGACAATCCTGTGGTTGTTAAGCACCACGAGGAAATCCGTCAGGGCAGGGGGGTTGTGGAGGCTCTCAGATCTGGTGTTGAGATGAACGGACTTAATCAGTTTATGAATATAGACAGCATCGGAATTCTCCGAAAAACTAGCATCAGCAGGGATGACAGAATTAAGGTCATTCTGACTACATTGCGACAGGTCGGAAAGCCGTACGACTTCAACTTTGATGTTGAATCAAAGAACAAGGTTTACTGCTCAAAGCTTGTTTATCTAACGTACACTGATGTAAACTGGCCGACGAAAAAATCTCTCGGCAGAACCACCTTTACTCCTGATGATGTTGCAGCAAAAGCACTTTCCGGGGATTTTCAGTTGATACTTTTCTATCATGACGGCAAGCCGGTGGAAAGCAGGCAGATGCAGCGAATGTCGGCACTTATGAAAGGTGCAGAACAACATGCAAAGCTAAAATAATTCGTAGTTACTGATAGTTGAAACTTTTTATCAAAATAGTTATTGACCGGATACTTAAATCTGTATTATATCTTTCCGACCAAACGGCAGTGCTTACCGGTTCTTGCTGTTACGGGGCTGTAGCTCAGTTGGGAGAGCGCTTGAATGGCATTCAAGAGGTCAGCGGTTCGATCCCGCTCAGCTCCACCATAAATAAACAAAGCCGGCGCAATGCCGGCTTTTCACATACTGCTTATGGTGGCCATGGTGAAGCGGTTAACACTTACGACTGTGACTCGTACATACGAGGGTTCGATCCCCTCTGGCCACCCCATTAAAACAGGCACTTACGTTAATTCGTAGGTGCTTTTGTTTTGTCTCAGAGCAAATGTCCTACACTCTTTTGTGGGTAAATTGGTAAAATAATAAATTATTGCTTGAATAAGTCGTGAATATGTTATGTCTGAACAATAGCTGATTTTGTTTTTCAAGGAGCAGTCCAGTGGCAGCATATGAACAGACATTTCTCGAAAATATTACAAATATTCGTGGAGTTGATTTTGAAACATGGCAAGGGTGGGAAGCGCTTATGACGTGGATAAAACGTCAACCCTGGCGTGATGAGTTTTTTGGCGGCGAGAAGATCCCGTCAAAATTTCTGTTTCCGTCAACACTTGTGACAGAACTTGCCAAATATCTCGGTGGGTGAAGCACTGTTGCAGATCTGTTGGTTACTCCACTGTTATCTGTTGTATGGCCTGATACGGAACTATTCCAAGCTTTCCATTTTTGTCTTTTATTACAATAGTGTAACCGGCCGGAGTTTGATCCATTTGAAGAATATGGCCTGAGATAGTTGCGCTATTACCCAAAAGTATGGTTACAGGCTTCAACTCTTCACTTAATGCAAGCAGATTAATCCTTCCGGCTCCGGTTGCCTCAATACAAAACGCAACACTCTCCCTGTACATTTCCATAGTAGAACGAAGCCTGTCAGCCAGAATCAATGAAAGGTTGCGATAAAACATGGTTGCTATTGCAGGATGATCCTTTTCTATCATGCCGAACGCATCACGCGAAAGCACCATAAAGTCAGATGGTTCTGTTGTCCGTGCACTTGCGCTCCTTGAAGATCCGTCAACAAACCCCATCTCTCCGATTACTTCTCCTGTTCCCAGAGATGCAATGGTTCTGTCCACATCTCCACGAATATTTTTAAAAATATCAACACGACCTGAACGGATAATCCAGATGGTATTATCTATCCCACCCTCGCTGAAAAGCAGTTCATCCGACATAAGCATCCGCTCATCACAGTTGGCAGCAAAAATTTCCACCTCAGCCTGAGTCATTCCGCTAAAGAGACGTAGATTGACGAGCTCTTGAAGTTTCATATACTTATAACCTCCTAATGGGTAGAAATTGTTCTCAGATATTTTTATCATCGCTCCAGGGGCCTTTAAAGCCACTACGGGAAAGCAGAGGGCCAAATTCTTTCTTGCTTGGTGATCGGTCGTAGGCCTCCTGAGGTTCAACCTGATCAGTCTTTACAAGCTCAAGCAGGGCATCGTTAAGTGTCTGCATACCTACGTTTTTACCTGTCTGCATTATTGATGGTATCTGGAAGGTTTTCCCTTCACGTATCAGGTTTGAAATTGCGCTTGTCACCACAAGTATCTCAAGGGCGGCTATCCTGCCGCCACCTTTCTTTTTGAGCAAGGTCTGTGCAACAACCCCCTTAAGGGATTCAGAAAGCATTGTGCGAACCTGCTGCTGACGATCTGTAGGAAACTGGTCAATAAGCCGGTCAATGGTTGATGGGGCTGTATTAGTGTGCAGTGTTCCAAATACAAGGTGCCCGGTTTCAGCAGTTTCAATGGCAATTGCAACTGTCTCAAGGTCTCGCATCTCACCGACAAGGACTATGTCCGGATCCTCACGCAGAGCTGCACGCAGGGCATTTTTGAATCCCAATGTATGGGTGCCCACCTCCCGCTGATTTATATGGCACATCTTGTCCTTGTGAACAAACTCAACAGGATCCTCAATGGTTATAAGGTGATCATCCCGGTTAGCATTTATATAGTCAATCATGGCTGCAAGTGTGGTTGATTTTCCGGATCCGGTGGGGCCTGTAACAAGAACAAGCCCTTTGTCAAAATCGCAGAAACTCAATACAACGGGGGGAAGTCCCAGTTGCTCGGCTGTAAGAATCTTTGTCGGGATCTGTCTGAAAACAGCTCCTATACCTGCAAGATCACGGAAAACATTGCAACGCATCCGTGAACGCAGACCAAGTTCATAGCCAAAGTCTGTGTCATTTGTTTCCTTGAACTCATCCACATTTTTTTCAGGCATGATGGCGTATAGCATCTCTTTCAGACACTCAGGTTCAATAACGGTGCGTCCCGGCATATAGGCCATTGACCCATCTACCCTTACCATTGGCGCCTTGCCGCTTTTCAGGTGCAGGTCAGATGCTTTCATGTCAAGCATTTGATGAAAGAGTTCATCAATATGACCTGGAGGTTCCGCAGTAACGGAAGCTTGTTGTTCATTTGGAACAGGTATGTTTTTTTGTTCAACAGCAGGAGGGGAAGTCTGGGGTGGGGAGAGATCTTCAGTTTTTATCTGCAGGGACGGCCCTTCTGCTGAGATGGTTATATGAAGTGAATATGCACCAAATGGAGATTTGTGTGAAAGAACTGCAGCACCGGATGCTGCCTTTAACTTGTAGTCAGGAAAAATTTCAGAAATGATGGTGTGTATCTGTTCTCCCGATGTGGGTTTGTTTGTTACAGCCCTGGAACTGCCAGCAGTTATCATCTCTACTGAGCTGCCAATGTTGAGCACAAGTGCCTCGGCGTTCTGCTTCTGCATTACTTCCAGATAACGATCAATGATGGCCATGACAGACCTCCATCCGAATAATGTTTTGTGATGCAAGTATACCAGTGGTTTGGCTGACGTCAAACAGCAGGAAACAGATTTTGATAAATCCCCCCAAACTTTCTATTTAAATGCTAAAATATGCTGTAAGTGTCAGATTTGTCTACGCCACACCTGCAAGTTCAAGACGAGTGCCCCAACGTCTGAGCAGCTCTTCCTTTATCCATTTTCCGGTGAATGATTCCATATTTTTGTCTGAATCCAGCAGCTTGCCGGCAGCGCTTCGTGCCTGTTCAAGTATTATTCCGTCACGCAGTATGCTTGCGACTCTGAAATCAGGCATTCCTGACTGACGTGTGCCCAGAAAATCACCTGGGCCGCGAATTTCCAGGTCTGCCTCGGCTATCCGGAATCCGTCCGTTGTTGACTCCATAACCCGCAATCTTTTCTGCCCATCCTCAGACAGATTACCAGGTGTAAGAAGTATGCAGGAAGAACTGTGGCTGCTCCGCCCTACCCTGCCACGCAACTGGTGCAACTGGGAAAGGCCGAACCGTTCCGCATGTTCTACTATCATCAATGTGGCATTTGGTATGTCAATGCCAACTTCGATTACAGTAGTAGCAACAAGAATATCAATTTCACGGTTTTTGAATGCGGCCATTACCTGTTCTTTCTCCTCAGGTCGCATCCTGCCGTGAAGAAGCCCGGTTTTCAAGTCGGGAAAAATGTCGGCCTGAAGATGTTGGGCCATGCCGGTGGCAGACTTGAGATCTGTTTTCTCAGACTCCTCCACAAGCGGATATATAATGTAAGCCTGATGTCCCTTGGCAACCTCATTCCTGACAATATCGTAAACCTGATTACGTCTTGAGTCGTAATAAACCCTTGTGTAAATTGGGGTTCTTCCAGGTGGCAACTCATCAATAACCGAAAGGGAAAGATCACCGAAGAGGGTCATTGCCAGTGTACGTGGAATCGGGGTTGCTGTCATAACTAGAATATCCGGATTTGTCCCCTTCTTCTTCAGTATTCCCCTCTGAAGCACCCCAAAACGGTGTTGTTCATCAACTATACCCAGGCCCAGCCTGAAAAATTCCACCTTTTCCTGTATTACCGCATGGGTGCCGATGACTATGGAAGCTTTCCCTTCCGCAACACTGGCAAGCACCTCTTTTTTTGCCTTGCCTTTCATGCCTGATGTAAGGAGTACAACGGAAAGGCCAAGTTTTTCACACCATCCATGTATATTGTGCCAATGCTGCTCAGCCAGTATTTCGGTTGGGGCCATTATGGCAACCTGATAATTGTTTTCAACGGCAACAAGTGCAGCCATAAGGGCAACCAGGGTCTTGCCGCTCCCCACATCTCCCTGCACAAGTCTGTGCATCGGATACGGCGCCATCATATCGGCCTTTATCTCTGAAAGCACCCTTCGCTGGGCAGCTGTTAACTGGAATGGAAGGAGCTTTGCCAGTTCCTTTGTATAGCGATGTGTAACCTGAAACGATATCCCCTCTTCAAGCATTGTTCCCTGCCTTTTCAATGCAAGGCCAAGCTCCCAGAAAAAGAATTCATCAAAGGCAAGAGAACGATGGGCGAGCGTGCGACCCTCATTAAGTTCTGAAAGGGTAGCTGAGGCAGGTGGAAGATGGATCTGGCCAAGGGCATCAGCAAGGGGTATGTAACCTGATTCCTGGAGAATTTCCGGTGGAATCGGGTCCAGTACATCAGACAGAAACTGTTCCAGCAGTTCCTTCATAACCTTTCTCATGCTCTTCTGATGAAGACCTTCAGTAAGGGGATAAACCGGCACTATCCTGCCGAAGTTTGCCGGGTCTGAAGCCATTGCAGCAGCAGCAGCAACACCTTCCTGCAACCACTCAACATCAGGATGATGCACTTCTTTCTGGTATCCGAATGACGACACTTCCCCTGTAAATACCCCCTGACGTCCGGTCTTCCAGGTTCGTTTCATCCAGACCGGGTTTGCGTTGAACCATTTAATTGATACGCTGCCGGTCTCATCTTGAACAATTGCCTCAAAAAACTTGCGCCCATTCTTTGTTGCAAGAGAATCAGCTGATAAAACGACCCCTTGAAACACCTGAGTTTTTCCAGGCACAAGATTCCTTATGGGAACAATCTCCCGTCTGTCCTCATATCGGTGTGGCAGACAGAAAAGGGCATCCTCAACTGTTTTGATGTCGCGTTTTGCAAGTAATTCGGCAAGCTTTGGCCCTACCCCCCTTACAAAACGGATTCCGGATTGAATGTTTTTCCTTGAAACCGAGCGCTCGACAGGTGTGGTCTCAATTTTTTTCAAGACTATCCGGTCATTGGTAAACTCGATATCTACAGGTTGTCCAGGGCCAATTCCAAGTTTCTGGAGCATCTCTGCCGTTATTGTCAGACAATTGCTATTATCTGTAATCAGCTCAGGCATTAATTGATTTTACCTCTTTAGGTGAAGTGCTGCCGGAAGCATTACAAGTGCTGCAAACGCAGTAAAACCGATACCGAAGTTGGTTGCCCAGCCCAATGATGACATTGCCCCGTAGTCCGTAAAGGCAAGAGAGCCAAATCCTGCTACCGTTGTAATGGCTGAGAGAAGAACCGCCCTGGATGACTGTACAAAAGAGGCTTCAGCATCGTCAGCGCCAATTGCTTTAGATAGCCTGTGATGAAGGTGAAGTCCGTAATCACTCCCCATTCCGGCAATGGTGACAAGAACCATTGAATTCATAAAATTCAGTTTCATTCCCATAAGAGCCATTGCGCCAAGCATTGAGGTTGTGCCGATAAAAACTGGTATGAGTGAGGCGGCAATCCCTTTTGCGTCACGAAAGTGAAAAAAGATAAGGACAAGCACAATTGCACCGCCCAGAAAAAAGGCTGTTTTAAAACTTTTCTTTACTGAATCGAGAAGTTCCTGCCCAACAAGATCTGTGCTTGTAACCCTCGCATCCGCATCAAGATTTTTGATGCTTGAAACGAACTGTTGCTGATCCAGGCTTCTTTTTGTGTGGTAAATGTATGTAAGCCCGTGCCATCCTGATCTGTCTTTTGTTATGTGTCGGTCAACCACACCTTTAAGGGGGGAATCCTGCAGATGCTTTATTATCTCATATTCCGCTGTAATTGATGCAATTTCAGCAGACGCCAAAAACTTAATGTACTTATTGAATTGAAGTGGATCAAAATATTGATTTTCAAGATTTTTTATGAGCAGACTGTCGGGACGTATGTTTGAAAGGGATCTGTTTATCAGATCAGAGGCCCTGGCCTGGATATCCCTTCTGTTAAGCACACCACCTATTGATGACCATGCGCTTACATCGCCTTTGACCTTGAGGGTTTCGGCTAAAGCCTCGATTTTTTCAGAACGTGACAACACAGATTCAAGGCTCGATCCATCAACTGCAACAAGAATCTGGAGAGGTGCAAGATTAAGATGCTTTTCAACCAGCTCCTGTGCCTTAAATGCCTCTGAGTGACGGGGTTGAAGATTTTTAAGTTCAGCATCAAATGTTGATTTTAAGGCGGCTAAAGATAAAAAAACAATAATTACAAGTGATAAGGAAATAACTATTCTCGGGTATCCGGATGTAAACCTCCAGACCAAACCCATTCCAAGAGTTGGCAATGCCCTGTAGGCATGTTCATTTCTATCTGTAAATCTTAAGACGGATGGCATGAAAAAAAGTGTGAAATAAAGTGAAAAAACAACCCCGAGTCCCACAAGAAGACCAAGTTCATAAAGAGCCCTTATATCAGAGACAGTAAGGGCAAGAAATGGTAAAGCGGTTGTAATAGCAGCAGTAAAAAGTCCATGACCTGTGTCTGTGACAGCAAGTGATATTGCATGATCAATAGATTTTCCTGCAGCACGCTCAGTATGAAATCTGTCGTAAAGATGAATTGAGTAGTCAGTTCCAAGTCCAATAATCAGGGCCATAAATGCGAATGAGATTATATGAATTCCATTAAGGAGCAAACCAGCAGTGCCAAGAGCCATCAGAACCCCTGCTCCAAGTACAACTGGAATCATAAGCGTGGGAAGCAGACGCCTGTAAGTAATATAGAATATTGTCAGAATTACAAGCAGCGAGGAAAAGATACACACCATAATATTCGACTTCATTGCAGCTTCATCTATAACAGCGCTAATGTGGGCGCCAGCACATGAAACCCTGACCGATGAACCTGCGCGGGCCTGATTGATTCCTTCAACAAGTTTTCTGGCAAATTGCATGTCCTGAACAGGTTTTGCAGGTTCTGCTATCATTATGAGAAGTTTTTTGTCACGAGAAAGGAAATATGGTGAGTCAGTGGCAAGGTCCAGGGCCTGGCTCCCTTTCTTGAGTCTGGGCAGGAAAAAATCCCTTGTTGAAAGGGGATCTGCTACAGCAAGGGAGGTTGCAGCCCCCCCAAACTGGCTGGCAAGAATTGAAGATAGATTCAGAATGGCATTTTTCTGACCTTCGGGTCCGATCCTCTGAATAAATTGTGGTATCTGATCGAGCGGTATAAATGCGGCAGGATGGGTAGCAGCAAATGCTATCAGTTTTGCAAAAGATTCCGCTTCTGAATCTTCATATATTCTGTAACGGATGCGGCTGAAGGCCGGTTCTGAGCCGATCTTTATCGCTTTAAGACGTAAGGCAAGATTCTCTGCCGCTGAAGGAAGTAGCTTCGGATCGCCTTCAAGCAGAAAAAATGCCTCCTTTGCGCTGCCTGTCCATTCCAGAGAGTCAAGAAGAAGGCCCAGTGCAGGGGAGTTGGAGGGAAACAGCCTGAATATATCAGTTTCAAAGCGGATTTTCGATACAGAGAAAACAGACAGAAGCAACAGCAGCAGAACTGAAGATGCAAGAATGCGGGGGGATTTTGCTGCAACAACATCTATCCGTTCCAGATGTCTGCGCACAAGCCGATTGGCCTTATCTGCAAGCGACCTGCCGGAAATTTCAGACATTTGGCTATTACATGCCTTTGAGTTCTGCAAGAGGCATCATCTGAACTCCGTCAAGCCTTAAGAAAAATGCCTGTTCAGAAAGGGGTCTGTTAACTTCTGGATCTTCCAGCACTATCTTTATCCTCTCCCCGTCCCCGCCTTCGAGAAGCAGCTCAAGCGGCACCCTTACCCCGGCCATAATCGTATGATTTCTGTATGTAACAATCTCACCTCCAGGCAGACTTTTCTCTGTAATCAGGCCGTTTTTGATTACAAGCCGTTCATTACCCGGGCCAGAAGGCAGCTTGCGATCAACCACCGAATCTGACAACGCGCCAACAGGTGGATCGCTGTCAAGAACCCACTTCATCATTCCCCAACCTTTAAGCCCTGTCTTTACTGGAAGTTCCCTGAAGCTTCCTTTAAAGGCAACGCCGGTTGCAGGATAGAGCATTGTTATCTCGTCCCCTTTCAATAAAGCCTCAAAAAGGGTGGTTCCAAACGGGGAAAGTATTACAAGCCTGAACTGGTCTGGCCTTTTATATACGAGCATCCCCCTGGCTGTTATGCTTCTGGCCTCTGTTCTGAATGAAACCAGTACAGTTGAACTTAGTGTCTCTACAACAGAGCCGGGAGTGGCAAGTGAGTCAACTGGCACGGGATGTTTTGTTGCGCAGGCCACAAGGAGAGCTGTGGCAAGAAATATAATGATTATACGCATATTTTTAATTTACTCCAGCCTGAAATCGGCATTTGTGAGACCTACATTTCTTTTAAGCCTCTTAAGTATAATTGTTGTCCTGTCACCGCTGTTTTCTTCAAGAAGAAGTTTTCTTATTATGCCTTCTGGTGTGAATTGTATGGTTATTTCTTTGAGTTGCCCCTTCTTTGCCGGGGCTATTGAAACGCTATATATTCCCGAGGTCAGGTCAGCACTTACCCTAATACCTTCAGGCACTGAAATGATCGGCTTCGATATATCTGAAAACCACTTTTTGAGCCCCTGCTCAGGAGGCAGGTTTATTCGCTGCAACTCTCCTGCACTGCCTATGCGCTGTTCAAGCACCGAATCATTCAGAACCGTTCTGCCTTGATAGGGCGGAAGTATCTCCATATAAAACCTGTCTGGATTTTTGAACCTTACAATTCCTTTCATAACCAGCTTTTTTCTAAGCAACGAAAGCTGTTTTTCCTGTGTTATCTCCGCAGTAAAATCCGTTGTGCCGGCAAAGGCACCGCGGAGAGCTTCAAGGCCTTCAACAGGCTTTAAGGGTGTTGCCATTGCAAAAGAGACAGGCAGAAATAAAAAAAACTGGATTACCAGACAAAACAATCTGTTTTTCATGGCCTGCCTGCGCCTATGGTTAGAGTCACATCAAGAAGCCTTTTACCATCAGATTCGGCGGAACCCTCAACAAGTGACAGACGGCCAAATGACTTTACTATTCTTGCCGTCAGTAAAATTGTGTCGCTCAAACCGGGGGGGGGGCCGAAAACGGCATTGTCAACAGAGGCAATAAATCCCCCCCCTCCTTCTGGCCGCAGGGCCGCAACACCTGCAAGCTGGGCAACAGACTCAACCAGGATTATCTGTGGAAAAGAGCGCAACGATGAACTTGCCCGATATCTTGCCTTTGCCGAAACTCCGGGAATACATTCCATAATGCTGTCAAGCATGAGAAATGGATAACGGTGGGGCAGATATGTTACAGGAGATGCGGTGTTCAGATTGCCCCTCCTGATATGGATATTGCGAAGTATGGTCCTTCAGGAGAAGTTGCGAGCTGAAGGCCTGTTTCGCCGGATTTGGTCATTGATGCCAGGGCTGCAAGGGATACACCGCCCATCGCAAGTGACCTGCCTGTAATGGTGCCAGGCATCTGATGGCTATGTGACTCAAGATATTTCGCAAAAGGTGAACCAGGGGCATCAGAACCTGTTACAAATATTCGACTGTAATCAGTCTCAGAGCCAATCAGACGATTAAGTCCCTCATCTATGTCTTCCGGGAAAATCATTCCGACAGTTCCTATCCTTAAAATATGCCCTTTGGGAACCGCGCCGCGCATTCTGGCATGTTCAGG
>CAZXTZ010000006.1:17224-29000 GCA_964643645.1 uncultured Geobacteraceae bacterium
TATTCCTGCCCCTTCACCAAATCCCCGTGCGTGTGTAGCAAGCTGGCCTGTAGCCGCAAACCCTTGGATCATAAGTGGAGTCAGCTCATCAACCCCGCCTGCCAGAATTATGTCTGCCCTCCCCTCTTCTATGAAACGACAGGCAGCAAGTATTGCGGATTCGGCAGAACAGAACCGCTGGACAAATGTGATATTGGGGCCTTTCAAGCCTAATTCTATGGAAGTATTGCTGGCAGGAGCATTTGATACAGTATTGGGGAAAAGCATTGGAAGAAGGCCGGAGACCCCGTGCTGGAAATATCCTGCAAGCATTTCGGCAGAGTTGGCTATGCCTCCGAATCCGCAGCCCAGGGCAATTCCTGCCATTTCAGGATCGAAACTTCCCTTTGCAATACCGGCATCTGCAAGTGCAAGGATTGAAGCAGCAAGGGCAAGCTGGCTGCCACGATCAAGTTTTCTCGCTTTGAGTGGAGGGATAAAGTCAGTGGCCTTGAAAAAATCCGCCATACCCCATGTTAAACCTTCAATTGCAGCTGCAATATCAGAAGGTACGGGCGTCAAACAACTCTTGGCTGATGTTATGGCCTCAACAAGTGGTAATATGCCGGCGCCTGCTGCTGTTATGGCGCCTGCTCCTGTTACTGCAACCTTAAATGATGAAAGAGGTCCCATCAGGTTTCACCAAGGGATGAGGAAGATACTGCTATGGACGTAATATTACCGCCAAAGGCAAAAGAATTTGAAAGTGCTATTTTACATTGGCTTTTGCGTGGCCCGTCATGACAATAGTCAAGATCACACTCCGGATCCCTCCCCCTGAAGTGCAGTGTCTGAGGAATAATCTGCTGGTTGAGTGCAATAACTGTTGCCGCCACCTCTATGGCCCCTGCAGACCCAAGACAGTGGCCTGTAACCGGTTTTGTTGAAACCAGTGGCACATCCAATGCCCTGCCGCCAAAGACCTTTTTTACCGCATTGGATTCAACAGCATCATTAAGCGGAGTCCCTGTGCCGTGGGCATTAATCCATCCAATATCTGATCTCTCAATACCGGCATTTTGAATTGCCTTCAGCATCACTCTGGCAGCTGATTCACCTGTTGGTTCAGGTGCTGTCATATGGTGAGCCTCTCCAGCCAATGAATAGCCCAGGACAAAGCCGTGTATTTTTACACCACGGGCTGCTGCGGCATCGGCATCCTCAAGAAGCATGAACGCCGCCCCCTCTCCCAGAGTTATCCCCTGTCTGCCAAGACTGAAAGGGGCGCATGGCTCCGGATCCACCACCTTAAGGGCGTTGAACCCGGAAAAAGTAAGTAATGCAAGAGAATCGGCGCCACCGCAGAGCATGGCCTTTTGTCTTCCTGAGCGGATAAGGTCGGCTGCCCACCCTATGGCTGTTGCAGATGAAGAGCAGGCTGTAGTAATTGTGCCCTGATATCCTCCAAACCTGAATGCTTTTGAAAGCTCCGTGGATGTACGATCAGGAAGGACGCTGCGAAGAAGTGATGGTGGTGCCGGCCTTTCCAGAATCTTTCCCTTAAGCCACTGCTCTGCCTGAAACATTCCAGCTGCACCTCCCCCCACTGAGACTCCTATATCAAAGGGGGAGTAACAACCACCTATTGAAGCCTGGTCAACTGCTTCAGCTGCCGCCAGAAGTGCAAACTGGTCTGTTCTTGAAAGACGCTTAAGGCGGTCTCTTAAAAAATATGTGGATGGATCATAATTTTTGATCTGCGCTGCAATTTTTGAAGGGAATCCGTTCACATCAAAAAGATCAACTGGCCCTATAGCACTCTTTCCGTTAACAATTGAATCGGTAAACTCCGGAACGGAACTGCCTGCACCGCAGAACACCCCGATCCCTGTAATTGCTACACGGCCTGAACTCAAAGAATCCCCCCGTCAACCACAAGACACTGTCCTGTTATATAAGATGCGTCATCCGATGCCAGAAATGCCACTGCTGCTGCGATTTCATCAGGTTTGCCAATCCTGCCAAGAGATGATGTCTTTATTATGGCATCAAGATATTCCTGCTTGAGGCCAGATGTCATATCTGTATCAACAAGGCCGGCTGCAACTGCATTAACCCTTATACCCATTGGTCCGGCCTCGCGGGACAAAGATTTGGTGAAACTGATTACGGCCCCCTTTGAGGCAGAGTAATTAGTCTGCCCAACTGTTCCGGCAAGGGCCGAGACAGATGATATATTAATTATTGCCCCACACCGTCTGGAAATCATCTTGCGCAAACCCCACTTACAGCAATGAAACATTGGATAGAGGTTTGCTTTTATTACATCATCCCAGTCAGAATCAGACATCATTGCAAGATAACAGTCTTTTAATATTCCTGAATTATTCACGATTATATCAATGGAACCTGTTTCAAGGGCAGCGGCACCTATTGCCATCTGTGCGCCTTCAGATGTCGAAACGTCAACACGAATAGTCTTTATTCTGCCTGGAAGTCCTTTGGCGTCAGACATTATTGCTGTTGCAGCTTCATCATTTGAAAGATAGGCAGCAAAAACAGAAGCTCCCTCTTTTGCAAAAAGAAGAGATACAGCCCGTCCAATCCCTCTTGTGCCGCCTGTTACAATCACAACGGCATCCTTGAACTTCATCACTCGCTCCCTTGATTCAAATTTATGGAAATCAATAGTAACGGGTTTGTTTTCTGTTGTCCAGAACCAGAAAATTTAAAACAGAAATGGTTCGCCACAAATAATCTTGCAATTACATGACATATAACATATAAGACACGTTCGCTTAAAGCGGCACCTGGCCGCCAACTCCTTGCTCCGGCACAGACCGGGGCTACAAATCCGTGAGGAGGATTTAAAAATGAGGAAGTACGAAACCATCTTCATCCTCCAGCCAGATCTTGCCGAAGATGACATCAAAGTCATCACCGACAAGGTTCAGGAAGTCATTTCATCCTACAAGGGTGATTTCCACAGGCTGGACGACTGGGGGGCACGCAAACTGGCCTACCCGATCCGCAAGTATCCCCGTGGACGCTATTACTATCTGCGTTACGACGGTGGAGCCGCACTTGTCGCCGAACTGGAACGCCGCCTCCGTCTCGACGAAAAAGTGTTGCGCTTTTTAAGCGTCAACATAACAGACGAGCCAGAGAAAAAAGGTGCCGAGCGTAAACCGGCAACCGAAGTGGCAGAATCACCTGTCGAGGAATCGGCAGAATAACCTTCCAGGAGGATGACAACGATGAGTGAAAACACCGGAAGCACCCAGACATCTGAAAACAGCCGTCCTTCAGGACCACGCCCAAGCGGCCCGCGCCCTGACCGTGGAGCTGGCGGTCCACGCAAGAAGCGTCCTTTCCAGCGCAGGAAGGTTTGCCGCTTTTGCGCTGAAAAAGATATGAGCATTGACTACAAAGACCCGCGCACCCTTCGTTACTATATCACAGAGCGTGGCAAGATAGTTCCCCGCCGGATATCCGGCAACTGCTCAAAGCACCAGAGAGAAATTACCGAGGCTATCAAACGCGCAAGAAACCTTGCCCTGCTGCCACTTGCAGCCGGTCATTCCCAGCCTTGAAAACAATCTGGCAGTGAGTATTGATGAAAATTCAAACAGCACCGGGCAGCAGGTTAAAATCCTTCTGCTCGGTGCAACTTTTTCAGCAATTCTGTTCAGCGCCAGTCTTGCAATACCATTTATAGGCTTTGCCGCTGGATTCATGGCAGCGTCACCAATCGCTTTTGTAAGACTTAATGTGGGGCTTAAGGCAGCTCTATTTTCCATTGTGCTGGCTGCCATCATAATTGGCATACCCTTCAAGCCTCCAAGCGCTCTCTGGTATCTTGTTCAATGTGCGCTTACAGGAATAATTATTCCTCAACTGCTACTTAAAGGGCGAAGCACTGCATCAATACTTTTGTGGGGCACAGCGATCGCAACAACGGCATCGGCCATTACTGCGCTTGCATTCAGCACAATGGCAGGCCAGGGGCTTCATACACTTGCAAGCAAAGAGATAACCGCTGGGGTGGATCAGGCAATTGCCCTTTATGAACAACAGAAAGCCCTTTCCTCCCATGATCTCGAATTGATAAGAAGTACAATGAAACAGGTCGGCAGCGTTATGATAAGGATTTATCCGGCTCTGGCTACGCTTAACATCCTTATTCTTAATGTTATCACTCTGTTTGCCGTAAGACGTATGGCGTCAAGATTATCTGTAATTGAAATTGTTCCGTATCGGTTCAAGGACTTTAAATCCCCTGAAATTCTTATCTGGTTTGTCATTATTTCAGGGTTTACACTGTTGATGCCTACTCCGATACTGACTACTCCGGCAATGAACATCCTGACACTTCTATTACCGCTTTATTTCTTACAGGGTCTGGCGGTTGTATTGACATTTGCTGACAGAAGCCAGTTCAGTGGACTCTTGAAGGTTTTAACAGCTGTATTGCTTATTACCCAGCCTTATCTTATTGTTATTATAACCATTACAGGGCTTTTTGATCTTTGGGGTGATTTCCGCTCATCCATGAAAACGCAGGAATAAAACCTGTTAAAAACAGGCTTGAAAGGAGAAAATGATGAAAGTAATTTTGAAGGAAAATGTAGAGCATTTGGGACAAATCGGTGACTTTGTAAAGGTAGCCCCTGGCTATGCCCGTAACTACCTGCTTCCCAAGGGACTGGCAATCGAGGCAACAGAAAAAAATGCAAAGGCCCTTGAACATGCAAAACGGCAGCTTGCCTACAAGAAGAACAAGGTAATTGAGGCTGCAAAACTTGTTGCATCAAAGCTTGAAGCGCTTGCAGTTTCCCTTGTCCATCAGGCTGGTGAAGAGGGCAAGCTTTTTGGTTCCGTAACAAATATGGAAATTTCTGCATTCCTGAAGGACAATGGCATAGAGATTGACCGTAAAAAAATTGTCCTGACAGACCCTATAAAGCAGCTTGGTGAATATTCCGTTGCAGTAAAGGTACACCCTGAGATAACCGCCAAATTGAAGGTAACAGTAACTGCTGCCTGATCATCCGTGAATATTTCCAGAACATGACCCGTCGGTTTTCCGGCGGGTTTTTTTGTAACGGGTAGCTGTCAATATTGACAATATCTCTCCCAGATAGGATTATGTCCAGGTCATGGATACAGTTACAATAGAGCTGATTGTCATTGTTTTGTTGATCCTCCTTAACGGTTTTTTTTCAATGTCTGAATTTGCAATAATTTCAGTCAGAAAAAGCCGTATAAGCCAGCTTGTATCTGATGGCGACGAGCGTGCCAGAATAATTGAGGATTTTCAGAAAGATCCTCACCCGATGCTGGCCGTCATACAGATAGGAGTTACAGTTGCAGGATCTGCTGCATCAACCGTAGGCGGCATAGTTTCCATTGAACACCTGCGACCTTTCATTGCCTCTCTTCCCTGGCCAGTACTTCAACATGCAGCAGAACCCATTTCTGTAATGGTTCTTGTGTTTTCAATCTCATACATTTCTCTCATTATTGGCGAGCTGGTTCCAAAAGCCATCGGGCTGCAATATGCGGATCTGGTTGCAATCAGGCTTGCCAGACCCATGTTTATAGCATCCCGCTGCACATCTATACTTGTAATGTTTCTTACAGGTTCGAGCAGAGCCGTAATGAGACTCCTTGGCCTGAAAGGAGAACATAATACATTTGTCACAAGGGAAGAGGTGCAACATATTGTTGCCGAAGGCCATGAAAGCGGCGTGTTCAGCGAATCGGAGCATGAGTATATACGCAATATTTTTGAGTTTACACATACATGTGTCCGTGAAGTAATGGTTCCAAGAACACGGATTATTGCCCTGGAGGCTGATTACAGTCGTGAATCAATAATTGAAACCATTCTTGAAGCTCAGTATTCCAGATACCCTGTGTATTCTGGCACAATAGAGGAAATAATCGGGGTTGTTCATGGCAAGGATCTTCTTGGCAGAATGGTCAGGGGAGAGAGCATATCCCTTAATGATGTTCTCCGTAAACCTGTCTTCGTGCCTGAAGGTAAAAAAGTTAACGAACTTCTCAAAGAAATGCAGAGAACCAGAAACCATATGGCATTTGTTGTTGATGAGTATGGTGGACTTGCAGGGCTTGTTACAACCGAAGATCTCCTTGAAGAACTTGTCGGTGAGATCGAGGATGAGCATGATGCCGGAGAGCCTGGCAAAATTGAGAAACTTCAGGATGGTTCACTCCTTATTGACGGACTTATGCCTGTGTTTGATCTTCAGGACATAATAAATATAAAACTTGATGAAAATCTTCAATATGACACTCTGGCCGGCCTGGTTCTCCATGAACTTGGGCATCTGCCTGAATCGGGTGAATCCTTTATCTGGCAGGGCCACCTTTTTTCATGTGAAGAAGTCACCCGTACTGCGGTACTGAAAGTAAAAATCCATCCTGAACACGCTGCCTGCCTTACAGCGGGTAATGATAAATGAATATAAGAATTCCATATCCCAAGACTGTTCTTTTTTCCCTCCTTTCCGGTCTCATGCTATATCTTCTTACCGGCCCTCTTCTTCCATACATTATTGATATCAACATGTATCAGAAGCAGATCATTCCAATTATTGAAAAATCACTCAAACGCAAGGTTAAAATCGGAACAATAAAATACAGCTGGAGTCTTGGCCCTGAATTTGTTGTTTCCGATCTTCATGTAAATGAAAAGGATTCCGTTAAGGAGTTTCTGTCTGTAAGAAAAATCTCTTTCAGCCTTCGTCTTATTCCACTGTTTCAAAAGAAAGTAAGACTAGGCTATGTGGTTGTTGATGGAATGAAGCTCGACATCACAAGAGATTCTACAGGTATTTTAAACATTGCAGATATTATTAAGCCTGAATCAAAAGACGAAACAGAAATACTGCTAAGAAAACTGAGATTCAAAAATTCACGGATAAACTGGAATGACAAGGCTTCCGGCGGGGAAACTGTTGATCTTCAGATTTCAGAAATTGAATTCTATATTGACCAGATCAGAAGAGGCAAAAAATCAAAATTTGCACTTTACGCAAAGATTCCAGGAGCTTCAACAACCGGGTCAATCAAGTTGCGTGGCAGCGTAAACATCCCTAAAAAATCTGTAATCCAGGCAGATTCAATTGAATTTGACACGCAGCTGGAGCTTGACAAAATTGAGTATTGCAACTTCTGGCGTTATTTTGGCAAACATATACCTTTCGATAGACCAGGAGGAACCATTGCCCTTGATACGGAGATAAAAGGCAAGCTATCTTCCTTGAATGCAAAAGGTCTAGTAAAACTTCATAATGCAAAAGTTGTATGGCCAAAGGTATTCCATGGCCCTGTTACTCCTTCCCAGGCTTCTGTTCACTTTGATCTGAAGCGCACACTTTCATCAATCGAACTTTCAACTGTAAAGCTTTCTGTTGACGGGTTTACAATTAGTGGTACTGCAAGGTTTACAGACCTTGAAACTAAAGATCCACACCTGTACGCAAAAGCAGTTACAGACCCTTTTGAGTATAAAAATGTACGAAGCTATATACCATTCGGCATTATTGAAAAGGATGCTTCTGATTTTATTGAAAACAAAATTAAAGCAGGCAGATTCAAGCTTGAGAATGGATCAATTGAGGGCCGTTTTTCAAAGCTGGCCAAATTTACAGAGGGTGACAACGCAAATGCCTTGTATATAAGGGGTACAGCAGAAAATGCCGCTGTTCGTTACGGTGAAAAAACACCCCTTTTCAATCAGATTGAAGGAATAATCGAGCTCAAAGGAAGTAATTTCAATCTTCAAAACATGAAAGGCAGATTTGGAATATCACCTTTCACCATGAAAGGCAGTATTACCGAATATGCAACATCAAACAAACAATCGGAATACCCTTTCCAGATGCAGATAACACCAAGGCAGCCTGAAGTTACCTGGATAGCAGGAGTTGCTGGAATTGACAAACTCCCTTTTGCCGGAGAATCAGTTCTCAACCTCGCAGGTGAAGGGGCAGTAAAAGGCTACAAGTTATCCGGACAATGGCAGCTTGACAAAGCCTCATACGAGTTGCCAGACTCCATAGTCAAAAAACCATCCGGCACCACTAATCAGCTGTTCTTCAGCGCCCTGCTTAAAAAGAATGAAACTCGCCTCACAAGCATGACTTATATTCTACCTCCTGTTCAACTTTCTGCAACAGCGCTGCTAAAACATGCAGACACTCAGCCTTATTTTTCATTTGACCTGCATACTAATCAGTTCATGCTCAATAACGAATTACCTGCCTTACAGTTCATCAGGCAGTATACCCCCAAAGGACTGATAGAGGCTCATATAGCAGGCAGCGGAGATCCTTCCTCTCTAATCTCCATGCATTACTCAGGAAACATACATTTTGCAGGATTTTCAGCAAAACTACATGAAATTATTGCACCTGTTTCAAATATAAACGGAACCTTGACCTTTAAAGGTAATTCAGCAAAAACATCTGATATTACAGCTGTTATAGGCAAAACTCCGGTTTCGTTCAGAGGTCACATTGCCGCTCTCAAAAAACCGGAAGTTGAACTTTTCGTAACAGCCCCTACTCTCATAACCTCAGACTTTGGCCTTGAACTTGAACCTGCCCCAAAAGTAAGCAATTTCAGCGCAAATCTGGCTTACAAAAACGGCCTGTTTAATATTCGCAACATAAACGGCAAAATGAATAACAGCATCTTCAGCGCGGCAGGCACAGTGAAGCCGGGGGCTGAACCGGATATTAACATGAGGGTCGCGGCCACTTACCTTGACCTGCATGAGCTTTTAAATCTTATTCACGCCCCGCAACCTGATTCTGATTCAAAAAAACATTCTCCGACACCCCAAAAACCAAAGAAAATACAAAAATTCAGATTGAAAGGTTTTATATCCGCAGAGTCTGGCAGCTATCGTGACCTGAAATTTTCAAGGCTTTCAGCTTCACTGGACAATGAGGGAGGGCTTCTCCAGTTACGAAAGCTGAACGCCGGCCTTTTCAGCGGAAAAGTGACTGCAAACGGACAACTGGCAAGAGTTTACAACAAGCCTGAACAATGGAATCTCTCATTCAAGCTCGACAGGGTTAAATCAGACGAACTGCTGCACAGTCTTGGAATGAATCGCGAAACAACCGGGCTAATGACAGTGGAAGGCAATATAAAGGCATCAGGCAATACGCTTGATTTACTGAAGAAAACAGCTACAGGGAATCTATCTTTAAATATTGAACGGGGAGTCCTGAGGCGCTTCAAATCAATATCAAAAGTAATATCACTGCTTAACATTTCACAGATATTAACACTCAAAATCCCTGACATGTCCCTTGAGGGTATGCCTTTCAACAATATAACTGCAACAGCATCAATTAAGGATGGATTGATAAACAGCCAGGATTTTTTCATAAACAGCAATGCAATGAATATATCGGTAATCGGCAAAGCCGACATACCAAAGGAAACCCTTGATCTTCTTATTGGTGTACAACCATTACAGGCAATAGACAAGGTTGTAAGCCGCATTCCTGTTGTGGGCTGGATTCTTACGGGGGGTGACGGAAGTCTGGTTACCACATATTTTACGGCAAAAGGTACCTGGGACGATCCTCAGGTCAGTGCAATCCCGGTAAAATCAATGGCATCAGGAACCTTTGACATTTTCAGAAGGGTCTTCGAGCTTCCTGTAAGGCTTTTTACAGACACAGGAGAGGTCATTCTCGGTAATCAGAAGGAACGTCCAAAAGCAGTGGAAAATAAATGAGGCTCTTGTAAGAGCCTCATTTATCAAATCCCTATTCCAGGTCGCTGGTCATGATAAACAGCGGCTTCATTGTGAACTTGCGGTAGTGTGGATGGTAGCGCTCTGTATCGTAGTATTCCTTCACATCCACCATTTTTTTGGTTGCTGTAACCACATCCAGCGGGACGTTGTCATAACGGCCGTTTTTAAGAACAACAAGCCGCCCGTGTATGCCGTTCAACAGAAGATCAAGGGCCAGATTTCCGTAGGCCATAGGTACTATTGAATCAATGGCATCAGGGTCTCCGCCACGCACCAGATAACCAAGATTCTGATAAATGGTCTCTATTTTTTTACCTTTGTTGAACTTTGGGGAAAGCTCTTTAATCTGTTCCGACACCAGATCTCCAATGCCGCCAAGTTTCTTGTGACCGTAGGCATCAGTTGTGGCATCCTTGAAAATCATCTCCCCCCCCTCGAACATGGCACCTTCAGAGACCATTACAATTGAATATTTGCTGGGGTTTATCTCGCGGTCAGCAACCATGAGTTCTGTCAAATGTTCGATATTAAATTTATATTCAGGGATAACGCAACGGTTGGCAGCTCCGGCCATGGTTGGCAGCATCGCGGTAAAACCTGCATAACGGCCAAAAACCTCCAGCACCAAAAAACGCTCGTGAGAACCTGCCGATGTACGCAGTGTGTTTGCAAGGCTGATTGTCCGGCTTACACAGGTACTGAAACCGATGCAATAGTCAGTGCCAGGCACGTCGTTATCCATTGTCTTTGGAATTGCCACCACTTTTACACCATGCTTGTAGAGATGCACTCCGTAGCTCAATGTATCGTCGCCACCAATCGGAATCATCCAGTCAATACCAAGCCATTCGAGATTTTTCAGTACCTCCGGGGTAAGATCGTTAACTTCATCATTATAGATATCCTGCAGGTGAAGTGGCACATCATTGCGCTTTACCGAACTTGGGCGGGTTCGAGAGGTATGAAGAAAAGTCCCGCCGGTACGGCCTGCCCGGTTTACAACTTCATCGGTCAGATAACTGAAATTGTTGCTGTTGTCAGCATTCTTATCGCGAATTATATCTATCATTCCTGCCCACCCACGACGGATTCCTATTACGCGATACCCCTCCCGCAAGGCACGAAAGGTAACTGCACGTATTGCCGGATTAAGTCCTGGCACATCTCCGCCGCCGGTAAGAATCCCGATAGTCCCCTTATAGTTGATTCTGTCTGACATGTTTGCCCCCTCCCGGATGTTTTAATAACAGATAAAATCATAACACAGAAACCGGTTCCGGTTGGTTAATGTTTTATATCTCTTTTTACTATTGTCCTGCTTTACAGCAGGTTTTTGCATGGTATCTTTTAAATCAGCAGAAATGGTTGCATTGTACATCTTTCTATTCATCAAAAAATCAATTGAAGGACAAAAACTCAAAATGCCTGAAAATAATTCACAATCAAGATTTGTCAGTCGAATTCTACTGGCTCTTCTGTTTGGCCTTGCAGGTTTTGCCGGAAACTGGTTCCGTTTTCCGCTGTTCTTTAATGTTGATCTTCTCTTCGGCAGCATTTTTGTGATGCTTGCCCTGCAGATCTGCGGTCTCTCTCTTGGTCTGCTGGCTGCAGTTGTGGCCGCAAGCGCCACCTGGATTATATGGAATCATCCATATGCACTGATTATTTTCAGCTGCGAACTTCTGGTAACCGGCCTGCTCTACCGGCGCTGGCGTGGCAATCTGATGCTGGCAAACACAGCCTACTGGTTGCTTATCGGAATGCCTCTGGTTTATTTTTTTTATAGCATAATCATGAATACAGGTAACGACGGTACCTTTACAATCATGTTCAAACAGGCCATCAATGGTATTTCAAACACCATCATGGCAAGACTTGCCGCAACCGCCTTTATAAGTCGCAAGGATCTAAGGTGTTACCTTGATCTGCCACCTTCCTTCCGTGAGAGGTTAACCACCCTCCTGGCAATGTTTGTCATGATTTCTGCGCTTA
>CAZXTZ010000007.1:0-21039 GCA_964643645.1 uncultured Geobacteraceae bacterium
ATTAATGGCATCAAGCATGGCCCTGCGGGTGGCCTGAAGAATGTTTATGCAATCAATAACATCAGGAGAAGCATAACCGGTGGCTACAGACAGGGCTTTCCCCATGATATCTTCATAGAGGATCTCACGTTGTCTGGCGGTCAGTTTTTTTGAATCGTTTACACCCGGCACAGGTCTGTCCGGATCGAGTATGACGGCAGCAGCGACAACCGGACCTGCAAGGGGGCCCCTGCCGACTTCATCAATCCCGGCAACAAGAGTATATCCTTCTGACAGCTTCTGCTGCTCAAACAGGTAGATGCTTGATTTGGTGGATCTGAAAAGAGGTTGCTGCACTGGATATACAATGATTATGAAAGCCCTGCCGTGATGGCAGGGCTTTCATGGATTGGGGTATACATCTGTCAGGCTGCTGTTGGAACGTATTTGCGCTCACGGATACGGGCCGCCTTACCGCGAAGTTTGCGCAGGTAGTAGAGTTTGGCCCTGCGAACATGACCGCGGGTTACAACTTCAATCTGCTCAATGATTGGTGAGTGGATAGGAAAAATTCTCTCGACGCCGATGTTGTTGGAAATCTTGCGAACGGTGAATGATTCCCTTATTCCACCGTTCTGGCGAGAGATTACTACCCCTTGGTATGCCTGGATACGCTGTTTGTCACCTTCGACGATCTTCACATGTACCTTGACTGTATCTCCAACCTTGAAGGCAGGGATACCTTTTTTCATCTGGTCAAACTCAATAAAATCAATGGTGTTCATTTTGACTGCTCCTCCTTGCCAAAGCCTGTCCGGCTATCTGGTTTTATATATTACCTGTTATTAATTATGCTCGCCAAGCAAACGGTCAAGGATTATGGCCGTTGCTGAACGTACAGAAAGATGGTTGTAATCGCCTGCAGCCCTTATAGGGGTGAGTGTTATCTCTGCTTCGGCAAAGAGTTCATCCAAAAGCCCCCAGCCGGTTCCCATTACGAGCAGATGCGGGGTTTCAATGTCACAGAGACTCTCTCGAAGTGCAGTGAATGTTGTGTCTCCAACTCTTGAACGAGCCCCTGTGGCAACAGTAACTACAGATTTTTTGAAACCGGTCTGAAAATCTTTGCGCACATCATCCAGGGTTGATGCGATTCTTATAATACCGAGTGCTTCGGAGCGGTCCGGGTTGTAAGTTGATCCCCATCCGGTTCTCCAGTGGCCTGTAATCCGATTTATCATATCCTGCTGTTCCTGTGACGGCGTTACAAGATAATAGCGATGAAGACCATATGTCCGGGCTGCACGGGATATGTCATGTATATCAAGATTGGTTACAGCCGTTGTTACTGTTTCACGGTGTTTGTTATAGACCGGATAATGTAGCAGCGCAATGGCCAGATTACCTTTTGAAAGATCTTTACTCATCTACTTGTTTCTGCCAGATATTTCATTTCCTGCTCATCAAGCGTTACGTCATCAAGCAGGTCAGGGCGTCTCTCCAGTGTTCGCTTTAATGACTGCTGACGCCTCCATCGGTTTATAATGGCGTGGTTTCCTGAAATAAGTGGTTCCGGAACTTCATGGCCCCTGAAAACGGGTGGCCTTGTATACTGGGGATACTCCAGAAGTCCATTGCTGAATGAATCTGTAACAGCCGATTCATCTGACCCCAGAGCACCGGGAAGAAGTCTTGTGACAGCATCAACTACGACCATGGCAGCCAGTTCTCCGCCAGAGAGTACGTAGTCTCCTATGGATAGAACCCTGTCAACAAAGATCTCCGATATACGTTCATCTATACCTTCATAACGACCGCATATTATGATAAGGCCCTTGTCCAGACTGAGTTCAGAGGCCATTCTCTGTGAGAATCTTTCACCCTGTGGAGATGTTAGAATAATCCTTGCTTCTGGATTTTTTTCTTTAGCTGATTCTATACAGGATGCCAGAGGCTCAGGTTTCATAAGCATTCCGGCACCGCCGCCGTAAGGTGAATCATCAACCGTTCTATGGCGGTCTGTTGCATAATCTCTTATCTGATGGGTTACAATTGTCAGAAGCCCCTTGTCCTGTGCCCTTCGGATGATACTTTCATCAAAAGGAGTTCTGAACATATCCGGAAAAAGTGTGAGGATGTCAATCCTCATAGATCCAGAAGTCCATCCAGTGGGGTCACTGTCATTACACCGTCATCAAGATCAATGGAGGCTATAACTGAAGCAATAGCGGGAATCATATATTGCCGGTCAGTTCCCTGAACAATGTAAATATCATTTGCCCCGGTTTCCATTATTTCTGTCAGCACACCAAGATTTGTTCCGGATTCAGTACGCACCGAGAGGCCTATAAGGTCACACCAGTAATATTCATCCTTGTCTGTTTCTGGAAACTGCGATCTGTAAAGGCAGACCTCGGAGCCAACAAAGTTTGTTACCTGATTTATGTTGTCAAAACTTTCAAAAGAAAGCAGAAAAAAATTGCCATGCACAGAAAAACTTTTTACAGGCAGAATCTGAATGCTTCCGTCAGAAAATCGCAGTGTAGTATTGTCAGCGTTCTGAAGTGTGTCGAAGTTGCCTGAATAGCTGAGAAGTTTCAGCTGTCCCCTTATGCCGTGGGTTCCAGTGATTCTGCCTACAGCTATCAGGTTTTCGTCAGAAAGGCCCATTACTCTACAATCTTTAAGACAGCCTTTTTGTGGTCCCTTGTTGAGACGGCATTCAGAAGGGTACGGATCGCCTTTGCAGTCCTTCCTTCCTTCCCTATTATTCTGCCCATATCTTCTTTTGCAACGGAGAGCTTGATGACAAGAGTGTCATCTTCAATCTCCTCAGAGATCTTTACCTGAGATGGGTCATCAACAAGGGCCTGCGCGATGGTTTCGACAAGTGCTTTCATCTGGCCTACCTCTGCGCTAATAAATGTCCGGCCTGGCCGGTAAAAACAAATCGGGTCAAACGGCTGTCTTGGCAGCCTGCTCCATTATGCCCTGCTTTTTAAGTATCTGTAGTACTGTATCGGTGGGTTGAGCCCCCTTGCCAAGCCAGGCAATGGTCTTTTCAACATTAAGCTTGATTACTGCCGGATTTTTTGTCGGGTCGTAGTATCCGAGATTTTCGATGAAACGCCCGTCACGGCGTGCACGCCCATCTGCTATTACAACCTGATAAAAAGGACGTTTTTTTGCGCCACCGCGTTGAAGTCTTATTTTTGTTGCCATCTTTTTTGTTTCCTCCTGCGAATTTAGCCTGTTAGTTCAGGTCTCTGTATATTTGCTAACGTCCAAACGGGGGGAACATCCCCTTGCCAAGGCCGCCCAGTCCGGGCAGTCCACCAATACCTTTTAAAAGGTTTTTCGGGCCAAGTTTCTGAAGCTGTTTCATCATCTTTTGAGCTTCTGTAAATCTTTTGAGAAGCAGGTTGACTTCCTGGACAGATGTCCCGCTCCCTTTGGCAATTCTTAAACGGCGACTGCCGTTTATTATGCTATGGTTCGCCCGTTCTTTGGGAGTCATGGAGCGAATGATTGCCTCTACCCGCGTGACCTCTTTTTCACTTAACTGGGCTCCCGGCATCTGCTTCATCATTTTGCCCATACCTGGTATCATTCCCATGATGGATTCAAGGGAGCCAAGTTTTTTTATCTGCTGCATCTGCGCCAGAAAATCTTCCAGGTCAAACTGGTTCTTCTTGAGTTTCTGATGAAGTTTCTCGGTTTCGTTTATATCGAATGCAGATTGTGCCTTTTCAACCAGAGTCAAGACATCACCCATCCCCAGTATTCTGGAAACAAGGCGATCAGGGTGGAACACCTCAAGTGCGTCGAGTTTTTCGCCCAGACCCACAAATTTGACAGGAGTACCGGTAACTGCTTTTATGGAGAGGGCTGCTCCACCCTTGGCATCACCGTCGAGCTTTGTGAGTATCGTTCCGGTAAGGCCCAGACGATCATTAAATCCAGCCGCTACATTTACCGCCTCCTGCCCTGTCATGGCATCGGCAACAAAAAGTATCTCCCGGGGATTTACCGCTGACTTTATTCGTTCAAGCTCGCCCATCAGGAAGTCATCAATCTGGTGACGTCCGGCTGTATCGAGTATTACAATGTCATGGCCGTTTAATTCAGCGTACTTGACAGCAGAATTGCATATATCAACAGGGTCTTGATCAGCCCTTGATTCAAAAACATCAATGTCCAGCTGTCGTCCCACTGTTTTTAATTGTTCAATCGCGGCAGGTCGGTATACATCAGCAGGCACCAGAAGGGTACGACGCTTCTGCTTGCGTAGCCATGAAGCCAGTTTGCCGCATGTGGTTGTCTTGCCTGCACCCTGCAGGCCGACAAGCATTATTGGAACCGGTGGTTTTGCTGCCAGATCAAGAGAATTATCCTGATCTCCCCCCATAAGAGTGATCAGTTCGTCATTAACTATCCTTATTACCTGCTGGCCAGGTGAAAGGCTTTGCAATACCTCTGTTCCGACAGCTTTCAGGCGCACGGACTCCACAAAGTCCTTTACGACCTTGAAGTTTACGTCAGCTTCAAGAAGTGCCAGGCGGACTTCGCGCAGGGCCTCCTTGATATTCTCCTCGGTCATAACTCCCTGACCGCGAAGTTTTTTAAATACAGATTCAAGCTTTTCGGATAGGGTCTCGAACATCGCTCACTGACACAATCAGGGTATTCTAAAAGGAAGTAACTATATTTAAACGGTCACTTGATTGTCAAGAAATATTTGGTTTTTCTACAGTCTGATAACGGATGTGGCTGTAAGCAACTCCTCTGCAGTACTGAACATGTTAGTTACAACACCGCTTGCCAGTTCGTCTTTTTTTCCATAGAAATCAAGGCAGATTCCGCAGGAAAATATCTCTACCCCGCTTTCGGAGAGCCTGTCCAGGGCCTCCAGTGTTTCAGCGCCTTTTACCGCAAGAAGCACCCCGCTGTTGAGAAAAAGTATTTTATCGGGCCTCTCGCTGGTCTCCAGAAGGGTGAATATGAAATTGCGCATCAGCAGTTTCCCGAGCTCTTCGCTTCCATCACCAAGTTTTTCGCTTGTTATGAGAAGCACTGTTTTCCTGTTGCCAGATATGTCAGCTATTCTTTTTTCTGGAATTGCCATCTCTGGACTGCCTGAAATAATCAAAGACCACCCCCCTGAGTCAGGTGTTTCAGTCACAGAAAATCCCCTTGTTTTAACAAAACGGGTCACATTTTCCCTGGGCGCGCCATCGTCAAGAAGGACGCAAAGAGAATCAGGATTTTCTTCAAGAGCCTTTTTTGTTGCAATCACTGGAGCTGGGCACGACTTTCCTCGGCAATCGATGGTTTTCATGTTTCATACTCCTTTATCCTGGTATAGCTTCCATCTTGCATTACACAGAGAAACGCAGGCAGCAGATGTTCCATTTCAAGAAGCCCCATCAGATCAGTTAGGATATCCGGGTCAAATCTTATTGCCAGACCGCAATCTGTCTTTACAGCTTTTGGGGCCGGAATAAGTTTGATCTGAAACCCTTTTGCGTTCAGAAGTGATTCTGCTTTCATTACACGGTGTGTAGAGTTGAATACGGCCAGATATTGACCTTCAGCAACAATTTGCCGACTTATCAAAGGCATTTGCCTCCCCGGTCAGGATTGACATCAGTAAATTAACTACATACTATGCCGTAAAGGGGATAACCATGCAAGATTCATTTACCCTTGCCGGACTGGTATTATTTGCATTTCTGGCAAGCATCCCGTGCGGATACATACGCGAGTCATTTAAAAAGTTTTCAATTCCGTGGTTGTTTCTAGCCCATCTCCCTATCCCGCTGGTTGTTAATTTAAGGCTAAAGGCCGGTTTCAGCTGGAAGATAATTCCGCTTACACTTGTAAGCGCTGTGCTTGGTCAGGTTGTTGGTGGCTGGTATAAAAGGAGAAGAACTAATGTCGGTAAAACGTCCAAAAGGGCGCCCTGAACAGCTTGGATCTCTTATCTCATCAACCCTGAAAGGCACGATTCTGGGTGAGCGCCTTAAGGATATTGAAATCTGGCATTCATGGGAAAAGATAGTAGGCCCTTCGATAGCAGGCAGAGCAAAACCACTGAGAATATCGGGAGGCGTTCTTTCTGTTCTTGTCAGCAGCGCTCCATGGATGCAGCAGCTTTCATTCATGAAGGCAGACCTTAAGAAGAAAATTAATAAATCTCTCGGTGAGGACAGGGTTAGTGATATTGTATTCAAATCCGGGGCAATAGCTGCTTTAAATGGTGAAACCAACGAAGAACCTGTTCTGATGAAAGAACTTACAGTAGACAGGCTCTGTATGATTGAAAACAGTGCAGGGAAATTTGAAGATCCAGAGATTAAAGAGCAATTCAGGAGGCTTATGGAGATCCATTACATGAGGAATCCGGATTGAATATTTGTAGTTTTTGCTATAAAGGTTTCTTCTTATCAGGCATGTTTATCATTCTGTCCTGAAGGTCCCAGTTGTCCTTGAGTCGTAAAACCGTAGTGCCGGATTCTTTTTTTACTACAAAATCAATAATTCTTGCCTGATCTTCCTTCAAAATATCAACAAAACGGTGTCCACATACAAACAGCTCTGAATCCTGACGATTTTTGTGCCAGACCAGTTCAGTGATCGCACAGACCGGGGGTTTTTCATCAAGCAGGTCAACAACAATCATTGAGAGTGGAGTTGGAAATGTTTCCGTATCAAAACGGATTCCGCCTGCACTAATGTTCAGGATATGTTCGTAAAGTTTCAAACGAGGTGGATTGGGTTTGTGAATGTCGCCTATTACCCGCCTCCACTCCCTTTGAAATGCGCTGAGAGATGACTTCTGGGAAACATTAAGAAATGGCAGGATGGCGTCAGTCCTGGTTGCTGATCTTCTTTTGTATATCTCCATTATTCCGACCGGAATTACGGTAATGGTCTCAATACCGGGTGTGCTTAGGAGTTCAACACAGAGCTGAACACCTACTCCGAATGACTCCGTTGCAAGTTTGAACTGCATGCCTGGAAGCAGATTGTTGTTTTCTCCTGAAAAAATACGATATGGCGACTTCAGGGTAATCCTGGAGTCATCTGAGCTTACCACTGTTCCCGAAAGTGATTCGTATACCGACTCATCCCTTTCGTCTGATATATTTACCAGCAGAACCTTCTGGCCTGCCTGGAAATAACGGTCAAAATTCATCTTCTCTCACCGGCCTTGAAATTCCTGCATTCCGTTTCATTTTCTTATCTGTTGTAGATCATCCTGTCCAGAAGTTCCCAGTTGTTTTTATCTGGCAGTGTCCCTTTCTTCTGTTTTTTGAAATGCCGTTCAATGAACAGCTGAATACGTTTCTGGTCTGATTTTCTTATAAGTACAAAACGTCTGCCTACAGCAATTCCGTCATCGTCAGGAAGGCTTCTGCGCCAAAGTTGTTCAGCAATGGAGCAGACAGGTGGCTCACCATCTTCAAGGTCAATAAATAACATCGCAAGATCAGTCTGGTGATCTGATCGGTTTACTACATGGCGGAGTCCGCCAACGCCCAGATTGAGGGAGGTTGCGGCAAGGTCGTATTTGGATGACCTGCCTGACTCTGTGCTTTCAATGAAACGCTTCCACTCATTTTTGAAAAAAACAAGTGGGGCCGTTTTTGTAAAACTTCTGAAGCCAAGCATAACGTCGGTTCTGGGAACCTGGCCCCTCTGATACATCTCCATCTGGTCTGTAGGCTCCATAATAAAACTATTTGAATTCACTGTTGTTATTTTGCCTATAAACTGAACCCCAGCACCAAAGCTCTCTGCAGTTATCTTGTATATCATTCCTTTTTCAAGATGTCCGTGGTCTCCGTGGTGGAGTAAATAACGGGGACGAAGTTCGAAGTGCATATTGTCGCAGTTCATAATGGTAGCAGAGAATGCATCAAAAATGGATTCATCTCGATCTTCAGAAAGATTTATAAGAAAAACCTTCTGGCCTTTTGAAAAATATGTTTCGTAGTTCATTGCAGGCTACCTTGTCAGTTTACGATAAGTGATCCGGTGAGGACGGTCCGCCTCAGCACCCAGACGCTTGCGGCGGTCTTCTTCATATTCGGAGTAATTGCCCTCAAACCAGGTAACCCTTGATTCACCTTCAAATGCCAGAATATGTGTGGCAATACGGTCAAGAAACCAGCGGTCGTGTGAGATTACGACAGCGCAACCGCCAAAGTTTTCCAGACCCTCTTCAAGTGATCGCATGGTGTTAACGTCCAGATCGTTGGTAGGTTCGTCAAGTAGCAACACATTGGCCCCACTTTTGAGGATCTTGGCCAGGTGTACCCTGTTGCGTTCCCCCCCTGAAAGCATACCGACTTTTTTCTGCTGATCAGCTCCTGTAAAGTTGAAACGAGCTACATAGTTGCGTGCATTAACAACCTGTTTGCCCAACTGTATCATCTCCTGGCCGTCACTTATCTCTTCCCACAAAAGCCTGTCAGGGTTCAGGGAGTCACGGCTCTGATCCACACAGGCTAGCTGCACAGTCTCTCCGACCCTTATATTTCCGTTGTCAGGTTTTTCTGATCCTGTAATCATTCTGAAAAGAGTGGTTTTTCCAGCGCCGTTTGGGCCTATTACTCCGACAATCCCGCCCCTGGGCATTTTGAATGTCATCCCCTCAAAAAGCAGTCGGTCTCCGAATCCTTTCGCTACATTGTCAGCCTCTATAACAATATCGCCCAGGCGGGGACCTGCCGGAATATAAAGCTCAAGATCCCTGGAACGCTTTTCAGCTTCCTGGGAGGCCAGATCTTCGTATTTACTGATGCGTGCCTGAGATTTTGCGTGGCGTCCCTTGGGTGACATCCTGATCCACTCCAGCTCTCGCTGAAGGGTCTTCTGACGGTCACTTTCCTGTTTTTCTTCAACTGCCAGTCGCTGTTGCTTCTGTTCAAGCCATGATGAGTAATTACCCTTCCATGGAATCCCTTCGCCTCGGTCAAGCTCAAGGATCCATCCTGCCACGTTGTCAAGGAAGTAACGGTCGTGGGTAACTGCTATTACTGTTCCTTCATAGCTCTGTAGATGTTTTTCCAGCCACGCCACTGTCTCTGCGTCAAGATGGTTTGTTGGCTCGTCCAGCAGCAGAATGTCCGGTTTCTGCAGGAGTAGCCGGCAAAGGGCAACCCTGCGTTTTTCACCGCCGGAAAGCACCTTGATCCCGGTTTCAGAAGCTGGACAGCGCAGGGCATCCATTGCAAGTTCAAGCCGTGAGTCAAGATCCCATGCATCCAGATGGTCAAGTTTTTCCTGAAGTAGCGCCTGGCGGTCGCACAGTTTTTCAAAGTCGGCATCAGGCTCGGAAAATTTATCAGTCAAGCTGTTGAACTCAGACAGAAGATCAACAGTCTCCTGACAACCTTCCTCTACTATCTGACGCACTGTTTTGCTGTCGTCAAGTCTTGGTTCCTGTTCAAGATAGCCAACAGTATATCCTGAAGAAAGAACCGCCTGTCCGTTAAATTCCTTGTCCACGCCGGCCATAATCTTAAGCAGGGTTGACTTGCCGGAACCATTGAGTCCCAGTACTCCTATTTTTGCGCCGTAGAAGTAGGAAAGTGAAATGTCCTTGATGACAGGTTTTTTGTCGTAAAATTTTGATACCCGCATCATACTGTAGATAATTTTTTTGTCGTCAACGCTCATGAAGCAGAACCTCCAGAAATTATGAAAGTAATTTATTGCATGTACAATCTGCTCATGTCAATCGTGAAGCCCTGAAATTTTCTAAAATCATATTTGATTAAGCAACATGCTTGAGAAATGGCTGGAACTGAGTATACTGCAATACAAATCTTATAAGGAAAGGACGCGCAATATGATCAAGATCAAGCACTTGCTGCTGTATGCATTTGTTTTTGCTGTTCCGGCATTCTCTTTTGCCGCAGATTCGGATCTTTTCGAGAGCATTGACAAGGATAAGGATGAGACAATAACCCGAGAAGAATTTATTTCATGTCCGCTGGTAAGGGGAAAAACCACTACAGGTAAAGACCGTATAAAACCAAAGGATCTTTGTGCGAACCCCTTGACTGATCTTTCTGTTGAGGAAAAAGAGCGGCTCTTTGAGAAACTTGATACAGATAAAAGCGGTACCTTGCATAATAATGAATTAAACAAATATGCAACTCCTGACGGATTTGCACCAATAAGATTTTAGGAGACTTGTAAATGGAAATTACAACCAGAAATGAAAACGATGTTGTGGTTGCTGGGCTTAATGGACGCATGGATGCAGTAAGCGCGCCAGTATTCGATGCATGGCTTGCCGAACGCATTCAGGCAAAACAGTACAAGATGGTTCTTGATATGTCCGGTCTCGAGTATATAAGCAGCGCCGGTCTCCGTTCACTGCTTGCTGCAGCGAAGCAGCTCAAGGCAGTTGGAGGTTCAGTCGTTCTTACCGGTATTTCCGGAACTGTTGAGGAAGTCTTCAGGATGTCAGGTTTTCTTGCAATATTCAAGGTTGCTCCTACAGCAGCTGAAGCTCTTGCAGCCCTTGCCTGATATCGGCCTGACAGAGCAGTCGACCTTCTCTAAAATACACCGTAGCGGACCGGGCATCACACTGAGGCTTGTAATGGCATTGGCTTGCGCCTCTGCCATTATTTTTGCCGTGGTCTTTTATGTGAACTATCGCTATACGGCGTTAATGGTTGAGCGTCAGGTAAGGGCCCATGCCAGTGATGTCGTTCAGGCTGCCCTTAACAGTATAGATGATATGCTTAAATCGGTTGCCCGTGATGAAGGAAGGCTGGTTGCTCACCTTGAGGCATTGCCTCACCTTACCCCCGAGATAGTCAGGAACATCGCAAAAAATCATGTTGTAAACAATGAAGAGGTTTTTGGCGCCACAATAGCATTCGAGCCCCAGCGCTCCCCCGCAGGTACCACTCTTTTTGCTCCCTATTATTACAGAAGACAAAATGGCAGCATAGCCTACGCCGATCTTTCTCTCGCTTCATACAACTATCTGAAAAAAGAGTGGTACTTAAGCCCGAAGGAACTGAAAACTCCGATATGGACAGAGCCGTATTTTGATGAAGGGGGAGGCAATGTGTTGATGACCACATTTGCAGCTCCTTTTTATCGTAAAGACAAGGGGGGAGCCCGTGTTTTTGCAGGCATAGCAACTGCGGATATATCCGTTGCCTGGCTTGGGGCACAGGTTTCATCGCTCAGGCTACAGAATAACGGCTACGCAGCGCTTTTTTCCAGATCAGGACAGTTTATTGCAAATCCGGATAGCGCCTCTGTAATGAAGGAAAGCCTGCTTAAAATGGCAGAAAAAAGCGGCAGCAAGGTGCTTGAAGAGGTGGGAAAGGGAATTGCTCGCCAGGAGAGCGGTTTTGCAAAGGGAAACGACGTCTATGGACGTGAAATATGGATTTATTATGCTCCTGTCCCATCCACAGGGTGGTCGCTTGCCGTTATTTTCCCTGCAGAAAAGATGATGAAGGATGCCGCTGATTCAAGCCGGGTAATCGCTTTTATATGTGTTGGAGGTTTTCTGTTTTTGCTTTTGACAATAATCCTTGTTGCAAGAACAGTTACAAGGCCTCTTGTTGCAATGACCGATGCAGTTGAGCAGATATCAGGCGGAAGGCTTGATGTGGTGCTTCCCGAAACCCAGGGCGGTGAGGTCGGGCAGCTGGCTGTCGCATTCAATTGCATGCAGAAGGATCTGCAGGATTACATTAAAAATCTTACAGAAACCACTGCATCAAAGGAGCGGATGGCCCGTGAGCTGGCAATAGCCCATGACATGCAGATGTCAATATTGCCTTTGAGGCTGCCTGATGCTCCAACACTCGATTTCGCAGGCCTTTGCAAGCCGGCCCGTGAGGTTGGGGGGGATTTTTACGATGTAAGGCAGATGGATGATGGCAGATTTTTCTTTATCATCGGAGATGTCTCGGGGAAAGGGGTTCCGGCGGCATTGTACATGTCCATGGCTGTTACACTTGCCCGTTCAGGAGTGCGGGATTTGCCAGATCCTGAAGAACTTCTTTCAAGAGTAAACAGGGAACTCTGCCAGGGAAATGAAACCAGCATGTTTGTCACAATACTCTGCGGTGTAATTGATCCTGTAGATGGTGTCATACAGTTTGCCAATGCCGGTCACACGCCACCGGTAATTATTTCAGCTGATGGCGAGCCTTCTTACCTGCGCCTGGAACCGGGTCTTGTAGCAGGATGTATTGACTCCTTTGATTACAGAAGCGAGTCAATAACCCTCAAGCCTGGAGAAATACTGCTAATGTACACAGATGGAGTAACAGAGGCCATGGATTCAGCAGAATCCCTTTTTGGAGAAGAGCGTCTCCTGTCCGCGATACCACGCAGACACTTAACAGCAAGACATCTGCTAGAATCTGTTGATTCAGCTGTTTCCTCTTTTGCAGGGCAGACACTTCAGGCCGATGATATTACGATGCTTGCAGTTCTGTATAAGGGGTAATAGATGAGGTTGTTTATTGGAACAGCTGCCGTAACGGCGCTTTTGTTCCTGTCTCTTTCATCTGTGAACGCAGGATGGACTCCTCTGGGGCCTTCACCTATCGTATCAAGCCCGATCAGTAGTTATACAGGCGTTGAGGGTATGGACATATATGGAAATCCGTCAGTCGGCGCAATGAACATTGTGCTTGAAGCTCCCGGAATGTCGGGCACCATGTATGTTGGCACCGCAAATGGCGGCGTTTGGAAAACAACAAACTCAGGTCTCTCCTGGGTGCCCCTTACTGACAAAATGTCCTCACTGTCAATCGGGGATATGATCTTTGACCGTAGTGACAGTTCAAAGCTGTATATCGGTTTCGGCAAGCAGAGTAATTATGCGGAGAATGGAGGTCCTCTGAATTCCATAAAGCTCAGCACCGATGGAGGGTATACCTGGAGCGCGCCGGACACCGGTAATGTTTTGATTGGCAAGGATATTGTCAAGATGTTTTCAGACAACAACCTGATGCTGGTGGGGATAAAAAATCCGGTTGCCGGACAGACGGGGCTCTATCGCAGTACTACTGGCGGGGGAGGATTGGCTCTGGTGGGAACAGGCAGTGGACTTGCTGCCGGTAAGATATCAGATCTTAAGGCAGATCCCCTCAATCCGGCAATATTCTACGCATCTGTTCTGAACAGCACCGCCACAACAGGAGTATACAAAAGTATAGATTCTGGGGCAACCTGGCTACATATAAACAACATTCCAACTGCTGACGCTACAACCAAGCGGATTCTTCTGGCTACTTCCGGCAGTACACTTGTTGCAGGCATTGTAAACGGCATAGAGTATGACAAAACAGTCTTTTATCGATCCCCGGACGGAGGCGCCACCTGGACATCCATGGCGCAGCCTGTAACAAATGACACTGATACCTCGAACAAGCTTCCGCAACAGGGGCTTTTCCCCTCGGCTCAGTTTAATAACGCCGCCCTTGCCATTGATCCATCCAACCCCAATGTGATCTATGTGGCAGGGGTGCGCCAGCCGGATAATGGCACACCTGAGCAGTTTCCGAACTCAATAGGAGCCAATGCCTACAGTGGCAGAATATTCAGAGGTGTTTATAACCCGGCAACCGGTGAAACAGAATGGGAACCACTCACCAATATAGGCACCACCAACAACTCTTCGCCCCATGCGGACAGCCGCAGTATCTTTATAGATTCAGCAGGGCGCTTGATACAGACCGATGATGGTGGAATTTACTTTCTCAGCAATCCGCAGGGTAAAGGTTCCTGGACCCCGCTAAACGCAAATATCCAGGTTTCTGAAGTTGACGCATCATCCTGGAACCCCCTTGCAAATGTTGCAGTTGCCGGGATGCAGGACAACGGCTCGGTTTACCAGATAAAAGGTAGCACTGAATGGGGAATGATAAGCGCCGGAGATGGCGGCGCCAATGCTGTAAACTATCAGACATTTGCTAATGAAGGTGTTGCAGTTATCTATGGAAGTAACCAGAATATGGCTACCTTACTCCGTTTCACGATGGCCGGTGACGGTTCTGTTAATCCGCAGAGCAAGACTTATATTAATCTTTATAAAACGGAGGAGGATGGTGCCCAGGTAAAGGTAAATACCGAGGCTACCATGCCTTTTTATCCGGCTCTTGCACTCAACATGTACGATCAGACAAGGTTTGCCGTTGGTGGGTACTCTCTTTTTATTGGTCAGGATAACCCACGCATTACAAACAACGGAACGGTGAATCTTCAGGTGCAGGAGATTGTCACTGCTACTCAGGTGACTGACGTAAAAAATGACGGTTTTGGCAGCATAGAATATGGAGCTAGGGATCGCCCTAATGCAATCCTTGCAGGAATCGGGGATCAGACCTGTGGAGCTTTGACTGCGGCCGAAGTGCAGGCACAAAACAGGTACGGTCAGCTCTGGTACAGCGACGATGTAAACAGTATGCAGCCTGTGAGACTTACAAATTTTGATACAGCGGATCTGGGAGGCACAAAACCAGGGCGTTCAGTCCAGAGTCTTGTGTTTGACGGACGAACTGGCACAGGCAATTTTTATGTTGCTGATGGCGCGAAAATATGGCGTGGGACAAGGAATGGTAACTCCGATACCCTATATGATTTTGATTCAATATCAGCCTCTCTGCCTGCAAGCCTCATAGCAATAAGGGCTGTAGAATATGTTGCCCACAACGGCGTTAATGCGCTCCTTGCCGGTGGACTCCATAACAGCACTACCGATAATTATGTGAATCCGATCTACTATACGATTGATCCGGCAGCAAAAAACGGGGCAATATGGAAGCCGATTGGACAGATGCTTCCCAATGCCCCGATATTTGCACTTCATTACAGTGAGATGGATGATGTCCTTTTAGCTTCAACCCTGGGGCGTGGTCTGTTCGCAATGTTCGATTTTACAACATATTTTACTGAGGCCACCACGCTGACATTCGGTCAGGCAGACAACGACAGTGTTCCGGAAACATCGCAGCTAACAGACGGACTCTCTGACGGTGTTGTGTTCAGCAGGCCATTAATAAAGGTTGGATCCGGGACTCTCGATCTTACAGAACAATTTGCCTCTTACAGCGGTGGAACACAGTTCAGGGGTGGGACAACCATCGCTCGTACCGAGAATAACTTTGGTTCAGGCGTTTTTTTGTTTGACGGTGGAACTTTAAGGTTTACGGATGGCAACAGTATAAGCCGCTCTATAGAAATTCTTGGAAATGGTGGAACAGTAATTACTGACAGTAGTCCTGTACTCTATCTTTCCGGCCCTGTATCAGGTTTTGGAACCCTCCGCTATGGCGGTGTTTTGGACATTTCTTCGGTTCCGATCTTTAGCCCGACTCCTCAGGCAACGCCGCTTCTCGGCAACAGCATGACTCTTCTTGTCGCTGAAGGCGGTATTGCAGGCGCTGTTTCCGCCCTGCGGCAGCCTGCAAACCTCTTGCCCGGCACAAGATATGACGTTCTTTACTATCCTTCGGCACTTTCCTTCATAGTGACACCTGCAAACTTTGCTGACCTCAGTTTTTCCGGGGTTTTGTTGAATCAGTCGAGAAGTTCAGTTGCAACAGCCCTTCAAAACATCCGTCCTCCGCACCTTTCAATTCCATTTGGTGAAAAGAAGGCCCTTTTTGATGCCTTGTACGCTCAGAATGAGGCAGGCCTTATAAATGCTTTTGACCAGATCGGGGGATCACTATATGCCGCATCCGTAAATGCCTCGCTTTCCGGCAGCCGTCTGTCACTCAACGGTTTGCGTTCTCGTATGGAGCAGAGGACTGCTGGGTCAGATGCAGGTATGGCAAGATTTGCATACAACAGCATAAGAATTGCAGATAAAAATGCCGAGGTTGTTGTAAACGATGCATCTCCCATAACTATTCGTTCTGATAAAAGCAGTAATATGTTGTGGGGCTACGGATTTGGACGTTTTGAAAATGCAGCTGATGGCTCTGCTTCTCCAGGCTACGGATTAACCACCGCAGGTGGACTGAGCGGTTTTGATCATGACTTCGGAACCGGATGGATCGGAGGCATTGCGGCTGGATATGCCCGAAGCTCTCTGGAAGTGAACAACAACAGTTTCTCCGACCTCGATTCTTGTCAGGTCATGGTTTATGGTGGATATGGTAAAGAAACAGGACCGCTGCTGCAATTTTCCATTGGTGGCAGCTTCGATTCATATTCTGACAGGCGTTCAATAAATATAGGCAATTATACGACTTCTGCGTCATCCAGGTCCGTGGGCAACTCTTTGTTCTCATCCATTGCAGCAGGATGGCGTTTCGCTCCGGACCCATTTGTAATTGAGCCATCTCTCACAATGGATTACGGGAAGGTTCTGCGTGGTTCAGTTTCGGAGTCAGGCGGTATGCTTGCTCTTTATGTCTCTCCAGCAGAGATGGATGCATTGAGGATGAACGAGGGGATCAGGGGAGCAGTACAGCTTGATGCCCCCTTTGGCCTCAAATTTATACCGGAGATGAGAGTTGGACTTGCCCAGGAACTTCTTGACAGGAATGTTACAGTGAACTCGATTTTGTCGGGGCAGCAGATATCTTCAGAAGGCCCCCGTCAAGGGCGTGACATATTCACCGGAGGCGTAGGTGTCACTGTTGCCTCAAGTGAAAGTCTTTCTTTTTACATTGATTATAACGCCGAAATCCGGGAAGGTTCCAATTCAGATGCCGTTAGTGGAGGGTTCAGGTTTGTCTGGTAAGATGTTACTTTTAACTCTTTTTATGAATGTTTGAAGGTGTGCATCTAATGGACTATTCCGTATGCCCTGGCAACAGGGCTCTGATCGGAGCGTGAGTGTATAATCCTTGAGAGCCCTTCGCAGAATAGTCTCATCTCTTCTTGTGTTGAAATTGTAACCCTTATCCAGTTGGGAAAGCGGTAAGGCGTCATTGTTCTGACCATTATACCCAGCTGCATCAGAAGGCGGTAGGCAAGGGTATCGCTGAACGGCAGTTTTATCATCATGAAATTTGTTTCAGAAGGGAGGTATGTCAGTTTTTTCTCCTTGCAGAAAACTTCAAGAATATCAAGCCCATCCCTCACCATTTTTCTTGTGCGCATTATGAAATCCATATCTCCTGTGGCTGCAAGGGCTGCTTCCTGCGCCAATCCGTTTACAGAATAAACAATGCAACTTTTTTTTGTCAGTTCAACCAGACGCTCAGATCCTGCAAGGTAGCCGATCCGAAGGCCTGCCAGTCCGTACATCTTTGAAAAAGTGCGTAATACAACCAGGTTTGGAAACTGTTGCAGTAGTGAAATACCGTTTGGATACTCGGGATTCGAGATGAATTCGTTATAGGCCTCATCAATGGCAACAATATGGTCTGGTCCCAGTCTTTCCATGAAACGGATCAGGCGTTGCCGGTTCCACCATGTCCCTGTCGGGTTGTTTGGATTGCAGAGAAAAATCAGTTTAGTCCGTCTGTCTACAAGGGCCAGAAGTTCATCCTCATCAAAGGCGAAATCCCTGAGAGGGGCCAACCTTGCTTCTATGCCTGAAAATCGTGCTATCCATTCATAAACGGCAAAGGTACGGTCTGCGGTTACAATATTGTCCCCCTGTTCGCAAAATGTTTTAATTACAAAGGATATGACCTCGTTTGCTCCATTACCGAGCAGCAGTTGACCTGGAGTCAGACCCAGATATTGGGCAAGTACGTTGCGGAGTGGGTTGCCGTCACCGTTAGGGTATCTTGCGGCCCTGGAAGCCGGGAAAGAGTTAATGACCGCTGCAGCAGCCGGAGGTGGGCCCAGTGGATTTTCGTTGTTGTTAAGACGGATAAGGTTTGTGAATCCATACATTTTGCGGAGTTCATCGGCAGGTGGTGAGGGTAGATGCGCCTCAAACTGTATGACATGCCTGGGAACAAGTCTGTCAATATCAAAAGATTGCATCAACCGTTACTCCGTCTCTGAAGATGAATAATATCACCAATTCCGCCCCATGGCACAAGCATGACTGGGCAAAAGCCCCTGGAAATCAGATGCGGCACAAGCAGGGAATCGAAGGGGCGTCCAGTATCCAGAAGACAGACAGTTGTTAAGTACCCTGAATGATCCAACAGTTCCAGATGCTCCTTAAGTACAGAATCGGCATCTTTTCCGGTAAGAAGCGGCTTTAGCTGCGCGAGTCCGGCAGAGCGGTTAAGACGCGAGGCAAACAGAGTCAGGCCATCTCCTGTTTCCCCGTCATCCCGATAATCCTTTATCTCGCGCGCTAGTGCCATAGCTGCGCTTCTTTCCGTGTAATATTGAAGGAGTCCGGATGCAATGTAGGCAATAGAACCGAACTCTTCCTTCATCATTCTGTAACCTGCCCAGATGGCGCATTCAGATGTTTCAATGCTTCCTGCCGTCTCAAATCCCGCATCAAGCGGAGGTGGCACCGGTGCGTATAAAATCATACCGTTATGGCCGCTTCTTCCAAAAAGAGCAGTGACCGCTTCGCATAATTCAATGGCGAGTCTCTCTCTTTCGGCGGCTTCTCCAATATATGGGCCGAAACATTCAACTAAATGACTTTCTGTCGTACGCCAGATAAGGCCTCCGGCAACAGCTCCATTTTTGTCTTCCGCGATGATGGCCCCATAATCGCCGCTGGCAATCTTGTCCAGGAGACGGCCTGCAGGTGTGAACTCTTCAGGAAACTGAGCTGATCTGTAATCAAGGGCTATCAGGTCGGAGAGGGTCTTGACAGATGGTGATGATGGCGATAATGAAATTTTCCACTTTGCGATGGTTTGTCTTTTTGTGCATTCCGGAGATTCAGAAGTCGGGTACTGTCTCTCCTTTCGGAGCATTATTTCCCAGCATTCCCCATTGAGTTTTCGGATGTCAAACTGGTCAGATGCCCGTGATGCAAGGAAGAGGCCTATGTTTTCGAGGTCTTCATCGGTATCATGCCCTGGACGGGATGTTATGTTGAACACCTTGAGGTCAGGCGGTGGCTGCCTGAAACGAAAAATTATCTCAACAGCAAAACGGCAGTCACGGAAGAGTATTTCAACAGGTGAACCTTCCATCGTTTTGCAGAGTGCCATGAAAAGCTCTTCAACCCCCAGTGCAAGCAAAACAGTTTCACGTTCTGCAAGCGCTGCCATCTTTGCAGCGGTTTCTGCAAAAGAGACAGCCAGATGCATCATTCCGGGGTTAAGAGGCAGCTTGAGTTCTATCATATTGTCTTTCCCTGGCAGGTTTCCAGTTGTTGTGTGAAAATGGTCAGTCTGACAAATTGTTGAAATACTCTCAAGAGTAAGTATCTGATCTAACGGTTTAGTTTGAACCTCTGAACCTTGCCGGTGGAGGTTCGTGGCAGATCATTAACAAAAAAGTATCTTACAGGCAGCATATAGTCCTGCAGACGTTCTGCCAGAAACTGTTTCAGTTCCTGCTCCAGTGCCCTTGATGCTTCAAACTCCGGTTTAAGTATAAGATGGGCAGCAGGGCGCACAAGACCCCAGACCAGGCAGGCTGCTACGGCACATTCGGCAACTGAAGGATGTGATGCAAGCGACTTCTCAACCTGCACAGGCGATATCCATTGTCCGCCAACTTTCAGCATGTCGTCACTGCGGCCCTGGTGAAAGTAGTACCCGTCCTTTTCAATAAAAAGATCTCCGGTTTTTATGAAACCGTCTGGCAGCATTGTGGCAGCGCTCTTTTCAGGTTTATTCCAGTAGGACGGAGCCTGGGTGTTACCCTTGATTTCCAGATGTCCGCAAGAGCCAGGTGGAACAGGATTTCCATCTTTATCAATCAATCTGGCTAGATAGCCTGGTACTGCCTGTCCGGTAGAGCCAGCTTTTGATTTGCCTGGATAGTTTGATATGAATATGTGGGTCAGTTCGGTGCTGCCGATGCCATCCAGAAGCTCAATGCCTGTAACACGGATCCATTCTTCGTAGACTGAGGCAGGGAGAGCCTCCCCGGCAGAAATACACAGACGCATTGGCAAATTAATATGGGTTGTTGGTGTTGCCAGGATAATCTGGGCATAGATTGTCGGAACAGAAAAGAAAAGTGTAGGGCGATGTCTGGCAATCAGGCTCAAGAGTTCATCCTGTAGCGGCTTTCCTGAGTGCAGCAGAGCGGTTGCTCCGGCATGGAGATTGAAAGCAAGACTGTTTCCCAGTCCATAGGCAAAGAAGAGCTTGCTTGCGGAAAAAATAAGATCTTCCTCTGTTATATTAAGAACATTTTTTGCGTATTGTTCTGATGCAAGCAAGAGGTCACAGTGACGGTGCGGTACACCCTTTGGCTGGCCTGTGGAACCAGATGTATAGAGGATGAAGGCAGGATCATCTGGCTCTGGTTCAGGAGCTTCAAGTGGGGCCGGCGCTTTTTCATGGAGCCAGTTGGCCAGCGATTCCTGGGCAACAATCCAGGGGACGGCCTGTGGTAGATGAGAAGATGCCGCAATATCTGTCTTTTCAGATAGAACTATCAATTTTGCCCCTGAATCTTCGGCTATGTAGCGGTAGTCATCTGCAGGCAGGGCGGTGTTTACCGGGACAGCAATTGCGCCAGCCAGAACTGTTCCAAGAAAGACTGCAACAAGAACAGGTGAATCCGGCATTACAAACATTACACGGTCGCAGGGTTTAATTCCGTATTCGTGAAGAGCAGTGGCAAAGCGGCATGTGGAATCAACCAGTTGCCGATAAGTTGTAATCTCGTCATTGCATATATACGCAGGTTTGTCAGGGTGCCTGAAGAGATTTTGTGCAAGCAGGGCAATGGCCAGATTCTGATTATTATTTTTATGGTCTGTCATTGTGTACTCTTGAAATTCTGATATATAGATTTGAACTTTATCACAGTAATTTTCAACTGCAACAGGCCACTTCCATTTTCAATGTTTGGTGGCATAATTGAACAGTAGCGAAGGTAATAATGGAGGTTTCTGGTATGGAGATAAAAGAGTTTGCTGCCTGGAAATATGATACAGGTTCCCACATAAAGGGCTGGTTCATTGCAGCATTAATTCTCTCGGCCATTATTTCT
>CAZXTZ010000007.1:21049-28615 GCA_964643645.1 uncultured Geobacteraceae bacterium
CTATTGTGTTGGGTGCCAATATATCACCTTTCTTCTTCATTCTGTTGCTCATTCCTGTAGCTATAGCCATACACCTGTGGAGGGCTGAATACGAGAAAACACTCATGGTTACAAATCGTTATATTATTATAGGTGAAGATATTGTCTATTTTTCCAACGTGTCAAATGCGCGATTGAACAGGCAGGCAGAGACACTTGAAATATTTAGTGGCAAGGGGAAAAGTATGGTGGTTTCTTCTGCAAAATTTCCGACAAACGCAAGAAAACCGGATAAGATAAAGCTTAACAGAAGCAATAAGTTCAACAAGATTGCAGACAGGATTGTGGTCAGGCTTAAGGATAGAGGGGTAGAGGTAATGGTCTCATAAAAGAAACCGGCGGATCATAAGGATTAACTCAACAGTTTTGAGCGAAGTATAAGAATTGCAAGCGAATATGAAATTTTTCTGGAAAGTTCTGTGACTTCTGCAAAATTAAACTCTTCTGAAGAGTCGCAGATAAGTACAGAAACAACATGCTGCTGGATGGAAACAGGGAAATATGCGAGTTGTTTATCTTCATGATGCAGCTCCCTCAACAACAGTTCTGTCTCTTGTGAATACGATCTTCCTGAATATGGGCGCTGAGTTGTTACACACTGGAAAAGATCTGGTATTTGGGGTATTGAAAACGTCAGATCCTTGAAGTGATGTAACTTTTTTCTGGAAGAAATTGCGCTCCAGCCCAGGGCAACCATATCTTTAATTATGAGTAGCGCTACGACCTGCCTTGAGCGGGCAAGAAAGTCAAGCGAAGCCTTTGCAACATCATCTCTGGATTTTGCATTATTAAGGCATTGCGATACTTCAGATAGCGTAAGAGGGGAGAAAGCTGCTTCCTGTCGGAGACGGTTTTCTGTATCAAACGACTGATCATACTCGGCGTCTTTTGTTACCGCATCCAGGCTTTGCCACTCCACTCCATTTATAATCAATGAAGTCTCTTCTCTTTTTGATGAGTTGGCTGATGAAGCTGAGTGGCCTTCTGAACCGTTTTTTTTCTTTGAAGAATAGTTCTGAATAAACCTTCCCGGGCGTTTTATGCCGAACATCTTTTCAAAAAAACAATCTATTGCATATCCTGAGACAGCCACCGGGGATAGTTTTCTGCCAATGAACTGTTCAAGTTCAATAAGTTTTTTGGGAGTAAACTCATTGTCTGTTGCAATACGAAGTGTTGAACCATCTATTCCTGCCGGTATCAGACGGTGCTTTTTCATCACAGCCGGGGTTATGAGGGCCAGGTTTTGAGAGGCAACAGCAAAGAGCTGGTCTTTAGTCAGAAAGTCATACCCGGTCTGTTTTCCCAGGCATCTTGAAAGATCGTCATCCCTTACATATCCCATCTCAACAAGGCATGTTCCAAGTTTAACACCATGGAGGATATGGTTTTCAAGTGCAGATTCAAGCTCTCTTGATGTGAGCAGTTTTTCTGAGAGAAGAATTTCACCGAGGCGAGGCATATACTAAATCATTTTCTCCGCTTGTTTGGGTATTAAGCATAACTTCTACGAAGGATTATTAGTGAATAAGGCAGTTGATTGTCAAGTCAACTAATGTTGATTTTGCTTCTTTCTAATTGTTTCTAATCGAAGACAGCTTGCAAAAATACGATTCATAATATATATAATTTACTCTTCATGTGCGGGAGTGGCGGAATGGCAGACGCGGCAGCCTTAGGAGCTGTTGCCTTACGGCGTGCAGGTTCAAGTCCTGTCTCCCGCACCAATTAGATTATCAATACATGTCCTCATAAACCCATTAAGCTAAATGTTGTGCTAAAGAGGCAGCAATCCCGCTCCCGACCTGTTTTAATTTATAAAATCAAATGTAAGCGAGGAAATGAGATGCAGGTTAACATTGAAGAACTTAGCCAGGTGAAGCGCAAGGTAAGCGTTGAAGTCCCAGTTGACAGGGTTAATGCAGAGATTGCAAAGGTTTTTGCAAATATTCAGAAAAAGGCCACCCTTTCAGGCTTTCGCAAGGGAAAGGCGCCGCTTCCTATGATCAAGAAGTTTTATGGCGATGCCATGCGGGATGAGGTCATGCGTAGTCTTTATGAACAGACCCTGTTTCCCGCCCTTCAGGAAAACAACCTGGAGCCTGTTGACGCCCCCCTTATCGAGTCCATGCCGATTGTTGCGGAAGGCCTCCCCTTCAAATATTCGGCTCTTGTTGAAGTGATGCCCCAGATACTCCTTCAGGACTACAAGGGCCTTGAGGTGAAAAAAGAAAAATACGTCCGTGATGAAGAGGCTGTTGCGGCTGAAATAGGGCGGATGCGCGAAAATATGGCACAGCTTGTACCTGTCGAAGATGGTGTTGCTGCTTCTGGACAGCTTATTACCGTTGATTTTACATTCTCTGTTCCGGACTATCCGGAAGAGGAAACATCCGGTACAGATACTCAGCTGGAGCTTGGTGGCGAGAAGCTTCTTCCGGGACTTGAAGAAGGCCTCATCGGTATGGCAATCGGCGATAATAAGGATATTACCGTGACATTTCCTGAAGGCCATCCAAAGCCGGAAATGGTTGGAAAGCAGGGGGTATTCACTGTTACTGTCAAGGAGATCAAGAAGAAAGAACTGCCTGAGCTTGACGATGAGTTTGCACAGCAGTTCGGTGATTTTGAAACATTGGAAGAAATGCGGTCAAAACTCTCTGAAATGCGTGAAAAACAGGAACTGGCCCGCATTGCCAACGATCTCAAGGTACGTGTGATTGATGCCCTTATTGAAAAGAACTCGCTTGATGTTCCTGACTCAATGGTGAAGCGCCAGCTTGATTTTATGCTTGAAAACTTTAAGGAGCGCTTGAAAAAACAGCGCTTTACCCTTGAAATGATTGGTATGGATGAAGAAACATTCCGCCAGCGTTACAGGGATGAGGCCATTCAGAAGGTAAAGGGCGGTCTTCTGGTAATGTCACTGGTTGAGAAGGAAAATATCGCTGTGACGGATGAAGATCTTGAGAAGCGTTACCATGAAATAGCAGATGGAAATGAAGATATGCTTACCCGTATCCGTGAATTTTATGCAGCTCAGCCAAAGGTAAAGAATTCACTTATGGCTGAGGTAAAAGAGGAAAAAGCCATAGATTTTCTTCTGGAAAATGCAGTTGTAACAGAGGTTGATGCAGCAGGACTTTTACCTGTAGTTGAAGAATAAGGAGCATAAAAACATGTATGTGCCGATGGTTGTTGAGCAGACAGGTCGGGGAGAACGTGCTTATGACATTTATTCCCGCCTTCTTAAAGAAAGAATAGTTTTTCTGGGAGGCGAAATAAATGATGCCGTAGCTGATCTGATCATTGCCCAGCTTCTTTTTCTTGAGGCGGAGGATCCAGACAAGGATATACATCTGTATATAAACTCGCCAGGCGGTGTTGTCACTTCAGGCATGGCAATATTTGACACCATGAGATACATAAAGGCGCCTGTTTCAACTATCTGCATAGGTCAGGCGGCATCAATGGGCGCCCTTCTCCTTACAGCTGGCGAAAAGGGTAAAAGATACGCGCTTCCACACGCAAGAATAATGATACATCAGCCCCTTGGCGGTTTTAACGGTCAGGCAACAGATATAAAAATTCATGCAGAAGAAATCCTGAGAATGAAGCATGAGCTTAACAACATTCTGGCAACTCTTTCAGGACAGGATCTGAAAAAAGTTGAAAACGACACCGAGCGGGATTATTTCATGTCAGCCGCAGATGCCTGCACCTACGGTTTGATAGATTCCGTAATGGAGCGAAAGCCCGGTGAAGGGGTGGCCCCATGAGCAGAAGAACTGCTGGACATGATAGTCTCACCTGCTCCTTTTGCGGAAAGAGTCAGGAAGAAGTAAGAAAGCTCATAGCAGGGCCTGCGGTTTACATTTGTGATGAATGCATAGAACTCTGCAATGACATAATCGCCGAAGAAAGCCGTATGGAAGACGCCCTTGGCCCGGACTTGAAAAAACTGCCCAAGCCGCGTGAGATCAAGGAATTTCTTGATGAATATGTAATTGGCCAGGAAGTAGCCAAAAAAGTTCTTTCAGTAGCTGTATACAACCATTACAAGCGGATAGAAAACCCTCCAAAACCTGGCGATGTGGAGATGCAGAAGAGTAATATCCTGATACTTGGCCCCACTGGATCAGGCAAAACGCTGCTTGCGCAGACCCTTGCAAGAATGCTCAAGGTTCCATTTGCAATGGCTGATGCCACAAATCTCACCGAGGCCGGTTATGTCGGGGAGGATGTTGAAAACATAATCCTCTGCCTTTTGCAGGCTGCGGATTATGACGTTGAAAGGGCGCAAAAAGGCATTGTATATATAGATGAAATTGACAAGATAGCGCGTAAAAGTGAATCCCCGTCACTCACAAGGGATGTATCCGGAGAGGGTGTTCAACAGGCGCTACTCAAGATCATAGAAGGAACTATTGCCAGCATACCTCCAAAGGGCGGCAGAAAGCATCCTCAACAGGAATTTCTCAAGGTTGATACAACAAACATACTGTTTATCTGCGGCGGGGCATTTGCTGGCCTTGATGGTGTTATCCAGCAACGGATAGGCAAGAAAACACTTGGGTTCGGAGCTGACGTCAAAAGGAAGACAGAAAAGAAGGCTGGCGAGCTTCTGTTGCAGGTAACGCCTGAAGACCTTCTCAAATTTGGATACATTCCGGAATTCATCGGACGTCTGCCAATGCTTGCAAGCCTTACCGAGCTAGACGAAGAAGCCCTGGTACAGATCCTTACCGAGCCTAAAAACGCCCTTACAAAGCAGTATCAAAAGCTCCTTGACATGGAAGGGGTAAGGCTGCGTTTCTCTGACGGTGCTCTTGTCGCAATTGCAAAAGAAGCAATTAAACGCAACACCGGCGCCAGGGGGTTGAGAGCCATTCTTGAGGGGGCGATGCTTGATATTATGTATGAAATCCCCTCACAGCAGACACTGCGAGAAGTGGTTATAAGTGAAGATGTAATATACAACCGTGAACGTCCTCTGCTTGTTTACGATCAGACTTCTGTTGCAGCTGCGGCCTGAATATAAAAAAATATAAAAAAGCTTGACATCTCTAAACATCATTTGATAAACACAACAGCTGCTTTACGAACTAAAAAGTTTTTTTAACTTGTAAACGGGGGATACAAAAAGTGACAAAGGCTGAGCTTGTTTCTGCTGTTGCCGCAAAGGCTGGTATAAAGAAAATTGATGCTGAAAAGGCTGTCGGTGCATTTATCGAGACAGTAACTTCAGCCTTGAAAACTGGCAGCAAGTTGAGCCTTGTAGGTTTCGGCACATTCAGCACAAGCAAGCGTGCTGCCCGCAAGGGTCAGAATCCCCAGACAGGTAAAAAGATAAACATACCTGCTGCAATAGTTCCAAAGTTCAAGCCGGGTAAAAATCTCAAGGAAGCAGTAAACAGCAAGTAGAGCTGATTCGGGGTTGTAGCTCAGTTGGTTAGAGTGCCGGCCTGTCACGCCGGAGGTCGCGGGTTCGAGCCCCGTCAACCCCGCCATTTTATACTGTAACGTTTTAGGGTGAATAGCTCAGCTGGGAGAGCGCCAGCCTTACAAGCTGGATGTCGGGGGTTCGATCCCCTCTTCACCCACCAAATCAAGGGGTTAGCCAATTGGCTAACCCCTTTTTTCATTCCTGTTTGTTTTCTGCTCCATAAAACAATTTGTATCCCTTTTCTTGTTGAAACCTGCTATAAACTCACAAAAATACGCGTATACAGGGAAAAACCGGGGACTTCCCTGTTTTTCCTCACCCTCTCCCTGGCCAGATATCCGTAGGGGCGGGTTCCAAACCCACCCATGACGTTGTGACAACAAGCCCTATAGGCGGGTGGGGCACAGACCGCGCCACACAAAGCCTGACGCTGGAGCCTCCCAAAACCGATTCCCGCGTTCCGGACAACTTTGGGGCTGATGAGGACTATAAATATGAATAACCCGAAAAAACATACTACAGAACAGCTTCGTATCTGGGACAAACAGTATATCTGGCATCCGTTCACCCAGATGCAGGACTGGCAGTCAGATGATGCGCCGGTAATCGTGGCAGGGGAGGGGAGCTGGCTGATTGATTCAGATGGCAACCGCTATATTGACGGGGTTGCCTCTATGTGGACCAATGTTCATGGCCATTCTCACCCGGCGCTAAACAGGGCTCTTGCGGATCAGGCATCAAGGATAGAGCATTCAACCCTGCTTGGGCTTTCCGGTGAGCAGTCAATCCTTCTGGCCAGGCGGCTTGTGGAGATTGCTCCGGATGGTCTATGCAGGGTTTTCTATTCTGATAACGGCTCAACCGCTGTCGAGGTTGGCCTTAAAATGGCGTTTCAGTACCATGCACACAGGGGCGACCTTAACCGCAGAACCTTTCTGTCGCTGCAGCATGCCTATCATGGCGACACAATAGGGGCTGTGAGTGTGGGGGGTATAGATATATTTCACGGGGCTTTCCGGCCCCTGCTGTTCAGAACCATACAGGCTCCATCTCCATACTGCTACCGCTGCCCTTTTGGAGAGTCTGATCCTTCATCCTGCGGCATGCCATGTCTTGGGGGCCTTGAGCGCCTCATGATCCAGCATCGTGAAGAGCTGGCAGGCATGGTTATTGAACCTCTCATACAGGGGGCCGGTGGTATGATTGTCCATCCTCGAGGTTATCTCAAGGGGGTGCGAGAGTTATGCGACAGGTATGGGGTATTGATGATAGCCGATGAGGTTGCAACCGGTTTCGGCCGTACAGGCAAGATGTTCGCCTGTGAGCATGAAGCTGTTGCGCCAGATATAATGGCGCTTTCCAAGGGGCTTTGTGCCGGTTATCTTCCCATTGCTGCAACTCTCGCAACGGAGAAGATTTACCAGGCATTTCTTGGAGATTATTCGGAGCTGAAGACCTTCTTCCACGGCCATACATTTACAGGGAATCCGCTTGCCTCTGCCGTTGCAATCAAAAGTCTGGAGCTTTTTGAAGAAGACAATCTCCTGGAAGCTCTGCAACCGAAGATAGGACAGATTAAAGCCCATCTTCAGGGGATTTCAGGATACAGGCATGTGGGTGATGTCAGGCAGTGCGGCATGGCAGCAGGTATTGAGCTGGTAATGGATAAAGCCTCTAAAGAACCTTATCCCTGGGAGGAGAGGAGGGGGATAAGGGTATGCCTTGAGGCGCGGAAGAGAGGGGTTTTTTCAAGGCCGTTGGGAAATACGGTTGTGGTATTTCCGCCACTTGCGATAAAGCATGATGAAATTGATCAGATGATGACTGTACTCGGGGATTGCATCAGGGAGGTTACGGAGTGATTTTTTTTGCTATTCCGGGGCGCTCTGCTCAGGCTCTTTATTTTTTTGCTCTTGTTCGAGTTCAAGCTTTTCCTTGTCAAGTTTTGCCAGCCATCCTTTTTCTATTTCAGAGGCATGGATCTCAAGGGGGGTTAGGGGCAGTTGGCGCAGTCCACCTTCGCGACTGTTTTCTATCAGGGTAAGGGGGCCTGTTCTGGCAGAAGTAATTTCTTCAGCGCT
>CAZXTZ010000008.1:0-410 GCA_964643645.1 uncultured Geobacteraceae bacterium
GCTACTGTTGGCCCTGCCCATGCTGCTGGTGGCGTTGGCGGTACGCCTGACTTCAAAGGGCCCTGCACTCTATTGGTCTGATCGTATCGGCAAAAACAACATTATTTTCAAGATGCCCAAATTCCGTACCATGCGAACCGATACCCCGGCCGTAGCAACGCATCTGCTGTCTGATCCTGATCGCTGGTTGACGCCTATTGGTAAATTTTTGCGTAAAAGTAGCCTGGATGAATTGCCACAGCTATTAAGTATTCTAACTGGTGCTATGAGCTTTGTAGGTCCTCGTCCGGCGCTTTATAATCAGGATGATTTGATTGCTTTGCGGACCGAGAAGGGTGTACATAAGTTAACTCCAGGCCTAACCGGCTGGGCTCAGATAAACGGTCGTGATGATTTGCCTATTCCTGATA
>CAZXTZ010000008.1:420-24584 GCA_964643645.1 uncultured Geobacteraceae bacterium
AGTTGCATTACGTACTGAACGAGGGGTGCATTTACTTACGCCGGGTTTGACCGGTTGGGCCCAAGTAAACGGGAGGGATGAACTGCCGATACCTGTCAAGGTAGACTATGATGCCTGGTACCTACATAATAAAACTATCTGGCTTGATCTTAAGATTATGCTGCTTACCTTTCTCAAGGTTGTGCGCAGGGAAGGGGTGAAACATTGACAATGTTTCAGGTCATACATTTTAATCGCAGGCGACTCCTGGTGTTTGCGCTCGATATCTTAATCATTGCATTGGCTTTTATCTTTGCCTTTCTGTTGAGATTTGACTTTTCAATTCCGATAGTCTATCAGCAACACTTTCGACAAGGGCTTTGGGTTGCTCTTCTAGTTAAGCCCCTGGTTTTCTTGTTTTCTGGCCTTTATCGTAATCTTTGGCGTTATGCCTCGTTGCAGGACGGTGTTGAAATTGCAAAAGTAGTGACATTGTCATCTGTTTTTACTACTTTCGTGTTGTTTTATCTTAGCCATTTTTCCCCATATCCCCGCTCCATCTTTCTGCTTGATTGGCTAATCCTGTTTGCCCTTGTGGCCTCAAGTCGCCTGATATGGAGAGTCTGGCGCGAAACTGTAATCTTGCCAAGGTCATGTTCAGCCGCTCCAAGTGCATTAATTGTTGGTGCTGGTGATGCAGGGAGCATGCTGCTTAAGGAGATCAGGAGGCAGTCAGACTCTGCGTTCAATATTGTGGGTTTTGTTGACGATGATCCTTCCAAAAAAGGAATGCGGTTAAACGGTGTGCCTGTGCTTGGAGCGATTGATCAATTACAGATGCTCATTCGTAAATATGATGTTGAAGATGTTGTTATTGCCATACCCTCTGCAGCAGGCTCGGTGGTGCGGGATATTGTGAAGAGTTGTGAGCATTGCAAGGTCCGCTTCAAAATACTCCCAAGTATCCATGAATTGATTGATGGTACTGTTTCTGTATCACAGATAAAAGATGTTGAGATAGAAGACCTGCTGGGACGTGATTCTGTTCAGTTGGATCTGGAGTCAATCAGGGACTATGTTTCCGGGAAGAGAGTGCTTGTTACAGGGGCTGCTGGAAGCATCGGAAGTGAGATATGTAGGCAGGTGGCACGTTTTTTCCCGGCCAAGATAGTTCTGCTGGATAATGCCGAAACGCCGCTTTATCAGATAGAAATGGAGCTTGCCACAGCTTTTCCGGAACTTCGACTGGTGCCGGTTCTGGCGGATGTCCGGCAATGCAGCCGTCTCGATTTTGTTTTTGAGACATTCGCGCCGGAGGTGGTTTTTCACGCTGCTGCATACAAGCATGTACCGATGATTGAGTACAATCCGGTTGAAGCGGTTACTAACAATATCATCGGTACCAGAAGACTTGCAGAAAAAGCCCAGCAGTACGGAGTCAGAAACTTTGTGATGATTTCAACTGATAAGGCGGTTAATCCCACAAATGTGATGGGGGCTTCCAAGCGGGCTGCAGAGCTCTATGTCCAGGCCCTGGCCAGGCATAGTAAAACAGTTTTCACAACGGTACGTTTTGGAAATGTTCTTGGCAGCAACGGAAGCGTTATTCCCTTGTTTATGGAGCAGATAAAAAACGGGGGGCCGGTTACAGTTACGCATCCTGAGGTTATTCGTTATTTTATGACCATTCCTGAGGCAAGCCAGCTTGTCATTCAGGCCGGTTGCATAGGCAGGGGGGGCGAGATATTTGTTCTGGACATGGGAGAGCCGGTAAAGATACTTGATCTTGCTGAAGAGCTTATTTCCCTCTCGGGCCTTACGCCATATCAGGATATTGAAATAGTTTTTACCGGATTGCGCCCTGGAGAAAAACTTTTTGAAGAGTTATTGGCCGCCGGAGAGGGAATCAAGCCCACCAGGCACGCCAAGATAAAGGTGATGGAAGCAGTTTGCGCGGATTTGGAAGAGTTGACCTTACTGTTTGACAAGCTCTCCGAATCTGCAGAATCGCTGGATATAATCGCCATGATTCAATATTTAAAGAAGCTTGTTCCTGAATATACTCCAAAGTACCATTTTGAGGGTGAGCCACCTGTTGTGTTCAGCAGGCTGCGCCCTGATCTTGATTAATCTTTTACGCAAAGGGTTGTGCTGTTCCCGGACTTGAATTTATCCATGCGTGTACTCATAGTAAAAACATCAGCAATGGGCGACATACTCCACGCCCTTCCGGTGCTTTCCTACCTCCATTCCGTTAAGCCCGGCATAGAGATTGACTGGGTTGTGGAGGAGGCTTTTGCCGGCCTGCTCTCAGAAAACCCTCTTATATCCCACCTGCATATTGTCCGTTTCAAGACCTGGAAAAAGAGACCTTTTAGTCCTGGAACTACCCGTGAAATTCTTGGTGTAAGAAGGGCGCTTGAAGAACGCAGCTACGACCTTGTTTTTGATATCCAGGGAAACATCAAGAGCGGTGTAATAACCTGGCTTACCCGGTGTCGCAGCAGGCTGGGGTTCACGCGTGACAAAACCCAGGAAAGATTCAATCTGTTTTTTACCAATCGTCATATTCCGATGAGGGAGAAGGATCATCACATCACAGACCAGTATTTGAGGATAGTTGGTGTCCCTTTTGGTCGCGATTTTTCATCTGTAGAGCTTGCAACCGATGTTCCTGTGCCGGACTTGGAAGAACAGTGGGCAGAGCATTTCATCCGTTCTCTTTCTGCCGACCTTTTGTTTTTATTCCATATGGGTACCACATGGCAGACAAAGTACTGGTCCCGTGATGGCTGGGTGGCGTTTGGAAGGTTACTGGCAGAAAACTATCCCGGTTGCGGGATCCTCCTTACATGGGGCAATGAACAGGAACGTGTTGAGGCGCTGGCAGTGGCAAGCGAGATCGGCAAGGCGGCTGTTGTGCCGGAAAGAATGTCTCTTCCGCGCCTTGCCGCAGTCCTGAAAAAGATTGATCTTGTTGTGGGCGGCGATACCGGGGTTGTGCATCTGGCAGCGGCAGTTGGCACACCTACTGTTTCTTATTATCGTTCAAGCGACGGGAAACGTAGCGGCCCCAGGGGACTGCAGCATCGTATTGTGCAGGCCGATATGGACTGCGCATGTTGTTTCAAGACCAGATGCGACAGGGATGAAGATTGTCGCAGAAGCATCAGTCCCGAAACTCTTCTGAAAGCGGCAAGATCAGTTCTGTCATGACGGATCTGAATAATGATTTTACTTCCCGCACGGCCCTGATATTAGGTGAAGAAGGGGTTTTAAGGCTTAAGAATGCATCGGTTGCTGTTGCTGGCGTGGGTGGCGTAGGCAGTTATGCCGCAGAGGCGCTTGCAAGGTCCGGTGTAGGCTCCATTACGCTTATTGATCATGATCTTGTCCATCCATCCAACATAAACCGCCAGGTACATGCCTTGACCAGCACAGTCGGCTGCCCCAAGGTTTCAATTATGGCTGATCGCCTCTCTCTTATTAACTCCAGTATTCTGATAACTCCCTTACAGATGATGATTACCCCTGAAAATGTTACTGAGCTTCTTGCTCAGGGGTTTGATATGGTTCTGGATGCGATTGATACATTTGCCGCAAAACTGGCGTTGCTGGCAAATTGCCAGACATCTGGCGTTGCAGTGGTATCCAGCATGGGGGCCGCAGGAAGGCTGGATCCTTCGAGGATTATGGTCGGGGATATTTCCGGGAGTCACGGATGCCGTCTTGCAAGGAAACTTCGTAAAGAGTTGAGGCGAGCCGGTCTGTTTTCAGGTATTACGGTTGTGTATTCTGATGAGCCTTCTGTTACAGCTTTATCTGGAAATGAAAGTGCTGATACAGATTCAAGAAGGTCTCTTGGCACTGTTTCCTACATGCCGGCAATATTTGGTATGACCATGGCGGGAGCTGCAATTCGAAAAATTATTGCTGTTAAATAAAAATATGCAGTCAATCAGTTGAAGAATTTCATTTTGCAGGTATAAAGAGTTCAGTCATATCTCACAATATCAGGGAGGGAATAGTCATGGGCAAGGAATATTCGGTACAGGAAGCGTTGAAGCTGGCCATAAAGGCCGAGAAAGACAGTATGGATTTTTACCTCAGGGCAGCATCGGTGGCAAAGAACGAGAGGGCAAAGAAGGTTTTTGATCTTTTGGCATCCGAAGAGGCAGCCCATGTGAAGCATTTTTTCGATCACTACAAAGGAACCGAGTTCGGTGATCTCCAGTCTTTCATGGCTACGCCGGTAGATACTAAAAATCCCACTTATATGAAGCTTGAAAAGGCCATATCTGAGGATATCGGCGAACAGAAGGCTCTTGAGCTTGCGCTTGAGGAAGAAAAGGCTTGTATCGGTCAGTATACCCAACTTGCAGCCGATGTGATTGACCCTGTTGTAAAGGCAATATTTCAGCGTGTTGTGACAGAGACTGAGGGGCACTATGCAATGATTGAGGCTGAGTATGCCCACATCATGGGAATGGTTAGTGATTCTGATGTTGACACCTTTGTAAGGGAGTAACCGATATTTCTGTAACAACTTCTTTTTTGCTTTGAAATCACTACAGGCCGACCGGTAATACCGATCGGCCTGTGCTTGTCAAGATGCTCTTCACCATGATATAGAATAACCCTCCATCTTCATCCGCAGGTATCAGATAAATAAAAAAGCAGGAGGCTTGAATCAATGATAAGGCTATGGCATTTGATGGCAGTTCTCATTTTTGGACTTTTTGTGTCGGGTTGCGCCTCTACCGGTTCAGTTGACGAGGTTCGTCGTGATGTTGAAGTTGCTATGACCCGGATATACAGCGTTGAGAAGGATCTTGCTTCTTCCAGAGAGGGAGAAAAGTCATTCAAGTCAGATTTTGCATCGCTTCGCAAGACAGACGCCGATCTACAGGCAACAATGGATTCCCTGAGATCCGATATGCAGTCTGTCCTTGGCAAGATGGACGATCTTGGCATTTCGGCAAGAAAACCTGCTGATGAGCTTGTCAGATACAGGGAGGATGCCGACAGAAGGATCGTGGCGCTTGAGGACAGGATAGTAAAGCTTCAGGCAGCCCTTGATGAACTGAACAAGCGTCTTAAGGATCCTTCCGGTTTGGCTGGGGTTGTGCCGGGGGTAGGGGAGAGGGACGATGACTTGTATGTGAAGGCCCTTGAAGCATTCAAGGCCGCAGATTACCAGGGGGCACGCACACAGCTTACCGCCTTCATAGAGCAGCATCCGAACCATGAGCTTGTTCCCAATGCCCGTTACTGGATAGGCGAGACATTTTACAGTGAGAAAAATTATGAGCAGGCCATTCTTGAGTTTCAGGAAGTCATAAAGAAGTATCCCAAAAAAGAGAAGGCTCCTGCTGCAATGTTTAAACAGGCGTTGGCATTCAAGGCCCTGAAAGATGTCAAGAGTGCCAAGTATCTGCTTAAAAAACTGACTGACGAGTACCCCAAGAGCGAAGAGGCAAGAAAGGCAAAACCTCTTCTTAAATCAATGAAATAGGAATAGATGATTAAATATGCAGGGGCCAGCTTGCGTTGTTGTCACAGGGAAAGGAACAACAATAAATGTGCGGAATTGTTGGATATATTGGTGAAAAGAATGCAGCTGACATTATTTTTGACGGGCTTCGCCGTTTGGAGTACAGGGGCTATGATTCTGCTGGAATAGCCACATTGAATAATGGCTCAATCAATGTAAGGCGCAGTGAAGGCAAGCTCGTTAATCTGGAAAGGCTTCTTAAGGATCAGCCCCTTGCAGGCTGCATAGGCATTGGCCATACAAGGTGGGCTACCCATGGACGTCCGTCCGAGACCAATGCCCACCCACATACTGCCGGTCCAATTGTCCTGGTGCACAATGGCATAATTGAAAACTACCTTCAGCTAAAGGAGCGTCTTCAAGCGGCGGGACATACCTTTACAAGTGAGACAGACACAGAGGTTATTGCCCATCTGGTTGAAGAGCATTTTAAAAACTGCACTTCCTTTGAAACAGCTGTGCGGGGCGCTCTTCAGGAACTTCATGGGGCATTTGCAGTCTGCATACTCTGTAAGGATGAACCAACGGTGATGATTGCAGCAAAGATAGGGTCACCAATGGTTGTAGGTCTTGGAGACGCAGAATATTTTGTTGCCTCCGATATCCCTGCAATACTCTCCCATACCCGTGAGATGGTTTTCATGGAAGATGGGGATATGGTCGTTTTTAACTCTGGACAGGCCTTCTTTTCAACAATTGAAGGCAAGCCGCTTGAGAAGAAGGCCAGACATATTGACTGGTCGCCGCTTATGGCTGAAAAGGGCGGTTACAGACATTTCATGCTAAAGGAGATCCACGAACAGCCCAGAGCCGTGAGAGATACCATCGCAGGGAGGCTCAAGGAAGAGGAGGGGGATGTTTACCTGGAAGATCTCAGATATGATGATTCAAAACTGAGAGGCATAAGAAGGATTGTGCTTGTTGCCTGCGGAACTTCATGGCATGCGGCGCTTACCGGAAAATTTCTGATTGAGGAACATTGCCGTATCCCGGTTGAGGTTGACATAGCCTCAGAGTTTCGTTACCGCAAGCCGGTGATTGATTCATCAACACTTGTGATGGTCATATCCCAATCCGGAGAAACAGCGGATACCCTTGCAGCCCTTAGAGAGGCAAAGTCGTTGGGGGCTATGAACCTGGCCATTTGCAATGTTGTGGACTCATCCATAGCCAGGGAGGCTGCCGGTGTGATCTATACCCATGCAGGCCCGGAGATAGGAGTCGCATCAACAAAGGCATTTGTCACCCAGTTGACAGCCCTTTACCTTTTTACAATCCGTTTTGGAAGGGCTATTGGAACGCTGGATGAAGCTGCTGGCAAAAAAATGACGTCTTTGCTGAAGAAGGTTCCAACCCTTCTGGAGGATACCCTCAAGCTGGATTCCGGGATAGAAAAGATTGCAAAACAGTATATGAATGCAAGGGATTTTCTCTATCTTGGCAGGGGAAAGAACTTCCCAATAGCACTCGAAGGGGCTCTGAAGCTGAAGGAAATATCCTATATTCATGCCGAGGGATACCCGGCTGGCGAGATGAAGCATGGCCCCATAGCCCTTATTGACGAGAATATGCCAGTTGTCGTGCTTGTGCCGCGAAACAGCGCATTTGAAAAAACGCTTTCCAACATGGAAGAGGTTATTGCCAGAAGCGGCAGGGTAATAGCATTCTGTACAGCGGGAGACGCCAGGGCCATGTCAAAGGCAGAGGCTATTGTCGAACTTCCGACAATTGATGAGGATCTTGATCCGATTCTTTTTTCTGTCCCCTTGCAGCTTCTGGCCTACCATATTTCGGTGCTTAAGGGGACTGATGTAGACCAGCCAAGAAATCTCGCAAAAAGCGTTACAGTCGAGTAGCAGGAGAAAAATCAAGTGGATAAACTGGTAATAAACGGCGGTAAAAAACTTAAAGGTGTTGTTAGTGTAAGCGGATCCAAAAACGCCTCCCTTCCGATCTGTTTTGCTGCGGTACTGGCAAATGGGCCAAGCACAATCACAAATGTACCGAGGCTGCGCGATATCTCCACTACTGCGAAGCTGCTTGAATCTCTTGGCGCCAATGTGGAACGTAATGAAAATACCATGCGTATTGATGCTTCTGCCATAAACACAGTTGAGGCCACTTACGATCTGGTAAAAACCATGCGGGCTTCTGTTCTTGTGCTGGGCCCACTGCTTGCCCGTTTTGGCCGTGCAAGGGTTTCGCTGCCCGGCGGTTGCGCCATAGGGGCGCGTCCCATAGATCAGCACCTGAAAGGTCTTAAGGCTCTGGGCGCCGAGATAACGCTTGAACATGGTTATGTGGAGGCTGTGGCAAAGAGGGGGCTTAAAGGGGCAAGGATCAATTTTGACATATCTACTGTGGGTGGCACCGAACACCTGATGATGGCTGCATCCATATCCAAGGGGGTGACAGTCCTTGAAAACGCTGCCCGTGAACCTGAAATTGCCGATCTGGCCGATTATCTGAACAGGATGGGGGCAAGGATAGAAGGGGCAGGTACTGATACCATCAGGATCCAGGGGGTAAGTGAACTTATCCCGGCAGCATTTGAAGTGATGCCTGACCGTATAGAGGCTGGAACATTTATGTGTGCAGCGGCGATTACCGGCGGTGATGTCAGGATTCGTGACATGAGGCTTGAGCATCTGGATGCCCTGAGTTTCAAGTTGCAGGATGCGGGTGTTGATATTTCCAGTCGTGACGGGGTTGTCCGTGTAAAGGGGCCAAGGCGGCTTTCGCCTGTAAATATTAAAACAAGGCCATATCCCGGTTTTCCGACAGATATGCGGGCCCAGTTCATGGCTCTGATGTGTGTGGCTGACGGAGCCAGTGTGATATCTGAAAATATCTTTGAAAACCGTTTCATGCATGTGTCTGAACTGCAACGATTTGGAGCTGACATTACAATTGAGGGGAACTCGGCCACTGTAAAAGGGGTTAAGAAACTTTCAGGCGCTCCGGTTATGGCCACGGATCTGCGGGCCTCGGCCTGTCTTGTTCTGGCTGGTTTGGCAGCAGAAGGAACAACTGAAATACAGCGGATCTATCACCTTGACCGCGGATATGAGCAGATAGAGACCAAGCTGGCCGGTCTTGGCGCTGATATCAAGAGGGTGTCGGAATCATGAATAATCAGCTGACCATTGCTATTCCCAAAGGCCGTATTCTGACTGAGTCCATCGAGTTGTTTGCCAAAATAGGAATCCATTTTGAAACCATGCTGGAAGACTCCCGCAAGCTGATCTTCGAGTATCCGGAGCAGAACCTGCGGGCCTTGATTGTGCGGGCCACCGATGTACCCACATATGTGGAGTACGGCTGTGCTGACCTGGGGATTGTGGGTAAGGATACGCTGCTGGAGCAGGACAAGGATCTATACGAACCGCTGGATCTGAAATTTGGTTACTGCCGGATGATGGTTGCCGAACCGGCAGGTCTGGCCACAAGCGATGATCCCGGTCGCTGGTCCCATATCAGGGTGGCCACAAAATACCCCCATGTAGCGGAAAAATATTTTGCATCAAAAGGGATTCAGGCAGAGATTATCAAGCTGTACGGCTCCATAGAGCTGGGGCCTCTTGTAGGGCTTTCCGAGCGGATAGTTGATCTTGTTTCCACCGGCGAAACCCTGCGCCAGAACGGCCTGGTTGAGGTGGAGACCATAGCAGATATAACCACCAGGCTTGTGGTGAACCGGGCCTCGCTCAAGACCAAGCACCAGAGGATACGGGGGATTATTGACGGGTTGGAGCGGGTGTTGGCAGAAGAACGGGCGTGAAGAATGTTTATGGACATGTCACAGGCTATTACTGCAATCTATAAAAGTGGACATTTATTCCGTTGGTAACTGTTCAGGGGTTAGAAGATAATCAGGCCGTCAGGCTATCTGTTCTGGTTTCTCACAAGAAAGAGCACCCACTGATGCGATTTGCAGGCATCCTCAGTAATGACGAAGCGCATGAACTTTCAAAAATTGTAGAAGATGAGTTTGGGAGAGTGAGCCCTGATATTCATCGAGTGATACTACAGATCCGCTCAGAAATGAGCGCTCTGTAGAAAGCGTATGATGCCTAATGATGCAGCTCGTGACATAATGAATCAAGATGCGGGATCGTTTGCAGGAAGAAAGAACCGTACTGCAGGAGTAATGTTTATGCGAGGTAGTCTCTCAATAGTTCTTGTTTGCGCCTTGATCAGTCCAGTAACGTACGATAAAGATGAGGGTGGCAGGAGAAACTCGCATTGGGTAGAGGGTTTTTTTCAGAAAAATTACATATATAGGCCTCAAAATGAGTTTCGGTTTGCTTTTGTTGGTGACTGCTGTTTGCAAGATGAAGATGAGATTGTGCTTTCGCTTGGATGCTGTAACGATGTTGTTCGATTAGCATATACGCTTGACAAAAATACAGTACAGGAAGGTGCTTGAATGTTCCTTTCTGTAAAAATCGACAACTTCAAATCTCTGGTTGATTTCTCTCTTCCCCTTGCCAAATTCAACTGCCTGATCGGTCTGAACGGCGCCGGCAAAACTACCTTGCTACAGGCGCTGGATTTTATGAGTCAGGTTATGGCTGGACAGGTTAAGCAGTGGTTGCGAGAGCGTGACTGGTCAGCTTCAGATCTGAACTGCCGGATGCTGAAAAAACAGTTGATAACCCTGGAAGTAACTCTTGCATTGCCTTCATCACAACTGGTGAAATGGGAGGCCAGCTTTAACCCCAAACAGATGCGCTGTACTGCGGAGAGCGTGGTTGCCGATGGCAGCGTGGTGTTAAAGGTTGCTGATGGACAGGTTTCGGTTGCTGGTGAACGGTTTGAACCGATAACCTTTGATTATCAAGGTTCGGTACTCTCACAACTGAAGGCATCGTTGCTTGACAAAGTGCCAGTTCTAGCCGAGTTGAAGGCATTTATTGTCAATATCAAATCGCTGGAACTGCTCTCCCCGCACCTGATGCGTCAACGGGCGCGTGATGCCGCAGACATCGGCACAGGCGGCGAAAAGCTTTCTGCGTTTCTGCACAGCCTTCCGGTTGAAGGGCGCACCACACTGATTGAAAATCTTAAAGAGTTTTACCCGCACCTGAAGGAAATACAGACCAGCACCTTGCGTTCAGGCTGGAAGAAACTGGTGCTGCGTGAGAACTTTGCATCAGGTTTAGAGACAGAAGCACGTCATATTAACGATGGCGTGTTACGCTTGCTGGCAATCCTTGCCCAGACCAAGACAGCTCATAGTTTTCTGCTCTTTGATGAAATTGAAAACGGTATCAACCCGGAACTTATTGAAAAGCTGGTGCAGCAACTCCTGGCAGCGCCTCAACAGGTAATGGTTACCACCCACAGTCCGATGATCCTGAACTATCTGCCGGACGAGGTGGCAAAAGAGTCAGTGATTCTGCTCTATAAAACCAGGCAGGGCATCACAAGATGCAAGCGCTACTTTGATATACCGGATACGGCAAACAAGTTGAAAGCCCTTGGGCCGGGTGAGGTCTTTGTGGATACCGACCTGACCGCTTTGGTGCAGCAACTTGAACAGGCAGAGACGCCGCAATGATTCTGATGCTCTCCGGCGAAGGAAAGACTGACATGGGGCAGATGGTTCCCGCAGACCGTGGTATGAGGTTTCAGCCGGGACCGATGGCATGGGTCTTTGACCGTCTGGTTGCGAAGTATTTGTATCATTCGCCAATCGAGGTATATGAAGCAGGTGGCGAATCAGTTTGTTTTGTGAGCGAGACCGAACTTGCTTATAGCGGAAAACAAAGTAGCCCTACCTTGTTAGCAGGTATCAAATTTGGTAAAGGCTTGGCTGGCTATGCTCGTAATGCTCAGGTACTTGGTCTACGAGCGATAAGCTTGCAAAATGAAAAAAGTGAGCCAGTCGTAGCAGTTCTGTTTAGGGATACTGATAAGACGAACGCTGCACCTCGTAGTGAGTGGCAAACAAAAGTTGAATCTATGAGGCGTGGCTTCGATATTGTGGGTTTCTCCCGTGGTGTTCCAATGATGCCGCTACCAAAATCAGAAGCTTGGCTGTTGTGCGCCCTCAAGCAGAATCACTATCAAGACTGTGAAAAGCTTGAAGAGGCTCCAGGTAATGATAATAGTCCCAACTCCCTTAAAAAACAGCTTGAAAATGTGATTGGGCACGAAGCGGCTGCTGAGGAACAAGCTGATTGGGTGCGCTCAGGCCGGGTTGATCCCCAAAGAATTGATATGCCAAGCTTCAACGCTTTCCGGGGCGCGTTAAATGATGCTATTAACACACTATAGCTAGAGGACTACTTAAAAATGCTGTTTCTTGATATCAACGACACCAATTTTGATAAACAGTTTAATGCCATCCTGACCCGTGGAGATGAGACTTCCCTGCAGGTAAGCGAGGTCGTGCGGGGGATTATCCGTGATATACGTGCCAGCGGAGACGATGCCCTGCTGGAATACACCAACCGCTTTGATCGCCTGGGCTTAAACGATGCAGCAGCCCTTGAAGTAACTGCTGCCGAGATTGCCGCTGCCGTGGCTGCGGTTCCTGCCGACGATCTTGCAGCCCTGCAACTGGCCTGTGAGCGGGTGGCGCGCTTCCATGAGAAGCAGAAGCAACAGACCTGGATCTCCACCGAAGAGAGCGATATCCTGCTGGGACAGAAAGTAACGCCGCTGAACCGGGTCGGCATCTATGTGCCGGGCGGCAAGGCCAGCTATCCCTCCAGTGTGATTATGAACGCCGTGCCGGCCAAGGTTGCCGGGGTGCGGGAGATTATCATGGTCTGCCCCACACCTGGTGGGGAGATCAATCCGGCGGTGCTGGCTGTAGCAAAACTTGCCGGTGTTGATCGAATCTTCAGGGTAGGCGGAGCCCAGGCTGTGGCTGCCCTGGCCTATGGTACCGCTACCGTTCCACGGGTGGACAAGATCACCGGGCCGGGTAACATCTACGTGGCCACTGCCAAGCAGCTGGTCTTTGGGCAGGTGGGAATCGACATGATCGCCGGTCCCAGCGAGATTCTGGTGATCAATGACGGCACCGGAAATCCGGCCCACATTGCCGCAGACCTGCTCTCCCAGGCCGAGCATGATGAGCTGGCCTCCTCAATCCTGATCACCACGGACCGCAGCTTTGGCGAAAAGGTTGCCGCCGAGGTGGAACGTCAGCTGGCGCTGCTCTCACGCGAATCCATTGCACGGGCATCCTGGGAAAAGTTTGGCGCGGTGATTGTTGCCGGTTCGCTGGAAGAGGCAGCCGCCTTCTCCAACCGGATAGCGCCGGAGCACCTTGAGCTGGCTGTGGCTGATCCGTTTGGACTGCTGCCGCTGATTGAGAACGCGGGTGCGATCTTCATGGGGCACTGGACCCCGGAGGCAGCCGGTGATTATCTGGCAGGCCCCAACCATACCCTGCCCACCGGCGGTACAGCGCGCTTTTTCTCGCCGCTGTCGGTGGATGACTTTGTCAAAAAATCCTCCATTATCAGCTTCTCTGAGCAGGGACTTAAGCGGCTGGGAGACAGGATTGTACAGATCGCCGGTATGGAAGGGCTGGAGGCCCATGCAAGGTCGGTGACTGTAAGGCTGGAGGAAGCTCAATGAATTTATTGCGTCCTTCAATATCTTCCATGGCAGGCTATGTGCCAGGCTTCCAACCGGCTGATATCGCTTCTTGGATCAAGCTGAACACCAATGAAAATCCCTATCCCCCTTCTCCAAAGGTGCGGGAGGCTATTATTGAAGAACTTGGGGCTGACGCCGCATCTCTTCGTACCTACCCCAGCGCATCCAGCGAAAAGCTTCGTCAGGCCGCCGCAGATCTGTATGGCTTTGATCCATCATGGATCATCATGGCCAACGGATCGGATGAGGTTCTTAACAATCTGATAAGGGCTTGCGCCGGCGAAGGAGAAGAGATCGCTTATGTGCATCCTTCTTACTCCTACTACGCCACACTGGCAGAGATTCAGGGGGCGCGGGTACGGAAGTTCCTGCTGACTCCCGACTTTCGCATTGCAGATTTTCCCGCTCGTTATGGGGGCAGGCTGCTCTTTCTGACTTCTCCCAATGCGCCACTTGGCTCTGCCTTTCCACTTGATTACATCGAGGAACTGGCAGCCCGTTGTGATGGTCTGCTGGTCGTGGATGAGGCATATGCTGATTTTAATGACTTTAATGCCCTTGATCTGGTCAAGCGCCATGAAAATGTAGTGGTGACCCGTACGCTTTCAAAGAGCTATGCTCTGGCCGGTATGCGTCTGGGGCTTGCCATTGCACGACCTGGGATCATTGCAGCCCTTGACAAGATCCGTGACCACTATAACCTTGATCGTCTGGCACAGGCTGCCTGTGTTGCTGCGCTGAAGGATCAGGAGTACTTCACTGAGATGACGGCCCGCATTGTGGCTACAAGGGAAGATTTTACCAACAGCTTGCGAAATCTTGGATATGAGGTACTATCATCAAGGGGGAACTTCGTTTTTTCAGTTCCTCCCGATAAAAACGGCTCAAGAGTTTACGAGGGGCTATACAGCAGGAAGATACTTGTACGGCATTTTACAGATCCCCTGCTTGCACATGGATTAAGGATATCCATAGGCACTCCGGAGGATATGGCACTAACGGAAAAGGCAATAAAAGAGATCGGCTGAAAGAGGAGGCCTGGATGCAGTTGGATGAGATGCATGACAAATGCAAGCAGTGTGGCTTCAACTATGCGAGGATTGATACAGAAGCATGGGGGCGCTTCAGTTCAAGGAGAACCATGTGCCCCATCTGTGGTTGGACTGTCTATGAGGAGCATCGCTGGGAGGATGACGGATCATATATTCTTATAAAGCGTAGTGAATCCCAGGGGTTCGGCGCATACAGGCTGATTCCACCAGGGGGCTTTACAGGTTACAATTCATTCCACTCGGAACCACCACCGGAGGTTGTAAATAACATAAAAGAGCTGATTGCCGACAAGGGATGGAAAGGCTACCTTTCGATCTGGGATCCAAAGGAGAAAAAGGCCCACCTTGTTACAGGGCATCCCCTGTTTAAATTCGATCAAACCGCAACAGGCGGAATATGAGGTTATTGATGAATCGTTTTGCAGAGATAGAGAGAATCACTTCGGAAACAAATATCAGCCTCAAGCTGGATGTTGACGGAACAGGCAAGGCTATAGTCAGCACATCGGTGCCTTTTCTTGACCATATGCTGAACCTTTTTGCACGGCATGGCCTGTTTGATCTTGAAGTAAAGGCCAGTGGTGATATTGACATTGACTTCCACCACACCGTTGAAGATATCGGCATTGTGCTTGGTAATGCTTTCAGGCAGGCACTTGGGGACAAGCAGGGGATAATACGGTACGGCAACTCACGGGTGCCTATGGATGAGACCCTTGCCGATGTTACTGTTGATCTCTCAGGTCGCCCGTATCTTGTCTATAATGTTGACCTGCCCAAGGTTAAGGTAGGGGATTTTGATGTTGAGCTTACAAGGGAATTTTTTCAGGCATTTGCAAACAATTGCGGATGTAACATCCACCTGAATCTTCTTTATGGTGAGAATGTACATCACATTATTGAGGCCTGCTTCAAGGGTTTTGCACGGGCTATGGATCAGGCTACAGGCCATGATCAAAGGGTAAGCGGGGTCATGTCCACAAAGGGACTGCTTTGAACTGCTGATGGAGTATAGGGAAAATGAGAGCAGGTGGGTTCGGCTGTATTGAACCGCCTGCTTTTTTGCATTGCCAGGCAGGAGGCCACAGATGTCTAAATTCCGGGTAGTTGCGTTTTTATCAACGATGATACTTTTATGGGCTGCTTCAGCATGGGCGGCCGGACAAACGGCCATTCAGCCCGGTTCATATCTGACAGACGGCGGCTGGGGGGAGCTGACAATAAAGCGCGGAAAGGGTGGCAAGACCTTCTTCAGGATTTTTGCAATGGGTGGCAATGCCCATATGTGTGAACTTGAGGGAGAAATCAAGGGGGGCAAGGCTGTTCTTGCAGAGGCAGTTGAGGACAGGGGGGAGCCATGTGTGGTGCTCTTTACGCCAAAGGGGGAGAACATTGAAGTGATCCCGCAGACCCCGGAGTCATGCCGCTATTTTTGCGGGATGAGAGCGTCCTTTGAAGGCACCTATCAGAGGCCTGCTCCTGGATGTTTGCCCCGGGTAATGTCAAGGACAAGGGCTGAATTCAAAAGGATGTATGACAAAAAACAGTATGCAGAGGCGCTGGCAAGCCTGGAGCCGCTTCTGAAGAACTGCGAAAAGACAATCACCTGGCTGGATAAGGGTCGGATACAGAACGATCTGGCCGTTACCCTCCACAAGTTGGGAAGGTATGACGACTGCATAAGGATTCTGGAACCTCTTGCCGAAGATGCGGCAAAGACAGATGAGCAGATTAAAAGTGACTACCCCCCCTCCGATGCAGAGAGCTATCTGCCGATAGTTAAATCAACCCGCACAAACCTGAAGCTCTGTCGGACAGGGAAGACAAAGCCATGATATCCAGGGCTTCATCCTTCTGGCGCAGGCAGCTGTTCAGCAGCGGCGACATAAACGCCTTCTTCGGGTTGTCCATAGATAATATGACCAATCTGGTCATACTTTCAGCCATACTTACCGGAGTTTTTGGAATGCCTGCCGAAATAGTTCTCACCAGAATGATACCTGGCAGCGCAATGGGAGTTATGGTTGGCGACCTGCTTTACAGTATCATGGCGCTGCGTCTTGCCCGCCGTACAGGGCGCGATGATGTAACAGCAATGCCGCTGGGGCTTGATACCCCTTCAACCTTCGGTCTTGCCTTCGGGGTTATAGGCCCCACCTATCTTGCAACAAAAGACCCCCTTGTCACCTGGTACGCGGGGATGGCAACCGTGGTGCTGATGGGGCTCTTCAAAGTGGGATTTTCCTTTGCAGGCCCGTTCATTCGCCGCCTCTTTCCGCGGGCAGCTCTTTTGGGAAGCATTGCAGGGGTTGCCCTGCTTCTTATTGCATATCTTCCGGCCCTCAAACTTTTCTCATCACCGGTTGTGGGGCTGCTTTCACTTTGTATTGTGCTTGTCACCCTTGTTGCGCGCTATCGCCTGCCATACGGTCTGCCAGGGGCTCTGGCAGGGATTCTGCTCGGTTCAGTCGCCCACTACCTTCTTGCCTCTACAGGATTGCTTCCTGCAGGGGTGTCCCACGCAGCCCCTGCGTTTGCCATGAATTTTTCAATTCCGTATCCCACCCTTGATTTTGTCAATGGTCTCTCAATGGCCATTGATTCAATGCCGCTGGCCATACCGTTTGCCCTTGCCACTGTTGTGGGGGGTATTGATGTCACGGAAAGCGCAGCAGTTGCCGGTGATGACTACAACACGCGGAATATTCTGCTTGTGGAGGGGGTTGCAACCATGGTGGCCGGCTTATGCGGCGGAGTTCAGCAATCGTGCCCTTACATTGGCCATCCTGCCTACAAGCAGATGGGGGGAAGGGCGGGCTATACGGTTGCAACGGCACTGTTTATAGGTATTGGCGGGATAATGGGGTTGCTGTCGGCGGTGGTCTCATTGCTGCCGGAGGCTGCAGTTGCCCCCATACTGGTCTTCATAGGAATAGAGATAACGGCTCAAGCCTTTGAGGCAACTCCAAAGTATCATTACAGGGCTGTAGTTATATCTTTCATCCCTTCCATCGCCTGTCTTGTGGGGATAATTCTGGGACAGGTGCTTGGCGGACTGGGAAAAGATCCGGCAACCCTTACTGGGAATCTCAAGGTGCTCTATGGGGCAACAATGCTCATTGGTAACGGATTCATTGTCACATCCCTGCTGTGGGGCACAGCGATGGCATATCTCCTTGAGCACCGCCTGAAAAAAGCCGCCTTTGCATGGGCAGCCTGCATACCACTGACGCTAACCGGGGTGATCCACTCACCCCTTGCAGGGGGTGCCATGTTTTCGCCCTTAGCCAATCCTGATCCGATTGTAATTCATCTGGCAACCGGATATGGACTTATGGCCGCTGTCATTTTGATTCTCGGTACAAGAGAGTCAGGGCAGGTTCAACCTCATGTCTGAGATGAATCACAGGCATCAGGTTTGAGTTGTTATTCAAAGGTCTGTATTAAAGGATTTAATGCAGACTCTTGTCGCTTTGTTCCTGTAGTCCTTGAAAAGTGAGCCTCATTTATTAGATTGACAATGGCAGGATTACTGTTAGTATATACAACTTACAAAAATATGACTTGGCATTGTGCCGGTTTAATATGTGCCTGATTGATATTTTATGACGGAGGGGGTGATGATGAATGCCAGGAGTAAGAATTCGGGAAAACGAACCGTTTGACCTCGCTCTGAAGAAGTTCAAGAAACAGTGCGAAAAGGCAGGGATCCTCTCTGAAGTACGCAAGCGTGAGCACTACGAGAAACCAAGCATCAAGCGCAAGAAAAAGGCCATTGCCGCCCGTAAGCGTGCACTTAAGAAGCAGCGTAAGATGGTTGATTAAAGCCTGACTTTTGCCAGGCGGTTTTGTGTTTTATGGCCGTTGCTGCTCTGGTATTAGTTGTTTTAAGCGGGGCTTTCGCAAGGAAGCCCCGTTAGTTGTTTGATTTCGGACGTACTTTAAATGAGTATGCTTGATATATCCATACTTTCAGTACTGGCAGTATCAGGACTGAGAGGTCTTTTCAGAGGGCTTGTCAAGGAAGCGGCTGCCATTGCTGCCATATTTCTTGGAGGTCTGCTGGCCTTTCATTTTCATGAATCTGCTGCAGTTTTGCTCGCAGGATTTTTGCCGTTAATTGCGGCAAAGGTTGTTTCCTTTATTTCCCTTCTGCTGCTTGTCGGACTTGCTGCGCATCTTGTGGGAAATCTGCTTACAAAGATAGTAAAACTTGCCCTCCTTGGATGGGTAAACCGTGCCGGTGGACTGGTTTTGGGACTGCTTGAGGGGGCGCTTCTTCTGTCAATATTTTTTTATGGGGTTACAGCGGTTCCTTTTAAATCGAAGCTTAAAGAAAATATAGAGGCTAATCCTGCTGCAAGACAGTTGGCTGCATTTGGTGGAGCAGTGTTTGACAGGGCAAAGTCAGTGAAAGTAACTTTGCCATGATACCACCAGACAAACTTCAGGAGATATCCGCTCGTCTTTCAATAGTTGATCTGGTTGGCGAATATGTAAGCCTCAAAAAAAGCGGTTCCGGATATGTGGGGCTCTGTCCGTTTCATGGCGAAAAAACCCCATCATTCAATGTTATTCCGGCTAAGGAGATATTCCACTGTTTCGGTTGCGGGGCAGGGGGGGATATTTTTTCCTTTCTGATGAAAATTGAGGGGTTGAGCTTCCCTGAGGCAGCTGGAAGACTGGCATCCCGGGTTGGTGTTGTAATTGAAGATCGCCCTTTGACTGATGCTGAAAAGAAGGCCAAGGGAGAGAAGGAACAGCAGCGTTCAATCATGGCTTTTGCAGCCTCCTGTTACCGTGATTTCCTCACACGGGGCAAGGAAGGAGCTCCAGGTCGAAGCTATCTTCAAGATAGAGAAGTTGATCCGGATACAGCAGCTGCATATGGACTCGGATTTGCATCTGAACGGCGTGATTCCCTTGTACAGGCGTTAAAGGCAAAGGGGTTTTCACTTGAGCTTGCTGCCCAGCTTGGTGTTGTCCGTAATAGTGACAGAGGATGGTATGATCTTCTTTATAATCGCCTGATTTTTCCCATAAGGGATCAGCAGGGACAGGTTATAGCGTTTGCCGGAAGGGTTCTTGACAACTCTCTTCCTAAATATATCAACTCTCCCGAGTCGCCTCTTTACAGGAAAGGTAGTGTGCTTTTCGGTACGGACCTTGCGCTTCGGGATGTTCGCAAGAGTGGCAGCGTAATCATAGTTGAAGGATATTTTGATCATCTGGCGCTTTACAAGGCAGGCATTAAAAATGCACTGGCAACATGCGGCACAGCGCTTACCGATGGGCACATAGCGCTGATAAAAAAGCATGCGGATCGGGTTTTTCTTCTTTTTGACGGTGACAATGCAGGCAGGAAAGCCACTGTTAAGGCAATGGAGCTTTGTCTTGAGCAGAAGCTTCCTGTTTATGTGATAACGCTTCCCCAGGGAGAAGATCCGGATAGTTTTTTGCAAAAGCACGGATCTGAAGCTTTTAATCAAAAAATAGAAGCAGCAAGACCGGCATTTGAACAGTTTATTCACTGGCTCCTTGCCAAAACGCCACCCAGTTCTGCGGATAACAAGGCCCGACTGGCACTTGAGATAATTCCCAGGCTTGCAAGGATAGCAGAGAGAATCGAGCGTGATCTTTATGAGCAGGAGGTTTGCAGGCTGCTTGACATTGACGATCTTTCCGGCTTTCACCGCCAGGTTGTCAGGCAGATCCAGACAGGAACAACTGTTGTAAAGGAAAACCCTTCCGCACCTACTGTTCGCAAGCTTCCAACAGTTGATCGTACCCAGGAGATGCTTCTTGGGGTGATGGCAGAGTATCCAGGGGCAAGGGATGAGGTAAGGCGGATAGGACCGAATCTTCTTTTTGATGGTGATTATCTGAAGCTTGCAATTCTTTTGTTGGATGAAGCAGCAGAAGGGTCGTCAGAATCTACGGTATGGTCATCCATATTTGCAGGTATAGAAGATCCTGTGCTGAAAGAGATGCTGACCCGTCTGATGGTTTCCGAATCAAGGCTTATGGATATTGACTGGAAAATGGCTCTCAAGCAGTGCCTTCAGCGGCGTGAGCAGGTGCGTATGAGGGAGTTGAAGCAGATAGCAGTACAGCTTGCAACCACTTCACCCGACAGTATTGAACATTCAGAGTTGTTAAATCGCGCTGAGCAGTTGCGAAATGAAAAATCAGCGATAAAGTAGTTAACCAACGCATTAACCTAAAGGTTGGGAACATGGCCAAAAAAAATATTGATGAAGTAAAGCAGCTTATAGATATGGGGAAGGAAAAGGGTTTTCTTACCTTCGACGAGGTAAACGACATACTTCCTCCTGATATCGCCACTGAACAGATTGATGATGTTATGGGTATGTTCGGTGAGATGGATATCGAGATTGTGGAGAAGGCCCAGAAGGTAAAGCTTCCCAAGATGAAGATTGATCTTGAGGAAGACGAAGAGGTTGAGGGTGAGGCCGAAGAGATAGAGTTCGAGCCCGGCGCAATCGGACGTACAAGCGATCCAGTTAGGATGTATCTTCGTGAGATGGGTTCTGTGTCACTTCTTACCCGAGAGGGGGAAGTGGAAATTGCCAAGCGTATCGAAGACGGAGACCGTGAGGTGGCCGGCGTCATTCTGAACACCCCGATTACTATCAAAGAGGTCGTTTCACTGGGAGAAAAACTTCGCAAGTTTCAAATTAATCCGTCAGAAATCAGCAAGGATATTGAGGAAGATGCAGAAATCGAGGAGGATGAGGAGGATGTTCAGAAGATTCGCCTTCTTGAGATGATAGACGCTGTTGGAGCAATCGGCCAGGAAGTGGCAGATATAGGGACATCCCTGGAGTCAGCTAAGACAGCTGCAAAGAAAAAGGAAATTGAGAAGCAGCTTAAAGAGGCAAAGGAAAAACAGGCAGAACTCTTGAAGTCTCTTCGTCTTAAGGATCGCCATATTACAAGGGTTGCCGACCGCCTTAAGGAGCTTTCATCAAAGGTAAACCGGGTAAGGCATGAACTGACTGAGGTTCATAGCATTGTAGATTCTGACAAGCTTAACGAGATTCTGGAAAAATTTCGTGTTGATGAATCAAAAGGGCTTGCGGCCCTAAAACCACTCAAGCTTAACGAAGAGGATTTTCAGAAGGTAGAAAAGCGACTTCGCAGCGGGGCAAGGAAGCTCGCAAAGGTTGAACATGAATCCGGTTTCAAGGCTACTGACCTTTCAAAGGCCATAAGGGCCATAAGAGAGGGTGAGCGGAAGTCGCGTATTGCAAAGAGCGAGCTTATCGAGGCAAACTTGAGGCTTGTTGTTTCTATTGCAAAGAAATACACCAACCGTGGTCTGCAGTTCCTTGATCTGATTCAGGAGGGAAATATCGGCCTCATGAAGGCTGTTGACAAGTTTGAATACCAGCGGGGCTACAAGTTTTCAACATATGCAACATGGTGGATACGGCAGGCAATAACCCGTGCAATAGCAGACCAGGCACGAACAATCCGTATTCCTGTCCATATGATTGAAACCATTAACAAACTTATACGTACGAGCCGCCAGCTGGTTCAGGAAAACGGGCGGGAACCTTCGCCTGAAGAGATTGCTGACCGTATGCAGTTGCCGCTGGACAAGGTGCGTAAGGTGCTGAAGATAGCAAAGGAGCCTATCTCCCTTGAAACCCCCATCGGTGAAGAGGAAGATTCACACCTTGGTGATTTCATAGAGGACAAGGGAGTCATAAACCCTCTTGAAGCTGTCATAAAGGCCAATCTTTCTGAGCAGACATCCAGGGTGCTTTCCACCCTTACCCCCCGTGAAGAAAAAGTGTTGAGGATGCGTTTCGGTATTGGTGAAAAGAGTGATCACACTCTGGAAGAGGTAGGGCAGGATTTCGAGGTCACCCGAGAGCGGATCCGCCAGATTGAGGCAAAGGCCCTTCGCAAGCTGCGTCATCCAAGCCGCAGCAAAAAACTTAAAAGCTTTGTGGAGTAATTGATGAAATCTACAGCTCACCTTGTCAGGTTGTTTATTTTAATCCTGTTTCTTCTTTCCTCAGTTCCGGCTCTGCATGCAGAGATAGAAGATTCGTCCCTGTTTATGGAGGCATTCAACTCTTTCCAGAAGAAGGATTATCTGTTCAGTATTGAAAAATTGAACCAGTTGAACAATCTTTTTCCTGATTCGCCACTACGGGATGTATCTCTTCTTATGATAGCCAGATCGCAGCAAAGGGCAGGCGAAAATGATGCAGCCGCTACAACAGTAAACCATTTCATCAAGGAGTTCGGCACTGGTACACTTGCCGGTTCAGTGGATGAAGAGCTTATTGCTTTGGGAAAGCGTAAGACGGCAGGAGAAAAGCTCGGTCTTAATCGTCAGCTGCACGCAGCGGCAACTAAAGTGAGAAATGAGCAACTTGCAGTAGAAAAAGCCGCAGCACTGAAGGCAGAGCAGGAACGACTTGCCCGTGAGAAAGCAGAACGAGACCGTATAGCAAAGGAAAAGGCCGAATCAGAACGTAAGGAACGTGAACGCATCGCAGCCATTAAAGCTGCTCGTGATGCTGTCAGGTTTGCTCTTGAGCCTCCTGCCGCACCAATGACATTTGAAGTTGGAACAGTTGCAAAACTTCCTTTCTCCCTTGTAAATAACAGTGCATCTGTAGAGGAATTTTTAATTGAATGTTCCGTTGCGACAGGCGGAGATTCGGCTGTTCTTGGCGGCGAAGATGGCAATACTCCGGTTCGCAGAGTTACTCTCAAGCCGCGTGAGAGCTTCAAGGGTAACCTTACATTCCGGATGCCTGCGGACAGGGTTGATGGTTCAAGAATTCCTGTGACTGTTAAGGCTATATCGGCTAAATTTAATGATATAAGTCAGACTCTTGATACAAGGGTTGTCGCTTCAGGGCCTATCATAAGGGCTGTTGCCAAACTGCAGAAGCCACTTGCAACCCAGGGCGAGCAGTTGCCTTACCGAATTACGGTACTTAATGTCGGTTCACATCAGGCAAAAGAGGTCGAGCTCCGGATAATCCTGCCTCAGCAGCTCAAGCTTATAGATGCCGGCGCAAACGGCTGCTGGACCGAGTCGGAGCAGATAGCGGCCTGCCGTATAAACAGCATAGCCAACGGACAGATGATAGAGAGAACTCTGAAAGTGGAAGTAAGGAAAGACGCCCAGGAAGGCAAGTCTGGAAAAGGAGTTATTGATGTCCTCCAGACAGCGCTTCAGGTTAAGGAGTCATTCAGCAGTGGTGGATTTACTGTAAGGAAGAAGTAAAAAGATTAAGTAAAATCAAATGTTGTTAATTATCAACAGAAGGGGCTTCCATTTGCTAGTCCCTTCTGTGTTATATATGCTGCGATGATTGGATTCATGGGGGATACAATGAAATTTAAGACATTGCTTATGCCTGTAGTTGTTATTGTCTCGATGAGCCTGCTGCCGTTGTACGGATGCGGTAGGAAAGAAAAGCCTGCTGTAAAGCCTCCGGTTGCGGTTGAACTGAAAGAAGTTATTTCGGCGGATGTGACCGACGGGCTTGATGTTACAGGATCACTTGAACCTAAATATGCTGCGGATATCAAAACCGAGATACCCGGACTTGTCAAGGATGTCTATGTGATGCAGTGGGTAAAGGTCAAGAAGGGACAGCCCCTTGCCAGGATTGACGTTGCCGAGGCCGAGGCGGTTGCCAGAAGGGCTGAGGCAGGTGTGATAGCAGCAAAGGCACAAAAGGCCCAGATGGAGGTTTCCCTGAACCGGGCTGAACGGGAAGAAGCAAGGATGTTTAAGCTAAAGGAGTCCGGACTTGCCACTCAACAGGCTGTTGATGATTCAAAAACAGAGACAGCGGCGGCCAGAGCCCGCCTTGAAGCTGCAAATGCCCAGATTCGCGTGGCCCAGGAGGAGACAGGGCAGGCTGAAGCTCGCAAGAGGAAGGGGCTTGTTGCTTCGCCAA
>CAZXTZ010000008.1:24618-27854 GCA_964643645.1 uncultured Geobacteraceae bacterium
GGTATTGTGGCATTACGTGAGGTAAACGTGGGTGATCTTGCCGGTGATGCGGCTGCAAACAAGCCCATATTCAGGATAGTTGACAACAGAGTGCTAAACCTGACTGTAATGGTGCCATCTGCTGATTCTGCAAAGGTTAAGGTTGGGCAGTCCCTTCAGTTTTCCGTTGATTCCATGCCGGGGAAGAGCTTTCAGGGGAAGGTTCTGTACCTGAACCCTGAGCTTAACTCCGCTGACAGATCTCTCAAGGTGATTGCAGAGTATAACAATCAGCCAGAGCTTCTCAAAGGCGGGCTTTTCGCAAAGGGAAGGATAATCACCGGAACCAGAAACGGTGTCATACAGATACCCAGGGCAGTTCTCTCAAGGTGGGACACCATGTCCGGAAAGGCGACAATATTTGTGACAGACGGGCAGACAGCCAGGGCCAGGATTGTCAAGACCGGAACAGTGAACGGAGATCTTGTAGAGATAGTTGAGGGATTGAAACAGGGAGAAAAGTATGTATCCCGTGGTGGATTCAGTCTTAAAGATGGCGACAGGGTAGTTGTTGAGAAGGCAGGGACAGTAAGGTGATTGTTTCAGACCTTTCAATAAAGCGTCCTATATTTGCCACGGTTATGATGCTGGCGCTGGTTGCTCTGGGCTTTTTCTCGTACAAGAGACTCTCTGTTGAGATGTTCCCCAATGTTGAGATGCCGGTTATATCAATCATAACAAAATATCCGGGGGCTTCACCGGAGACGGTTGAACGGGAGGTTTCAAAGCGGATAGAGGAGTCTGTGAACCAGATTGCGGGGGTTAAGCATGTCTATTCATACTCCCGTGAATCGGTATCCACAGTGGTTGTGGAATTCAGGCTGGAAGAGAGGCTAAACGAGGTTGCCCAGGAGGCCAGAGCAAAGGTCAGTTCCATCAGGGGGCAGCTACCCAAGGAGGTTGAGGAGCCAATCATTCAGAAGCTCGACTTCAACGCCATGCCATCCGCAGCGGTTGCAATTCAGTCATCAAAACTCTCACAGCGTGACCTTACAACCCTTGTTGACAAGAAGATAAAGAAACGTTTCGAAAGCGTGGCCGGAGTTGGAAAAGTTGAGCTTATAGGCGGAGCCAAGCGAGAGGTTAATGTAAGGATAGACCCGGCAAGGCTGGATTCTCTGGGGCTCGGGGTGAATGATGTCGTAAGGGGGCTTCAGAGCGAGAACGTAAATACACCACTTGGAAGGATCACGAGGGATGGGGCCGAGTATCCTGTCAGGATAGACGGGAAACCTGCACGGGCCGAGGATTACTCCTCAATGGTGATAACCCGCAAGAATGGACGCCCGGTAAGGCTGTCAGAGGTTGCCACGGTTGCCGACGGAGTTGAGGAACACCGCAAGCTGGCGCTGGTTAACGGTCAGCCTGCAATAGGTCTTGATATTTACAAACAGTCTGGCGCCAATCAGGTTCAGGTTGTGGATAACGTGAAGAAGGTGGTTGACAAGCTGAAGGCTGAACTGCCAGATGGGGTGAATGTCTCTCTGGTGCGTGACGCCTCCATTATGACCCGCCAGTCCCTTGCCGATGTGGAGGAGACTCTTATAGTTGGCGGTATACTTACTGTCCTTATCGTATTCCTGTTTATCAACTCGTGGCGTTCAACAGTCATTACCGGTGTTACACTGCCGATATCTGTAATCTCTTCATTTATAGTGATGAATGGAATGGGTATGACGTTAAACGTCATGACCCTTATGGCTCTTTCCCTTGCAATCGGTCTCTTGATTGACGACGCAATTGTTGTCCGGGAGAACATCGTCCGTCATCTGGAGATGGGCAAGGACCATATGGAGGCATCACGCTTCGGCACCGCAGAAATTGGTCTGGCTGTCTTTGCCACAACCATGTCAATTCTCGCAGTTTTCGTTCCGGTTGCCTATATGCGAGGTATTGTCGGCAAATTTTTCTTCCCATTCGGAATTACTGTTTCCTTTGCGGTTCTTGTCTCCATGTTTGTGTCCTTCACTCTAGACCCGATGCTTTCATCCCGCTGGCATGATCCATCCATCCATATGAAGGGGAAGCGAAAAGGAATTGCCCTTTGGCTGGAGCGCTTCAATGACTGGTTTGACGTTACAGCTGACCGTTACAAAGGGATTATCGGCTGGGCACTGAACCACAGGGGCAAGGTGCTGGGAGGCTCGGCAGTTGCCTTTGTTATAGGGCTCGCAACCATGTCCACCCTTGAATCATCCTTTATGTCAACCGAAGACAAGAGTGAGTTCCAGGTTTCTTTCCAGACCGCTCCTGATGCAAGCATAAAAGAGACAGAAGGAAGATTGGCGCAGGTTCTTGAAATGGTGAATGGTATGCCGGAAATAAGCCATACTTACGCCACAATAGGGGCAGGGGATAATGGCACGGTGCGTGATGGGCTTTTGTATGTAAAGCTTAAAGAAAAGAAGGACAGGAAGCTTGGCCAGTTTGAGATTCAGAGGATGATAAGGGAGCGTTTAAGGCAGATTGCCGGTATCACATTCTCCATTGAAGAGGTGGGGAGCGTTGGGTCATCGGCAAAGCCTCTCAGCGTGAATATCAAAGGCGATGATACCCTCCTTTTGAAAAAGTACGCAGCACAACTAAAAGAAGCGATGTACAGCATACCGGGGATAGTTGACATATCCGCCACACTTGAGTACGACACCCCGGAATACAGGCTGCGCCTGGACCGTGAAAAGGCCCTCTCAGCGGGGGTTTCAAGCGATGATGTTGTTGCTGCCCTGTCAAGGCTCATTGGTGGCGAGGCTGTAAGTTCATACGAGGATGAAGATGGCGATGCGGTTGATCTTCGTGTGCGTCTCCCTGAGCAGTTGAGGCAGTACCCAGGGCAGATAAGGGAACTCAAGATATCAGTTGCCAACGATGACGGTACAACCCGCCTGGTGCCACTTTCCAGCGTAACTACGGAACGTAGCGCCACATCCCCGACGGAGATAAACCGTCGCGACCTGTCACGCCTTATAACCATATCGGCAAACCTGGATAACCTTCCGATAGGCACAGCTGTAAAGAAGGTCGAGGAGGTTGCCAGGGGGGTGAAGATGGAACCGGGCTATAGCGTATCCTTCTCCGGTGAGGCAGAGGATATGGCAGAGTCGTTCGGATTTATGGGAGAATCCCTCATTCTTGCAGTACTGTTTGTATACCTTATACTTGCAGCCCAGTTCGAGTCGTTCTTCGAACCGCTGGCAATC
>CAZXTZ010000009.1:0-3909 GCA_964643645.1 uncultured Geobacteraceae bacterium
CGGAGATTCTGGCAAAGATCATTGAAAAAGAACGGCCTGATGCAGTGTTGCCAACATTGGGAGGTCAGACAGCCCTGAACACAGCAGTGAGTGTGGCTGAGATGGGGATTCTGGATAAGTTTGATGTTGAGTTGATCGGCGCCAAGCTGCCTGCCATTAAAAAGGCAGAGGATCGTACCCTGTTCAAGCAGGCAATGGAAAAGATCGGGCTTGCAGTCCCCAGGTCCGGTCTGGCCCACAACCGACATGAAGCGATGGAAGTTATAAAAGACATCGGTTTTCCTGCCATTATCCGTCCTTCTTTCACTCTGGGGGGCACCGGCGGCGGTATCGCCTACAACATGGAGGAATACGAACGTATGGCCATGGTGGGCATTGATGCATCTCCAACAGATGAGATTCTGGTTGAGGAATCAGTCATCGGCTGGAAAGAATATGAATTGGAGGTGATGCGCGATACAGCCGACAATGTGGTGATTATCTGCTCCATTGAGAACTTTGATCCGATGGGGGTTCATACCGGCGACTCCATCACTGTTGCACCGGCTCAGACCCTGACAGATAAGGAATACCAGATCCTGCGGGATGCTTCCCTTAAGATTATTCGTGAGATAGGTGTTGATACAGGTGGTTCAAATATCCAGTTTGGTATTAACCCCAGAGATGGCCGACTGGTGGTTATCGAAATGAACCCGAGGGTTTCTCGATCCTCAGCCCTGGCATCCAAGGCAACAGGCTTCCCTATTGCCAAGATCGCTGCAAAGCTTGCGGTAGGTTATACGCTGGATGAAATTCGCAATGACATAACCCGTGAAACACCAGCCTGTTTTGAACCTACCATAGACTATGTGGTTACAAAGATTCCGCGTTTTACCTTTGAGAAGTTTCCGGCTGCAGATGCCACTCTTACTACACAGATGAAGTCGGTAGGGGAGGTAATGTCCATTGGACGCACTTTTAAGGAATCATTTCAAAAGGCTTTACGTTCTTTGGAAATCGGGGTTTGTGGTATGGATTCCATGCTCTTTGATCTGTCTGAAGAAACCCGCCGAGCCCTTACTGAAAAAGAACAGGGATTGCTGTTGGAAAAGCTCAAAACCCCAAATGCTGATCGTCTCTGGTATCTGGGTGATGCGTTGCGAAGTGGCATGACTGTTGATGAAATTTATTCTCACACTGCCTTTGACCCATGGTTTGTAAACAACATCCGTCAGATAATTGAGAAAGAGGAAGAACTTAAAAATATTAATCCTGAAATAATTACTGCCAGCCAGATGTTTGAGGCAAAGCAGTACGGTTTTTCTGACAAGATGCTTTCTAAAATCTGGAAGACAACAGAGGATAAAGTCCGTGAGTTGCGCTGGAAAATGGATATACGTCCGGTCTACAAACGGGTGGATACCTGCGCTGCCGAATTTGTGGCCTATACCCCTTATCTTTACTCTACATATGAACAGGAGTGTGAGGCAGAAGTAACCGACAGCAAGAAGATAATCATTCTGGGGGGCGGTCCAAACCGGATCGGTCAGGGGATCGAGTTCGACTACTGCTGCGTCCATGGGGTGTTTGCCCTTGCAGAAGACGGCTATGAAACCATTATGGTCAACTGTAATCCGGAAACTGTTTCCACTGACTACGATACTTCCGACCGGTTGTATTTTGAGCCGCTGACACTTGAAGATGTGTTGGAGATAGTTGCCAAGGAAAAGCCGGTTGGCGTAATAGTTCAATTTGGCGGTCAGACTCCGCTTAAGCTTGCAGTTGCCCTGGAAAATGCAGGAGTACCCATCATAGGTACAACCCCGGATGCAATTGACCGTGCAGAAGACCGTGAGCGTTTTCAGGAAATGCTTCACAAGCTTGATCTTCTCCAGCCAGCCAACGGCACAGCCCGTTCTTTTGAAGAGGCTGAAGAGGTCGCAAATCAGATCGGTTATCCTGTAGTTGTTCGTCCATCATACGTGTTGGGTGGACGGGCAATGGAAATAGTTTACGACGTGGATAACCTTAAGCGTTATATGACTACCGCAGTTCAGGCATCTCCAGAACACCCGATTCTTGTTGACAAGTTTCTTGATGCTGCCATTGAGGTGGATGTTGACGCATTGTGTGACGGTAAGCAAGTGGTAATTGGAGGAATAATGGAACATATTGAGGAGGCTGGTATCCATTCCGGTGACTCGGCCTGCTCATTACCACCATATTCTTTATCTCAGGATCTGATCAACGAAATCAGACGTCAGACAGAAATAATGGCGCTTGAGCTGAATGTAAAAGGCCTTATGAATGTTCAGTATGCGATAAAGGGCAATACTATTTATGTTCTTGAAGTAAACCCGAGAGCTTCACGCACTGCCCCCTTTGTATCCAAAGCAACAGGACGCCCTCTGGCAAAGATTGCAGCACGGGTAATGGCTGGTAAAAGTCTCTCCGAGCTAGGTGTATCCGGCGATATTGTCCCTTCATACTACTCTGTTAAAGAGGCGGTATTTCCATTTGTAAAGTTCCCTGGAGTGGATACTCTTCTCGGTCCTGAAATGAAGTCAACCGGTGAAGTTATGGGAATCGGTGACTCCTTTGCCGAGGCTTTTGCAAAATCCCAGATGGGTGCCAACGTCAAGTTGCCTCTTTCCGGAAATGCTTTTATAAGTGTTCGTGATGAAGACAAGAAACTGGTTGTAAACGTTGCTGAAAAACTGTATAAGGCTGGATTCGGTTTGCTGGCAACAGGTGGTACAGCAGCTTTTCTTGAAGAAAAGGGTATACCTGCCAGACGGGTCAACAAGGTGAAGGAAGGTCGTCCCCACATTGTAGATGCCCTTAAAAACGGTGAGGTACAACTTGTAATAAACACGACTCAAGGGGCGCAAGCCGTTGCAGATTCATTTTCCATCCGTCGTGAGTCACTTATGCACAGTGTGGCGTATTATACTACTGCCGCAGGCGCAAACGCAGCAGTGGACGCTATTATTAATCTGAAAGAGCAGGATCTTCGGGTCAAACCTATCCAGGATTATCTTCAACAGGAGCAGAAGTAGACGATGTCCAAAACAATTCCTTTAACAAAAGAAAGTCATGAAGCGCTTCAGGAAGAACTTAAAAGACTGATACGTGAAGAGCGTCCAAAGGTCATACAGGATATTGCTGAAGCAAGAAGCCACGGTGACCTCTCTGAAAATGCCGAGTATGATGCAGCAAAGAATCGTCAGGCATTTATTGAGGGAAGGATTCAGGAGCTCAACGGCAAACTAGCCCGGGCCCATGTAATAGATCTTACAGGATTAAAACCGGATAAAGTCGTTTTTGGGGCAACTGTGACTCTGTACGACACTTCAACAGAAGAAGAGGTTACATACAGAATTGTAGGAGAAGATGAAGCTGACATAAAGCAGGGGACGATATCATGCACATCACCGGTTGGAAAAGCCCTTATCGGTCACAAGCTGGATGATTCGGTTACAGTGAAAGTACCAGCCGGCACAAAAGAGTATGAGATAGTTGATATAAAGTACAACTAGAGGTTTAATTATGACTACTAAAGACTCTAAAATAACTAAAGATACAATTTTTTTAGATATGCTTAAAACCTATCCGGAAACATCCAGGGTACTCAAAAAATACAATCTTGCCTGTGCAAGTTGTCTTGGTGCCCAGAACGAGCCGATAGATCTTGGCGCCACTAATCATGGTATTGAACTTGATGCCTTGCTTAAGGATCTTAACGCAGCAATAAAACAAGGATAAGAAGTTTACGACTTTTCGGTCTTATCTGTGATGACTCCGAAACAAGCGCGGTTTATTTGTGCTTATTTCGGAGTTTCTACATAATTCTGGATAGTTAGCGTACTTGACATAATATATCTTATGGGCGTTTTGTGTTTAGATGAAAGTATGTTGATTCAGTCTGGT
>CAZXTZ010000009.1:4009-24146 GCA_964643645.1 uncultured Geobacteraceae bacterium
AATATATCTTATGGGCGTTTTGTGTTTAGATGAAAGTATGTTGATTCAGTCTGGTATGGATCTGTAAGGTTTGTTTTGTTTGAATTACTGAAGAAGAATCTGAGCTATTGTATTGGCATCCATTGATATCTTTTGTTCTGACCCATTATCCATTTTTTTCAACGTTACATAGCCGGATTCAAGCTCATTTGAGCCAAGAACCATGCTGTACTTTGCGCCAAGTTTATCTGCACGTCTCATCTGACTTTTGAGGCTTTTGCCTTCTGTGTCTGTTTCACCCCATAATCCGGATTTCTGAATTTCAGATAGAAGCTTTATTGCAGTTATTCGTGATTCCTCACCAGCCATTGCAATGAACAGATCAGGAGTTTTTGAAGTTATCCTGTCACCGAGCAGCAAGGAAACCCTTTCGACTCCCAGGGCAAATCCTATTCCGGGCAGTTCCGGTCCGCCGAGTTGTTCTACAAGTCCATCGTATCTTCCACCGGCAGCAACAGCAGACTGGGAGCCAAGCATTCCGGTTACGACCTCGAATGTTGTGCGTGTATAATAATCAAGACCTCTTACCATTCTGCTGTTTATGCTGAATTCAATTTCAGAGGAATCAAGATACTTTTTTAATGATTCAAAGTGCAGAGAACATTCATCGCAAAGATGTTCCAGAACTGATGGCGCTGTGATTGTAGCCTCAATGCATGTTGGTACCTTACAGTCAAGGGATCTCAGTGGATTTGTAGATTGCCTTCTTTTACAATCCTCACAAAGTTCTTCTGCACAGGTTTGTAAAAAAGCCATGAGAGCTTCGCGGTAAGCAGGACGGCATTTCTTGCATCCCAGTGAGTTAATCTGTAGTTTTGGTTCGTGAAGACCCAGGGCAGAAAACAGTCTGCTTATCATAATCAGAACCTGGGCATCTGCCATAGCGTCGGATGCCCCCACAAGTTCCGCCCCTATCTGGTGAAACTGGCGATAACGACCTTTCTGCGGGCGTTCATGTCTGAACATCGGGCCCATATAGTACATTTTGTTTATGCTGTTCAGAGCATAGAGTTTATGCTCAATAAGGGCACGCATAACTCCAGCGGTTCCTTCAGGTCTCAGTGTAAGTGTACTGCCACCCTTGTCACTGAAGGTATACATCTCTTTTTCAACGATATCAGTTGTATCGCCTATTGATCTGGCAAACAGTTCGGTTTTTTCAAGCAACGGAACCCTTATTTCAGAAAAACCGAATGATTCAAAAATGTTGCGAGCTGTTGCTTCAATAAATTGCCAGTTTTGTGTTTCTGATGGCAGTATGTCATTAAAACCCTTAATTGCATTGATGATGCTCATTAATTTTCCTCTTTTTTCGCAATTGAATCTTCTATAAGATCTGTTTTCATTCGATAAATGCAGTTTTTGCCAGCTGCCTTGCCTGCATACATTGCTTTGTCTGCCATTCCCAGCAACTCCTGTATGCTTGTGGTATCCTCCGGGTAACAGGCAAAGCCTATGCTTGCGGTAAGCTTGATATTATAGCCTTCACGACCTAGAAAAACATTGTTGCTGATAAGTTTTCTTATTCTTTCCCCCACCCTTTCAGCTGTTTCCGGAGGGGTTTCAACAAGTATGAGTGTATATTCATCGCCTCCATACCTTATTACGACATCTACTTCCCGCACAGACCTTTTCAGTAGCGTCCCAAGTTCTCTCAAAAGAGTGCTGCCTACCATATGTCCAAATGTATCATTAACCCCCTTGAAGTTATCGAGATCAAGAAACATTACGGTGAGATGGGTTGAATAGCGGTCGGCTCTTTTAATTTCTCTTTCAAGAGCTACTTTTAGATAGCGATAATTGAAAAGACCGGAGAGTTCATCAATGTACAGCATGTCTCTTGTTGCCGAAAAGCGTAGTGCGTTGTCCAGAGCTCTTCCTGCATGTTCCTGAAGAAAAAACGAGTTCCTGTCATTAATTGTATCAGGAATATTCCGGCCTGAATCATTAAAGAGTGATACAGCCCCAAGCAGGGTGTTTCTGGAATACAGGGGGAAAATTATGGCATCTCTCAGGTCATAGGCAGTAAATTCTGAATGATCCTCAGGTAGTATGAGATTTAGCGGTTTAAAATCGCCTTTAGAAAATGATTTGCCAATTGACTTTTGAATAAACTCAAGTAGCAGGGTTACAGTTGAATTATCCAACCCTTTAACCTCATTGATTTTAAGAGTATTGCCCTCGTTTATAAATGCAATTCCGCGATTTACACCAGTCTCTCTGGCCAGGGCATCCACAGCAAGATGGCACACACCCTCAAGATCAAGACATGATGAAAGTGCCTGGCTTGTCTGAAACAGGCTTACCATATTTTTGAGTTCTACGTTCTCATTAAGAAGCCTTCTCTGTTCCATTCCAAGCTTGACAGAATGCAGTAATTCGTCAGAATTCACAGGTTTTAAAAGATAATCCCTAGCTCCATGTTTAAGTGAAAAAATTGCTGATTCGAGGTTTGCATTACCCGTAACCATTATCACATCAATGGAAGGATCCTTTGACTTTATCCTGGCAAGCAACTCCAGCCCTGTTATACCAGACATTATAAGGTCTGTGACAACAAGGACATATTGTTCATTATTGAGCATCCTGAGCGCTTCTTCCCCGCTTGATGCTGTGTCTACAGGATATCCGGCATCCTTTAGGAGGTTTGAAAAAAGCTCCCTGAAAAATCTGTCATCTTCAACTATAAGAATTTTATCCATTAATAATGTCCAAGTTGTTTTAATTTGTGATTTTTATCTCAGCAGGATGTGTTATGTCAAACAAAATGCCGTCTATTCAGGTGGATGGATATGTCTTACAGCCTGCCAGCTGAACCCATCACTTTTAAAAGTAACAGTTCCGTCAAGATCGGTACGGAAAATATTTACCTTGTACTTTTTGAATCGCTCAAGAGTTTCAGCTGAAGGTAGCCTGAAACGATTTCCATATCCGGCTGAAACAAGTGCAAGTTGCGGCTTGAGAACCTTGATGAATCTTTCGCCGCTAGCCGTTTTGCTCCCATGATGTCCAACCTTTAGAAGTGTTGCCTCTTTCAGGCCATTTTCAAGTAATTCATTTTCCACAACATGACCGGCGTCCCCCATAAGTAGAGCACTAAAAGTCTTATATTGAATTCTTAGAACCAGAGAGTCGTCATTGTCACCGGAATGCTCCAAAGTGTCTTCTGATAAATCGGGGGTAAGTGAATTGACAACCGCTCCACCGGCACTGAAAAGAAATCTGTTGCCGGGTGATATGGTTTTGACAGGTACATTTTTCTTTGCGAGAGCTTTTTTTAATCGCTGATAATCCATGCTGTCTGTACTCCAGTTGCCTTGAATAAATTCACCGATTTTGAAGTTTTCTGCAACAGCTGGAAGCCCGCCAAGATGGTCAGGGTGAGGATGTGTAAGAAGAAGTCGGTCAACTCTGTCAACACCTATAGCATAAAGTGCCGGAACAAGATACTTTTCTCCAAAATCCCGTCCGTTATCATAGAGGTATCCACCGCCATCAACAAGCATGTTACTTTTATCTGGAAACCTGACCAGAAATGATTCTCCCTGTCCAACGCTGAAGAAAACCATTTCTAAACCACTACTCTGTTTTTCTTTTGTGACTGTATGGAGCAAAATTGTGAAAGTTATTACAGTTACGATTGAAATTATGATTCTACGCCGGGATTTAAAGATGCTGAATGCAACAAGAAGAGAGACTGATACAAGAATGTCCAACTTTCCAATTTGATATGATCGAAATACAGGTATTTCAGCGAAAAAACTGATAATCCGGTTTGATAATTCAATAATCCAGCCGGCTGGCAATATGAGTAAACTTGAAAGTGATGGTAAAAAACAGACAACAGGAAGCGCTACAGTACCCAAAAGCAAGGCTCCGTAACCCAAAAGAGGAATTACAATAATGTTTGCAATAACTGCCGTTATTGATGCCTGGTGAAATTCCGCAAGTGAAGGTACAGCTGTCGCAATTGATGCTGCTGCTGAAGAGGCGCCTAATATGGTAAACTTGCGCCAAACCGGTTTTAGTTTTGAATCAAAAGGGGATAGCAAAAGAGGCGTGATTACGACTATTCCCCAAAGAGACATAAAAGACAGTTGGAATCCAGGATCAAAAAGAATCGGCGGGTTAATAAGGAGAAGCATCATTGCAGCAAAAAAAAGCGAATCCAGCGGATTGGACTCTCTTTCAGTTGAAAGTGCGGCAACTACAGCTGCCATCATAATGACTGACCTGGCTGTTGCAGGGGCAGCGCCTGTGAAAAAAAGGTATGTTGCCATTACAGGAAGCGCAGCAAGCATGGCTGCACGTCTAAGGTTTATACGCAAAGCAAGCCATTCCCAACGTATAAACATAAGATAAAGTATCTGAACAAACACTCCTGCTATTATTGCAACATGAAAGCCTGATATTGAAAGAATGTGCAAAACCCCTGATCTCGCATAAATTGATTTTATTTCAGGAGGGATCTCAGACTGGCTGCCGGTTACCATGGCAATAAGTATGGGCGCGACTGATTTATCATTGATTATATTGCGAACTGCAGAATCATAATTGAATGCGAGAATATCGAGCTTTCTGAGTATGGAGTCTTTCTCTGCCACACGGATAACTGCTATTCTGGAGTTGTCAGGCACCCGTACAGTGGCCTTTATTCCACGAAGAGCAAGATATGCAGCATAGTCAAACTCACCAGGAAGCCCCAATGCGCGTGGAATCCAGAAAGTACCTGAAAATCTGACCCTATCTCCCCTCAAAATATGTGAACACCCAGAGCTTAAAGTGACAAGAAACTTACCTTTAAGCTCAATTTTAGAGCCATCCTGAAGAACCTTGTGAGAAGCCTCAAACTCAAACCGATAACCTTCAGGCAATATATTTGGCCTTCCCGAAACGATACCTTCAAGTATGCAATGTTCCCCTGTATTCAAGTTGATTGATGGCCCATGAAAATTATTGTTGAGTGGCCAAATGGATATGTATCCTCCTGCAAACCAGAAGATTCCAAGAAGAACAGGCAGAAGTCTCACTCCTTTACCGGTGAATGAAGCAAATGCAAGAACAATGGCAATGGCAGAAAGATCCCATATCCCAAATTTGAAATTGAAATTAAAACCGGCCGCAACGCCAGAGGAGAAAAACAGTAGTGGTATCAGTAAAGGATGGTAACTTTGCATTAGATAATATCAACGTAAAATTTATTCTCACAAAAGAATTTTTTAAAAATTATGCCATATTACTTGACAGTGCGAATACTTGCTATAATATTAACAGGCAATTCAAGGCTGATTAAAGTAAATATTGAAGTAAACGATCAGGCAGCGTCTATTGCCAAAGCGGGCTAGCCCGCAACCTTAAAATGAGGGATAACCGCCATGTTTCTGCTCCCAAAGGGAACCCCGCTGGCTGAACTTCCAGTATCCAAACTCCAGTTACCAGAGGCGCTTGAAAAATTAAAAACCGGTAAGCTGACAGGTTGTGCCTCCTTTGATTTTCCATCGGCCGACTGCGCCATGGTTTATGATGAAGGAAGACTTGTCGGTGCTGTTGTCCATAGAGAAGGCAAAGAGCACAGGGACCAGGACGCCTTACAGGTGCTTGTTGATCTGATGTTGCTGGCCAGCGGCGGGAATTTCCGGGTATATGCGTTCTCAAGGGAAATTGTACTCGCTCTTGCAGGTATGCTTTGCGGCACACCTTCCCTTGAAGCAGAGGATATCAAGCAGGTTGATTTTAAAGGGCTTCTGGAAAAGATTAAATCAGACCAGATGACTGGAACTCTCAAAATTTATACTCCGGACAGGGCCGGCCTTATTTTCTATAAATCAGGTGCTACTGTCGGTTTCTTTCATGACGCATCGGTTGCCATAGAAACATCAGCCGGTCCGGTACAGCAGATTGCTGGTCTTCCAGGCGCCATGGTGGACCTCAGGGTTCTTCAGACTCCAGACGTAATAATGCCGGACCTTGCAGCCTCTGTTGACATCAAAAAACTCTGGGAGACTGCATCAGGAAACATCTTTGCAATCCCTTCAGTTGCCACAACGACACCGGAACCGGAAAAACCTGCTCCAGTGGCAGCTCCCCCACCGCCTCAGCAGACATCATCTCAGTCAGCCTGTAATCCCTCTGATATAGAAAATGCCATTATTGACATGGCGAATCGATATGTTGGAAAGCTTGGCAAGACACTTGCCGAAAAAGAGCTTATGAACATAGGCGGAATAAAGGCACTAAAAGACGAAAAAACACTTGCAGAATTTCTTGCTGCGCTTGAAAAAGGTGCAAAACTTCTTGCAAGTGGTAACAAAATAAAAGAGATGAAAGATTCAATCTCTGCCGAAGTAGCCAAACTTTAATTTTATTTCGCCCATCCCGACAGGAGGCGCTGTATGGATTTCACAGCATTTTTTAAGGCACTAACCGATTTTCTGCCATTTATGCCCAAGATTTATAATGAGGTCATTATCGCCCCTTCTGATCTGGTGATGGTGTTTTTCTGGTTTCTGGCAGCTGTTGCCAGTTTCTATTTCAGTATGGGTAATGCAAGGCTCTGGACAAGTATCTCAATTGGTTTCTTTCTTATATTCTGGAGCCAGGGTTACCTGCTGAACCCATATGCATCGAGCTATTTCAGGGTTACGGCTGTTCATAACATCATAGGCGCAGTCTCTATACTTCTTATAAGCCATGGCTTTCAGGAGTATTTTGTGTTTACCCGCACGCTTGAAATAACAGGTTCCAAGCGTGCTATTTATATAACAACAGCTGTGGCCATACTTGTAGGAATAATAGTTGTTTATATGAACCCCAAACCGAGCCTGTTTACTCTGCGTAACTACAAAATGATGGAAAACTCGGTCTGGACCTTCCTTTCATTGGTCAATATCTATGTTATAATTAATATATGGAAAGAGATGAGGGACTCGCCCATAGCAAATGGAATTGTATCATTTGCTGTTGTGTTTGCCTTTATTTTTATCTGGAAAGCATCGGAGCTCTACCTGCAGATTTATCAGTTCGATCCGACATGGCAGACACTTGTCGAAGAATATGATCTGGGTATAAAGTCTTTTGGACTTGATGACACTCTGGTACAAATTGCCACTAAACTTAATTCGTTGGGAGGTCTTTTTGCCGGGATATCAGTAGGCGGAACCTTCGGCTATCTCTTTAAGCTGCTTAGATAATCGAATCCTCTTCGATAGTGTATATTAAAACGCCACCGGAAATTATTTCCTGTGGCGTTTTAATTCATATATAAGCAGTCGACTCAGAATAGTTCCATCTGAGATGGACCGTTCTTTTCATCAATTGTTCTGACATGCTTTGTATTTGAAGGCCTTTCAACAGATTCTGCTGGCAATTCGTTTACAAAACGTGAAACAGACTGTAGTTCTCTACCCAACCAGGGCCGTATTGATGAGGAAGACAGGATCACCTTCTGTTTTGCCCTTGTCATCCCCACATAGAAGAGCCTTCTCTCCTCCTCCACATCCGGCACCCCCATGAGGGTACAAGGAAATATACCTTCTTCAAGCCCTGTAATGAATACAACAGGAAATTCAAGGCCTTTTGAGCTATGGCAGGTCATCAAAGCAACTGCTTCCGCCCTGCTGTCATAAACTGTTGCAGCCGCATAATTTCGCAAATGAGATGAGAACGCCTTGATATCACGACCAAAGCTTCCGGCAAGCAATAACAAACGGCGGCTTTCATGTGTACTGTGTGGAATTTTAAGAAAATCAAAAGCAAGCAAAAGTGCCTCTTTATTACTATGATTTGAGGCCGTATCTGCAATCCGTAGGATAATTTTGGAAAGATCCTTAAACTGTCCTTTGGGCTGTAATGATTCTGGAAGATTAGCAAGCTCAGCAAAAAAATTACCAATAAGAGGCAGCTTTGCATCAAGACGCTCAATAGTTGTGTCCCCTACCCCGTCTAGAGAGCCTGCAAGTGCAAGCCAATCTGCAATTATATCAGTCCCTGATGCAGCCTGAATCATATAATATACAGCCTTCAGATTTTGGGAGAGATAATATGGAGTGGAACCAACAAGTTGATATGGGATTCCACGCCTTGATAAAGCCTCTATGAGCTCTTCAGCCTGGCGTCCAAGCCTGAAAAGAACTGCAAAGTCGGAAAAGGAACGCCCTTTTTCTTCACCCGGCAGGTTTTTTCCACTTCTTCCAGTATTGATGGAATAGTTTCCGACACCCCCCATCAACTCTTCTATCCTGCGCACAACCATCTCTGCTTCTGCAGCGGGGGATTGGAGCAGATTATATTCTATTGAACCCCTTGGCTCTGTAGAGAGTGATTCCATTGGCAAGCCACTGCGTATCAGATTTCTGCTTATAAGCGCGGTTGAGGCCTGTAGAATAACAGGTGCAGAACGGTATGTTGTTCCTAGTGAGATTACCAGCGTTCCAGGTGCTTCGGCAAAACGGAAGAAAAAACGGAGATCCGAACCCCTGAAAGCATATATCGCCTGATCAGGGTCTCCTATGGCAAATACCTCTGCAGAATCTGCAATCTGTTCTACAAGATCGTACTGAGGCCCGTTAAGATCCTGAAATTCATCCACAAAAATATGGGTTACTGCATTTTTTACGATAGAACAGAAGTTTTGATCCGCCGACATGAGTTTCACAAAGACAGGGATTATTGCATCGAGATCAATGGCATTGAGCTTCATCAGTTCATTAATGTATTTATGGGCATTATCTGAAATATTTTCACCCATGATAAAATGAGCCGCAATCTCGTCCCTGATCTTTTTTCTTTCTGATATTGACAGTTCCGGAAGAAGCCTTTTCAGCAGACGATCTCTGCTTTCAGGTCCGATTACCGAGAGTGTGGGGTTCTCGGATTTAAGATGAAACAGGCAGAAGCTGTGAAATGTGCCAACAAAGATTCTGTCCGCAAGCAGGCCGCATCTTTTGCCAAGCCTTTCACGCAACTCTTCTGCTGCCTTTGTTGTAAAGGTAATTGCAACAATATTTGAAGGATCAGCCATTCCATTCTCTAGCAACCGGGCGATTCGTGACACAAGGGTGAATGTCTTGCCTGTGCCCGGACCGGCCGCTACAAGTATTCTGCTTCCACCAGCCTGTATGGCAGCCTGCTGCTGTTTGTTTGGAGAATTCGGTAAGTTGGTATTAGACAGTTCTTTTTTTACTTGAAGTATTTCGTTAAGGGGTAGCCTTGCAATAGTCTTTCTTCGTCCTCGTCGTGCCGGGGAGTCAGCAAACAGGCTCCCCTGTCCTGCAAAATGATCAAACTCGTTGTTATCAAAAAGAGTTATTACCCCAAATTCACCATCAAAACCGGGTTTTCTTATCACCCTCCCCTGCCTCATCCGATCAACGGCCTCTGCAAGAATCGGCTCAGATGCAGCAATTTCATCAACAGGAGTATCAAGAAGAAGCTCGAATTCAGAGCCGAACATGGATAAGACACGTCCGTACTGGCGGTTAACCTCCTTTGAGACAACCCCCAGTTGCAACAACTCTGCAAGAATCTCTGGCAGTGGAATGATGGAGTGAACTACAGGTGCATTTTGTTTGTAAACCGGGGCATCTCTGTCAGCAAGCTCCATTACTCTGTGGAGTACCCCGATTGTGAGTGGCTTGCCGCACACAGGGCAGATATTGCCGAATTTCCTGCTCTCCTTCGGTTCCAGACATACTTTACAATCGCGATGTCCATCTGCATGGTATTTCCCCTCTTCAGGAAAAAACTCTATTGTTCCACAAAAATTTTCCCTGCTGTTCTTTTGAAGGGACTCTCTCAGGGAAAAATAGTCAAAACCTGTGTTAAAGATGTTTGCCTCTCGTCCAAGCTTTGATGGTGAATGGCAGTCAGAGTTAGATATCAGAGCAAAACGGTCTAGCTCAGATATCAGGCGATTCATGTCCGGATCAGATGAAAGCCCGGTCTCGAGTGCAAAAATGTATTCAGATAGATCACCAAAACAATCTTCAATTGTGTCAAATCCTGATCTTGAGCCAAAAAGGGAGAACCATGGAGTCCATATATGGGCAGGCACCATGAAACCTTCAGGCGCTGCTTCCAGAAAAATTTCAAGAAGGTTTCTGCTGTCCAGTCCAAGAATGGGACGTCCATCTGATTCGATGTTGCCTATACCTGCAAGTTTTATGTTTATTGCAGAGGCAGAATCAAAGTCAGGGACGTAAAGCAGGTTGTGTACCTTGCGGGTGGCGCCGTGGCGCTTGTAAATAGAACTTATTTCAGCAGAAAGCAAAAAACGCACAGGGGAATCGGAAGGTTTCAGGTCTGGAAATATGGAGGGTATTGATCCTTCATCCTTTAGCCTGAAAAGTCCGGGTTCTGCCGGTTCAAGCTGATTCTTCAGTATAGAGAACCAACCAGGATGAGTGAAATCTCCGGTTCCTACAATGTTTATTCCCTTAACTTTTGCCCATGCTGCAAGGCCTGCAGGGGAGCTTTCCCGGCTTGTAGCCCTTGAGAAAGGAGAATGAATATGCAGGTCGGCGATAAATTTCATTTAGAGACAGCCCCGCTTTTCTTCAGCTTTTCATGTATAGCCTCTGCAAATTTTCTGTACCCGGCGCCATTGGGGTGGATCTGGTCAGCTTTAAGTGAAGGGGTCATAAGAATTTCCGAAAGCGCCTTTTCCTCCAAGGGTATATTGAACTCTGAAGCAAGCTCACGATAGAACTTTGGTGGTGACAATGAAAGTCCAAAAGATGGAACAGCAACAAGGAGTACAGGAACGGATCTCTCTTTTGCCAAGGCAAGCATGCTTCTCAGATTTTCGGCAGCCTGCTTTTCTCCTGTCTTTCTGAGAAAGTCATTTCCTCCAAGACACAGAATCATAATCGTGGGCTTTACATCATCAAGAATACGAGGAAGCCTTTTAAGGCCCTCCCCTGTGGTCTCTCCCGGAATCCCGGCATTGACAACCTTTATCCCTGTAATAGATGCAAGAACAGCAGGATAACTCTGAGACTCTTCAGCGCCTGTACCAAATGTCAGGCTGTCACCAAAAGCAAGGATGGTTGCGTCTGCCTTGACCTCCGGCAGTCCAGTGCTGTTTGAACAAGCTGAAATTATGAACATTATAAATAGAATAACCATATAAAACAGCTGGGTATGTTTCATGATTTTACTCCTTTGGATGATACCGGAGTTTATAACCTGTCCTTATTGCAAAAGCAACGCAAGCCGGTTTGTTAATACAAAAGATATTGCCATTCTTGACAATTCAAGTTTTAGAGATAAAGATGCATGAAGAAATGTTACAAAACTGACAAACTGCGTAGAGAGCGTTAATGATGTCCAAAATCTCAGGTAAATCCTCTTTCATTGAACTTCGCGAACTTTCAATTCTTTTTGCCGAGGATGATGAAATTATCCGGAAGCATGTATCCAGGATTCTTACCCCGATTTGCAGCGAGCTTCATGTTGCGGAAAACGGGCGTATTGCGCTTGAAGTTTTCAGAAGGAAGTATCCGGATATAGTAATTACTGATATTAATATGCCTGCCATGTCTGGTTTTGAGCTTGCGAGTTACGTAAAATCCGAGAGACCCCACGTTTCGGTTATTGCCCTTTCTTCCTGCAATGATAGCGAACAGCTCCTTAAAGCCATAAACCTTAAAATGGATGGATTTCTTGCAAAGCCACTTAATCTTGAAGCGCTTTATTCTGTGCTTCAGAAAGAGGCTGCAATTGTAAGCATGCAGAGGCAGGCTGGTCAGCAGTCGCGCCTGCTTTCGGGGGTTAATCTGGCAATACAGTATCTGCTTTCAGCAGATGCTAATCAGGATGCTGTTGATTTTGCTCTTCAAGAGATGGCCAAGGCCGCCAGGGCAGACAAGATATGCCTCTTCCAATATAAGGAGTCCACAGATTCTGAAAAAATTGTAGAGCTTGTAAGCGGTTTTGCTGGTGGCGATATGGTGCTTCGCGTGCTTGACGGACTTGATTCCGAAGTGCCTGAGCTTCCGTATATTGCAAGATGGTACAACCAGTTAGCTCAAGGAAAGACTGTTTCAGGTCCAAGGACTTCATTCCATGCTGATGAACGGGCGGTTCTTGATAATCTGAGAATTCGTTCCATATTGCTTACCCCGATTTTTGAGGAAGGACAGCTGTGGGGGTTTGCAAGCCTTTACGACATGAAAAGAGAACGCAGCTGGTCTGATGCCGAGACTTCCATGGTGATGACAGCTGCACGGGGACTTGGAAGCTTTATGGGGCGGCTTAAGCTTGAAAAGGAAAGGCTGGCAGCCAAAAAAGCCCTTGAGCTGGCTAATCTGCAATGGCGTGAGACATTCGACACCATTCCTGATCTTGTTACGGTAATAGATACAAATCATAACATTATTCATATAAACAAGGCAGCAAAAGAAAGAATGAAAATTCAGGAAGAGGATCTTAAGCCGGGTAAGCCCTGTTTTGCCTATTTTCATTCAACAGATGAGCCTCCTGAGGGATGCCCGCATTTATCACTATTAAAGGATCACAAGCCCCATGAAACCGAGGTTTTTGTTCCAAGACTGAACAGTTATTTTCATATAACAGTTAATCCCACCTTTGATGTTGATGGCACACTTGCAGGGGCTGTCCATGTTTCCAGAGATGTTACAAAACGCAGGGAAATGGAGGATCAGCTCCGTTATCTGAGCACACATGATGAGTTGACCACACTTTTCAATCGCGCTTTTTTTGAGGCCGAGATAGAAAATCTGCGTCTTGGCAGGGTTGCCCCTATTTCAGTTGTAATTGCTGACCTGGACGGACTCAAAGCCGTGAATGACAATTATGGACATGATCACGGAGATTCGCTCATAAAGGCTGCCGCACAACTTTTGAGAGAAATGTTCAGGGCAGGTGATATTATAGTCCGCCTGGGGGGGGATGAGTTTGCTGTTTTGCTTAAGGGGGTTGGGGAGGAACTTCTTGATACCATAATGAAGAGGGCTCGCGAGATTCTTTCCACCGGAAATCGCTGCTCGGAGCATGGGATGCCGATACTCTTTTCAATTGGCACTGCAACAACATATCTTCCATCAAAGCTTCATGACACCATCCATGAAGCAGACCTGGCAATGTATGAAGACAAGAAGATGCGTAAAAAACAGAGTATGATCAAGCCTTAAACACCCACCTGAGGCAATTTGATCTTTTCGATAATATTCAGGAAATTATTTACAATCAGTGGATTGAACTCCTGGTTGGCCTTATAAATCAGCAGATTGGCAATATCCGCAGCCTGATGTGGCTCTTTGTAGGGACGCCGGGTTCTCATTGCATCAAAAATATCCGAAATAGCGACAAGTTGACTTGCAAAATTCATGCGCCAGCCAGATGGAGCTGCAGGATAACCGCTCAAGTCGTCATTCATATGATGTTCATACGCCACAATTGCAGCCAGCTTTGGAACTCCGGGGGTTTCAAGCAGGTATCTCCCCCCCTTTACAGGATGCATCTTCATCAGGTCAAACTCTTCTTTGGTAAGCCTTCCAGGTTTCAGCAGAATCTCTTCAGGAACAAACATCTTTCCAATATCATGAAGTATCGCTGCAATCCCTATGTCATTAAGCAACTGCCCCTCAATGCCCAGGGAAAGAGCCTGGGCCATTGAAAGAATACAAACATTTGTTGCATGTGTGAATGTGTATTCATCCTTTTCCCTAAGGGCAGCCAGAACAAGCATGGCCTCCCCCTCCCGCTTGAATACATTTGCCAGTTCTGCAACGGTCAGAGCCACACCGCTTGGCTTCAGGCGCTCATTTCTCCTTACAGCGTAATAGACCTCTGCAAGGCGTGTAAGTTCGACAGAGGGGATGTCTTCAAGCCTTAAAATTCTTGTTTCAAACTCAAACTCATCCAACTCCTGAGCAGATGAGGCATCCTCGCCTGATGCTTTCAGCTCCACCTTTCCTACACGAATGTGCTCTGTTGAACCCAGATCATCTGCATCTGATTTTCCGGCAAGAAGTGAGATAAAAGTATCCAGTTCAACCCTGTCAATGCCTGCTGTGAAGCGGATATGCCCTACCCGGTTATTACGCATTACCTTTGCAAACTTTTCAAGGACAAGAGAAAACGGCTGTGGTTCGTTATCAATGAGAAGTTCGCCTTCAAGTTCGAGGATGGCTATATCACTGTTCACGGTCAATGCTTTTGTGAGGCTTGTCATTGCAACAGAAGAAAGCCTTTTTACCTGCTGATGTGACATGCCATAAAGCGAGGCGGCAGCTACAGATGAAAGGAACAGCCTGATAAATTCATGAATATGGTTTGAAAAAGCTGTTTCTGTCATAAATTTCTGCCTCGCAGGTTTTTGAGGGTTTCCATTGCCTGCCTTGCGATATCATCGGAACCTTTTGCAAGCTTCTGAAGAATTGGCTGTACATCTGTAGGTGGATATCTGTCCAGTGATCTTACAATATCAATTTTAAGACGATTCAATGATTTGTAAGCCAGCAGGCTGCGAGATCCAAGTATTTTAATAAGTTCCGGAAGTACCCCGGGACGACCTGTTTCAGCCAAAGCGAGAACGATTGCAGATTTCACCTCGTATTCCATCTGTGAATATCCGCCAGAGGAGAGAATGTTGAGAAGCTTTTTAACTGTTGCGTCAGTACTGTTCTTGTCAGAAAGGTGAATGGCTGAAAGTTGTGTTTCATGGTCTGTTGAATCCAGATCCCTCATAACCATACGTTCTGCCATCTGATCACCGGCAATCAGTAATGATTTCAGAGCCTCATGCCTGACCTTGATGTTGCTGTGCCTTAATAACGGCTTTAGTGGCTCCGTCTCTCTGCCAGGAGCTATTGTTCTGAGCATCACAATTATATTTCTGAGAACGTACCAGCGATTATCAGAAAGCCTTGCAACAAGACCGGGGATGGCAGCATCGCCAAAATACAGAATACGGTCCATAAGGAAGCGCCTTAGTGACATATTGTCTTCTTCGGTCAGCCGGTTTAGAAGAGGTTCAATAAATGGCCTTCCAATGATACGAATAAGCATTATGACCTGATCGTATCTTGATTTACCCCAGATAGTCAGGCCTGAAATTATTTCTTCAAGAAATTCAGGAGAGCTGAAAGCCTTACGCATTGCCATTCTTGTTTCTGTGGGAAATGCAGGGTCGGCGGCCTGATTTAATATCTTTAAAACCTGATCATAGTCACCAAGTTCCAGGAAGCTGACGCACATTTCTGTAAGGTTTTTTATAAGCTGTTCACTGTTTCCACCTCCAGGGTCGGTTATAACCAGCTGAAGGATAATTTCACTGCTTCTGGTTTCAATTGCCGATGGTTGCAGGGTTTTCATAAAAGTTTGTAGATCTTGTTTTGCCAGAGGCTTGAATGCCATATCTGACATTACATCTTGAAGATCATTGAAGTATTCTTCCGGTATGTAAGCTTCCTGCTCATGTTCAACCAGAAGGCTTTTTATTTTTTGTTTTGCTTCTTCAAAAGGGGTCACTGTCTCGAAAAAATCTGAAGAATGGGGCAGTAGTTTACGGAGAATTCCTTTCAATAATGTAGGTGCAGAAGCATATTCCTGGGCTGTTGCATATGTTTCCTGAAGAAGGGCTGGCCCGATTGTGCTCATTATATCTTCAACATCTGAACTGCTGTCAGAACTGACTTCACAGAAACCATCAAGTATTTTTCGTCTCAGTGTCGGGTCAAGCGCTTTGAAAAAGCTGAGAAGACCGTCCTGATATGTCGTTTCCATCCTTCTGCTGTTTCCGGTAATATCATCCAGTTGCTCATGTTCTCTGGATAATATTTCACGCATCACTTTTAAAGTATTTTTAGAAACAGTTGATGATAACTTACCTGAAACACGTGTTTTGTTGCTGATATATCTGGAGTTCAAGGTTTCAGCCAACAGTTCTGGTGACATCTCGCCCTTAAAGCTGCCAAGTCCCACCAGATCCAGATCTGATTCTCCAATCGACATTGCTCTTACAAGCTGTTCCCAAAGATTCCCTTCAAATTCAGGGAGATCCGTATCATTAATAGACGACTCCTCAGTGCCGCTGAACCTGTCATAGCGAATCCCTATTACATCAATGGATGTCACTCCGGCTTCCTGCCAAAGCGCTACAATTCCGCCACGGCCGAGAATATCCTCACGTTTGAAAGTAAAAAGAGTCAGAATGCTTGCGAATTCTTCAATTGAAGGGGGGTTCTTTATTATGAGAGTACCGATGCCACGTTCAAAAAGGGCAAAAGCCACAGATCTGCATACCGGGTTTCCCTTTTCAACAAATTCTTCCCCGATAAGGATACTGTCCCTGGTTATACCAAGAGATACAACCGGTTTCTTTTCAAGCATGCTGTGAATTACAGAATCAAGTTTCTGAAGTGAATTGACAATTACCGGATGGCCTTGAGGATAGGCGGACCAATTGCGCCTTGCAATATTGAGGTCACCGGCAAATTGTACAATATCTTTGATGATTTCTGATTTATCTGAAGCGGTTTTGAGTACATCTTCTATCACTGGATCACCTTGTTTTGTAATGCTTTGACTATATAACACAATTGTTGTAATTCAAGCAGTATCATTCAAAAAAAACGGAGGCGTTGATGACTTCCAGCACACGTCGCGCGGGAGTGCTGCTGCATCCCACATCCTTACCCGGCTCAGGGGGGATTGGTACTATAGGAGATTCAGCAAGATCTTTCATAGATTTTATAGCCAAATCAGGTTTCTCGATCTGGCAGGTGCTGCCTCTCACTCCCCCGGCATCAGGTAACTCGCCATATTCGGCCTATTCTGCGTTTGCCGGCAATCCCATGCTTATTGACACTGAGCTCCTTGTCAAGGATGGTCTTGTTGCCAAATCTTCTGAAAATGACAATTTCGATGAAGATCGTGTTGATTTTGAGAGGCTAGAACCATTAAAGGAAAGCATACTCAGGTCGGCAGCCAGAGTTTTTTTTGATAATCCTGAAACTCCGTTGCTCCATGAATTCTGGAGCTTCTGTGACACAACATACTGGCTCCATGATTATGCTCTGTTCCAGGCTTTAAAGAAGCGTTTTTCCGGCAAACCCTGGACTAAATGGCCAAAAGAGATAATGGATAGGGAAAAATCCGCTGTTGAGGCATTTTCAATTGAACTGGGGCCTGAGATAGGCTTTCAGAAGTTTGTTCAGTGGCAGTTTTCCAGACAGTGGGCTTCTTTAAAGCAATACTCTGCTGAAATGGGTGTGGAATTGATTGGCGATCTGCCTATATTTGTTGCCCATGACTCAGCAGATGTCTGGTGTAACAGAGATCTTTTCCTTCTTGATGATCTTGGAAACCCCACTGTTATGGCAGGTGTTCCCCCTGATTATTTTTCAAAAACAGGGCAGCTTTGGGGTAATCCTCTTTATGACTGGGAAAGGATGGCAGAAAAAGGATATTCATGGTGGATATCCAGAATACAGCATCTTCTCACACAGTTTGACACTATACGGATAGATCACTTCAGGGGATTTGAAGCTGCCTGGCATGTTCCAAGAACTGCAAGAACTGCAGCAAAAGGCAACTGGATAGATGGCCCCAAGGCAGATTTCTTTATTGCCATGCAGAGGGCAATAGGCACTCTGCCATTTATTGCAGAGGATCTTGGGGTTATAACCACTGAAGTTGAGTTGTTGAGGGACTGTTTTTCCCTTCCCGGCATGAAGATACTTCAGTTTGCCTTTGATGGAGGCCCATCCAATCCCTATCTTCCCCACAACCATGTTAGCAACTGTGTTGTATATACAGGTACCCATGACAATGACACAACTGCCGGATGGTTCAGTAAACTTTCAGATGCTCAGCAAGAACACATATCATCCTATCTTGGCTGCTCTATAGCAAATATACCTGATGAACTTATACGGGCGGCCATGATGTCAGTTGCTGATATTTCAGTAATTCCAATGCAGGATATCCTGAATCTTGGATCTGAGGCCAGAATGAATATTCCCGGCACAGTTGATGGAAACTGGCGCTGGAGATACAGATCCAGTCAACTGACCGATGAACTGGCTTCTGAACTCAATGCCAGGCTAACCCTTTATGGTCGTACAGTGAATAGACTGAAACAATCATAGCCGTTTTTAGTGCCGTTAAATTTTTTCAATAAGACGAGGCTTTTGGCTTGAAATGATATTCAGGCTGCTGTAATTTCAATTGTCTAAAATTTTTCAGTCCTGCCAGGAGGAAAATAAAATGGGTAAAGAACCGGGTTCAACTAAATTTCAGGTTGATTTCAGAAGACATCTCAGGCAGCAGAACATAAGTGACAACCTGGTTCATCTGCTTTGCGAAATAGCAGAGGCCAGTAAATATGTAATTAATGCAATAAGAACCGGTGATCTCGGGGTTGCCGGTACTTCAAACCTTTACGGAGAAGAGCAGCTGGCGCTTGATGTCCTGTCAGATCGTATCCTGCGCAAGCGACTCATGTATTCAGGCGTTGTTTGCAATATAGCCTCAGAGGAGATGGACGAGATATTCCAGGTTACAAGTAATCCCCAGGGAATGTTCTCTGTTGCCTACGACCCCCTGGACGGTTCATCTCTGGTGGATGTGAACCTTGCTGTTGGAACAATTGTTGGTATTTATCAGGGGGACAACCTTCTTCAGCCTGGACGCACAATGGTTGGCGCAATGTATATTCTGTACGGCCCAAGGGTTTCCCTTGTCTATTCAGTGGGCAAAGGGGTTTATGAGTTCACAATGAACCAGTTGATGGAGTTCACACTTACCCGTGAAAATGTTCAAATGAAGCCATCCGGTGACATCTACTCTCCTGGCGGACTTCGCAAAAAATATTCCAAGGAAAACGAGGAATACATACGCTACCTCGAAAACAAAGGCTCAAAACTCAGATATTCTGGTGGTTTTGTTCCGGATATCAATCAAGTTTTGATGAAAGGAAAAGGAATATTCATGTATCCTGCCCTTTCAGATGCCCCGAACGGCAAGCTTCGTCTTCTTTTCGAGTTAAATCCGATGGCATTCCTTGTTGAACAGGCTGGTGGAGAAGCAACAAACGGTTCCATACGTATTCTTGATATGGTGCCGGAAGGGCTTGACCAGCGGGCGCCGGTCTATATTGGCTGCAAGGATGATGTTGAAAAAGCCAAAGAGTTTCTTAACGGAGCAAGTTTGTGAAAAAAAAGCCAGAAATTGTTAAGGAAGATCTGCCCCCATCATCTCAGGAGCTGCCACGGAGACTATGCAGCGAGATTCAGCTGTTTGATCTGTGCGAACTAACACGCTGTCATTTCAAAGATGAACGCTACTGTACAGATCCTGAAATGATTGCCCGTTTTGAAGCAGTTGCAGAGCCGGAAGATCGCCCTCTTAATCTGGCCGAAGACGACGATGATGATGAAATTTTTGAAGAAGAACCGGATGAGTTTGATGAGGACGACTATAGCGTTTTTGAGGAAGATGATGATATTGAAAGGCTGGATCGAAGCAACTGGTAAATATCACGTTGATCCTTTCCAGCCTTCCATTAATTGATCATCCAATATCCGTCATTTTTTCCCACCCCAGGTGTCTCGCAGGGTAACGACACGGTTAAAGACAGGTTTTCCCTTTTGAGAGTCTTTTTCGTCAGCGCAGAAATACCCCAGACGCTCAAACTGGAAGCTCTGACCAGGCTCTGCATCAAGCAGAAATGATTCAATCCGGCACTGCGGCAAGGTCAGCAGCGATTCAGGATTCAGGAACTGCTTGTAATCTGCCCCTCCACGATCTGGATTGGCATCACTAAACAGGCGATCAAACAGACGGACTTCCACGGTTGAAGCATGGGGAACTGACAGCCAGTGAATAACCCCTTTGATTTTTCTGCCGTCTGATGTCACCGGCCCATTAGTTGAACCGGGATCATAATCAGCATGCAATTCGATAATCCTGCCATGTTCATCCTTGATAATGCCTGTACATTTAACCACATAAGCATACTTGAGCTTGACTTCGCCGCCAACGGTCAGACGGTGGAACCCTTTAACGGGGTTCTCCATAAAGTCATCTGCATCAATCAGAATTTCACGTGAGAACTGGAGTTTACGTGTACCAA
>CAZXTZ010000009.1:24187-27158 GCA_964643645.1 uncultured Geobacteraceae bacterium
GGATGGTTTGCCACCTCAAATTCCTCTGTTTTGCCTTCAGGATAATTGTCGATTACCAACCTGATCGGATGCAGAACCGCCATGGCGCGGCAGGCATTTTCATTCAGGTCATTCCTGACACAATCCTCCAGAAGCTCATAACCTATCCAGGCATCACTCCGCCCTACCCCTATCATGTCGCAAAACGCACGAATCGAGGCCGGGGTGAAACCACGTCGCTTGAGTCCCATAATCGTTGGCATACGGGGATCATCCCAACCACTAACCAGGCCGGTCTGCGCTTGCTCATTACCGTATAGGAAAGATTCAGGCGGGCAAATTCATACTGACGCGGTCTTGCTGGTACCGGCAGGTTCTCCAGGAACCACTCGTACAAAGGACGATGGGATTCAAACTCAAGTGTGCAGATAGAGTGGGTTATCCCCTCAATGGCATCGCTTTGGCCATGGGTAAAGTCATACATCGGATAGATGCACCAGGCATCCCCCACATGTGGGTGACTGGCGTGCAGAATCCTGTAGAGCACCGGATCGCGCAGGTTAATATTCGGGGAGGCCATATCTATTCTGGCTCGCAGCACCTTGGAGCCATCGGCAAACTCACCGGCCCTCATCCGGCGAAACTGGTCCAGGTTTTCCTCCACGGAACGGCTACGGAAAGGTGATTCCTTGCCTGCTTCTGTCAGGGTGCCGCGATACTCTTTCATCTGCTCTGGCGTCAGCTCATCCACGTATGCCTTGCCCTGCTGGATCAGATACTCGGCCCACTGGTAGAGCTGTTCAAAATATTCTGAGGCATGGTAGAGATGCTCGCCCCAGTCAAACCCCAGCCAATGAACGCTCTCCTTGATTGACTCAATATACTCTGTATCTTCCTTGACCGGATTGGTATCGTCAAAGCGGAGGTGGCAGCGACCGCCAAAGTCACGAGCCAGACCGAAGTTCAGGCAGATTGATTTTGCATGGCCTATATGCAGGTAGCCGTTGGGCTCAGGTGGAAAGCGGGTCACCACGGTCTGATGCTTGCCACTGGCAAGGTCGTCGCTGACAATGGTACGCAGAAAGTTTGCTGTAGGTGTGTTGGTTTGTTCGGTGGACATTAGAGCCTCATATATACTTGAATTTGTATCAGTTTACGGTAACGTGATAATGGTTGAGAGCACAGCGGGTTCACCGCTGCTGCACTTGGTTGAACACTTCCTTCAAGATTTTTGTGTGAAAGAAGATATATGTACGCCGTCTTTATGGTTGGAAGCTTTCAGGCCACAAAAAGTAAGGACCAAATTTGGGGCTCATGCGGAACTCTCCTCCTGCATCCTTGCCTTTGGCTGTTATGTAATTTCTCCCATCGCGTAACTCCAAAAAGCCCGATGCAACCAATTTGTCTGTAAGCAAATTGGTTTTAATTCCGAGCTTCTGAGCGAGCTTAGAAGTGGTTAGTTTCCCGGAAGCCTCTTCTACCTCAGTAAACTTCACCTCAGCCTCATTCTCAACCCGTTCAAGAGATATGCGTATCTCGTCACTGATGCGGATTATCCGTTGTGCCTCTTCATAGGCATCCTTGTATAATTCCATATCATCGGCCCGACGAATCAATACTCCCATTTCATTGTTGTTGATCTGGCTGAATTCGTAGAGGTTAAGGCTGGTGACAATGCATAATTCTTCGTTCAAGTAGCATTTTGCATGAAGGTTTTTGCAAAAACTAGTTCGTATGTAGGTGAGCTCCTTGAGCCAATTTATCTCTTCGGGCTGAAGTTCGCTTTTTCCGTAAACAATCCGCACGTCAATTTTTAGACGGTTTTTATCAGCAAGAAGTTCCTTGATACGATCATTTAGTTTCAAAAAAGGGCTAATCAAAATGAGTCTGTCTTTGGCATTCTTGATAAGCTCTTCAAGGAAATAGTTGACAGCACTAGTGTTTAGAAACTTTGCCATGTTGATAATTCTCCAATTTATAATTTTTGGGTACTTACTCAACTCTTTATTGACCGGTTCACGCGCTTCGCCCGGTTTCTCAGGGCGGGACGTAACCGGCAGATTGAACGCTTCTTTAGCTCTTTGTAAATGGCAATATCGACCGGCATTTGGGAAAATTTGTGCAACCCCAGAATTGTTGTCCTTGATTTGTTCCAGTCTTTGCTGTCCTTAAGGCCATTTCGCTGGAACATTTCGGGCAGACTTGGGTATTCTCGTTCCTATTGTCTGGCGGGATATTTTCGGTTGTATTTTCAACCGGTTGTGTCTGTATACCTGCCAAAGTTGTAAGTCGCGAATTCAATTCCTTTGGGCTATAGGCATTTTTTACACTGATGCGCTCCAGTGGAAGATTTGCAACTTTAAACACATTTTCTATAAAATGATCTCTTTCTTGTCTTGCCGCCAAATTGTGGCTCTTATCGTCAAGCTCTATTCCAAGTAGAGGCCGTGCTGTCTTCTTGTCGCAGATGAGAAAATCTATATGCTTTCGATTGATTTTGTTCGTATATGATTGCCGTTCTCCGAAGTTTTTGCACGTCGCGTAAAACAAGTCCCCCAAATTTACCTTAGGGCATATGTCAGCCCATTCTTCAACAGACGTTCGCAACGTCAGGAAGAAACTACGCTCAGCGGGGGACAGAAAATCGTCCCTCAGTCTGTAGGGAAAATCGCTGAGTTCCTTCTTACTTTTCCCTTCTAACAGCTCTTGAATCCATTCGATTACATCCTCTATAGACTCATCCGAAAGGCCGAGAGCCTTCAGCAGCTTACGAATGACAATATATTTCGTCCTTTCCGCCATAATTCATCCTTTTTTATTTATTGGCCAACAAGCTGTTGGCCAATTGCACTTACCTGAAGAGATAGTCACCCACATCCCTTGGGGGCATAACATTGCAATTGTTACAAAGTGCAAAAACAGGGATGAAGCCCTGTATTATGTTCGTGCCACCATTACCCACAACTGGAGCCGGGCAGTACTGATACACCAG
>CAZXTZ010000010.1:0-26716 GCA_964643645.1 uncultured Geobacteraceae bacterium
TGTTCCCTTTCCATCGGTCTGCCAAAATAAAAACCCTGCATAATGTCACAGCCCATATCCTTAAGGATGCTGTGCTGCCATTCGTTCTCAACCCCCTCGGCAACCACCTTCAATTTGAGTGAGCGGGCCATTGCCAGTATTGCAGAAACTATGGCGCGGTCATCGTCATCTATCTCAAGATCCCGTACAAAGGAACGGTCAATCTTTATAATGTCAACAGGAAGGTGTTTCAGGTATGTGAGGGATGAGTAGCCTGTGCCGAAATCGTCTATGGCAAGGCTTACCCCTATGCTCTTCAGCTGAAGGATCTGCTCAGTAGCCTCCCCGGAGTCCTCAACCAGCACTGATTCCGTAAGTTCGCAGCATAGCGCATGGGCAGGAAGGCCGGTTGTATTGAGAAGCGCCGCGACTCTGTCTGCAAACTGTCTGTTCTGTAGCTGCCGCGGAGAGATATTCACCGATACAGTGAGGTCAGGAAAGCCGTTCTCCCTCCAGTGCTGGCAGTTTTTTGTCGCCAGCTCCATAACCATTTCACCCAGGGGAACTATCGTACCGTTATCCTCTGCCACATTTATAAACCTGTCCGGTGTTACAAGCCCAAGTGTCGGGTGCCTCCAGCGAACAAGGGCCTCCATCCCTTTGATATTCTGACCACTGGAATCAAAGAGCGGCTGATAGCAGAGAAAGAATTCACCGGCTTTTATACCCCGCAGGATGCTGGCCTCAAGCTGCAGCTGCTCACTTGCGACCTGATGCATCTCCGGTGAGTAGAAGTGAAACCTTGTCTCACCTGTTTTTTCCTGAATCTGGTTAACTGCAAGCCTTGAGTGGAGAAGCAGAGCATCGCCTGTCCTGCCGTCCGCCGGGAAGAATGAGACCCCTATCCGGGCATGCATCTGTATCTCTGAATCTCCTATTGTCACTGGGGTGTTTATCTTCTGGGTAAGCTTGCCAAGGACAGGAAGTATATTGCGCTCGTTCTCTATGTTGGTAAGGAGTATGGCAAACTCTCCCTTTTCCAGCGAAGCTAAGGTGTCGGTTTCCCTTATTGCCTCTTTCATGCCCATGGCCAGGGCCCGGGAAACTCCTTCGCAAACATCCCCGGATGCTGCGAGCATTGTCACTGGGCAGCGCTCAAACACAAGAAAAAGCACAGCAAGGCTCTTTCCCTCCCGTGAAGATATTGATATGAGCTGTTCAAGCCTCTCCATGAACAATTTTCTGTTGGGCAGTTCTGTCACTGGATCGAACCTTGTGAGATCCTCCACCCTGCGGGCAGTTTCAAGCTGTTCCGAGATATCACCAATGAATGATACTGCGTAACCTTTACCCGAAATATCAACGTGATGGGCATCAACGCTTCCACAAAAAACTGTCCCGTCCCTGCGGCGGAAACTTGCCTCGTAACCTTTCAGCTCCCCTTCATTCCTCAATTTTCGGATAAGACCGAACCTTTCTTCTTTATGCTCCCAAAGGCCGATATCCAAATCGGTTTTACCGTCAAGCTCTGTTTCTGTGTGTCCTGTCATTCTTAAAAATTCAGGGTTGGCCATTACAATCCGCTGATTTTTTTCCTTTGTAACAACTATGGCGACTGAAGCTGAATCAAAAACCTGGGAGAGCAGTCCAAGTGAACCTTCCCACTCCTCGGTATAACTATTAACAATAAGGTATATAAGAGTGGCTGTGAGAAGTACGAAAACAATCTCTGCTCCCATCTGCATCGGATTTGAGTATAGATACAGCCTGCCGTCAGGGTCTATTTTTGCATTCAGCAGAAGAGTCCACCCGATACCGAACGCAATGTATAGAGAGGCAACTTTACCTGAAGAAAAGAGCATGCCTTTCTCTGAGGACTTTCGCAGTTTCAGTTTCGAGAAGCCTTTAGCCTTTTTCCCGCCTGAATTGTACCTTGACCAGACCGAATTGTTTCCTGATGCACCCATTTTGAACCTCTCTTTTCTTTCCGTGAAAAGCTGAACAGCGAAGCCGCTACCGGATCAGAGGGGAGAGATCTGCTTCTCCAGCAGGTTACAGCCGTAATGGATGGCCCTTCCGGTGTTTCCGTTGCTTGAGTATGCTGTCTTGAGAGTTGCCCCGCATGCGTAGGTGATGCACTCCATCCTGAACTGCGGCAAATGGTTGTCCTCTGCCCGCTCCACAATCGGGCTCCCGCAGTCAAGGCATTGATTTCTCCATTTTTTCATGGCGTTGTTGCTCCTTTTGGATCTGATTTTCTGGAACCACTTTATTTGAACAATGTGTCAATAATGTTTCAGGAAGAAAAAAGTCAGATAACATTCGTGGACAGATAGGGAGGGGATCGTGGGTAAAATAAGCAGTAACACAAAGAAAAGCCCTGATAAATCAGGGCTTTTCTTTTATGTCACAACAACTTTCGCGCTGTGGTTTGAACCGGGTCCCATACGGGTGAAAATGGTGGGGCGTATGACAGGTCAAGATCCACCAGATTCTGAACCGTCATATTGGCTGTCAGGGCTGTGGCCAGTACGTCAATCCGTTTTGCAGCCCCTTCCAGCCCTACTATCTGGCCACCGAGCAGGCGTCCACTTCCCCCTTCGGCAAGTAGTTTCACCATTATCCATCCGGCGCCCGGGTAGTAGCCCGCTCTTGTTTTTGTCTTTGTGACAGCGGTGCGGTACTGTAGGCCAACTGCCTGAATCTCACGTTCATTCAGACCGGTACGGGCCACCTCGAATTTGCAGATTTTGCTTACCGCCGTACCAACTACACCCGGGAAGGTAGCGTAACCTCCCGCCAGGTTGGCGCCTGCCACTGCGCCTTGCTTGTTTGCCACAGTCCCCAGGGCCACATGGAACGGACGTTTGCTTATCAGATGAAAACTTTCTGCGCAATCTCCGGCAGCCGAGATGTCAGGGATGGATGTCTGCATGCGGGGATTTACACGGATTGCCCCTTTTTCTCCCAGCAAAATTCCGGCTTCAGCAGCCAGACGGGTATTGGGTCGGACGCCCAACCCCACAATCACCATATCCGCAGGTATGGTGCGCTGGTCGGTAACCACTGCGATAACTCTTCCGTTACTTGTCTGGTAGCCGTTCAGGGATTCGTTCAGATAAAGCGTCACCCCTATTTCCCTTAATGCATCAGAAACCATTACACCCATATCCGGATCAAGTGAGGCCATCACCTGTTCACCCTTCTCAACAAGCGATACATGCAGCCCCTGGCGTACAAGCGCTTCGGCCATTTCAAGTCCGATATAGCCGCCACCAACAACTACGGCCTTTCTGGGAAGTTCCTTGTCCATAAAATCAGAAACCCTGATGCCGCTGGACAGGGTTGAGAGGGAAAAAATGCCGCCTGAATTACTTCCCGGCAGAACAGGGTAGACAGGCTCAGCTCCGGTTGCTATCAGCAGCTGATCATACTGTTCTCTGAATTCGCTTCCGTCTGCAAGGCTGGCGCCCCTTACACTGCGGGCGGAATGGTCAATTTCCAGGACTTCATGCTGTATCCGTACATCAATATTGAACTTGTCACGGAACTTTTCAGGAGAACGGGCCACAAGCCTTTCTGCGCTATCAACCAGACCGGCAATGAAGTAAGGCATGCCGCATGCAGAATACGATGTGTGGGGTGAACGCTCAAAAACCACGATCTCACGGTCGGGATTCTCCCTCCGAACCTTTGATGCCGCGCTCATTCCGGCAGCATCTCCGCCAATAATAACAAGTTTTCCCGAGCCCATAGTTACTATCCTCCCTGATTGTTGCAGCAGTTGAATCAAGTTTGAAGAGACCTTTCCGGACAGGAACAAATTATAGCATTCGCAAGAATGATTATGGAGGAATTATTGAACCTGCAGATCATGTAAAGTATCTCCTCCATTTTAGAGGAGAATACAGCTGATGAATAAATTATTTATACAGCACTATTCTTTCAGAGATAATATATACAGTCTGATAACAGCTGGTTACAAGCACTGAGGTGTGGGTGCCGGTTGTTTTTTGAATATTTATTTTATACATCAACTCTGTCAAAGACCTGCTTGCCCATAATATAAAATATATTAAATTCATATTGTTATGAATGTTTTTAATTCTTTTCTGTTTTTGGCACGCTACCTGCTACATAGAAAAGCATAGAAGATAACGCAGTAAAAGGAGGATGTCATGAGAGCGAATATAATCAAATTAGTGGTGGCCTTGCTTACTTCCAGTGCAGCTTCAGTATATGCAGCATCAGCCGGTGTTGGCGGAGAAGAGGCAGGTCTGTTGACCTGGGCGCTGATAGGATTTGCAGTTCTGGTTGTTATGCTCCAGGCAGTTCCGGCAACAGTTATGCTCTATGCGATGGTAAAGGCGGTTTTCGCCCCTGCCGATAAGGGAGTATCAATTCCAAGGGCCTGATTTAAAATTAACTTTATCAGCAATCGGACAATAATAACAAAGGAGAATCACCATGAAAACAATTATCAGCACAATAGCCCTTTCACTTGCAAGCATTACAACAGCCTTTGCCTCAGCAGGCGCAGCAGATCATGTTGACACCAGCCTTACCTACAACAGCGGCATTCTGGTTCTGGCTTTTGCAGGCTTCCTCGCCCTTGTTGTTGTTGTCCAGACCATTCCTGCCATAATCAGCCTTTATGGAATGATCAAAGGTGCAGCAGAGGCATCAAAAAACAAAGAAGCAGCTACAACTGCAGCAAACAAATAGATTCCGATAAATGTAAAAGGAGGATGTCATGGAAATTTTCAATACAATAGGTCAGATAAAGTCGGTTTACACTTTGGTTGATTTTTACCAGTACATAAAGACGGTTGAATATCTCATCTGCATCGCGTTCTTTGTCGGTTTCCCCATGTTTTACCGCTATATGATGGGCGGAAAGGGTAGTTCGGAGCAGGCAGCCCACTAAAAAAAAACATATCTTTTAAACTCAATATCAAAGGGAGTCTGCCAGTCTGCAGGCTCCCTTTTTCTGTCTGTATTTTCATCTGTAAATGAATTAAGTCACCCACTTTTACCCAACTTTGTTGACTGCTTGATCGCCTCTGTTGTAGCTTCAGCTGTCTTTTGTTTTATTTCGACCGGATAGAAAGTGGAAAATCTGTTGCAGTGCCCTGAAATTTCAGAAAAAACGGGGGGATTATATGAAGAAAAACATTCTGAGATATGTTGTGCTTACCGGCGGCGGTGCCATTGTCGGCTTTGGTATGGGCTGGATGTCCCGTTGCGCCGGAGGAGGAGCCTGAGCCATGATGAGTAACCCCTGGTCAGGGGCAGTATATGGCGCTATCGTTGGTTTTGTTCTGGCGGTGATACCCTCTGGTGAAAAATGACAAAGATTCTGAATCTTTTTGCGGAACTGCCTGACGCAAGCTGTGGAGAACGGTTTGATCCTCTTTTCCAGAGGAACGGACTGCTTGTGGAAAGGATAGTTTCACAGGGACAGGTCACTCCTGATGCTGAGTGGTATGATCAGTCATGGGATGAATGGATACTTCTTCTTGCAGGTAGCGCTGAAATAGTGATTGAGGGTGATGAATATCCGACACAGCTTGTTCCGGGAGACTCGATGCTGTTTCCTGCCCGTTGCCGCCACCGTGTCACAGGAACAGCTCCGGATTCCAAGACAGTATGGCTGGCAGTACATTACGGTGATCTGCCATATACAGAAAACGAAAGGTAAAAAACTGATGGAAGAGCGTCTGCAAAAACTTATATCCCAGGCAGGCCTGGCTTCAAGACGCCACGCCGAGGGGCTGATAACATCCGGCAGGGTAACTGTGAATGAGCAGGTTATAACAGAGCTTGGCACCAAGGCAGACCCGGCAAGGGACAGGATTGCGGTTGACGGAAAACTGCTCTCCTTCGGTGCAAAACCCCTCTATATACTTTTGAATAAACCGGTCGGTTATCTGACTGCCTTAAGCGACACACGGGGGCGGCCTCTTGTAACAGATCTTCTGAAGGATCTGAAGGAGAGAGTGTTTCCTGTAGGAAGGCTTGATTACAACACTGAAGGTCTTCTTCTTCTGACTAACGATGGTGAATGGGCCAACAGGCTGATGCATCCCCGACATGAGGTTGAAAAGGAGTACCATGTGCGTGTGCGCGGCAAGGTGAATGATTCACAGTTAAAGAAGCTGGCCGGCGGAGTGGAACTTGAAGATGGCCCCACATCCCGCGCTACTGTTAAAATGGTAAAGTCAGGTGATAACAATGACTGGATATCAATAACCATACATGAAGGCAGAAATCGTCAGGTAAGAAGGATGTGTGAGGCTGTGAGCCTCTTTGTGGTACGACTTAAAAGGGTGCGTTACGGAAATCTCTCTGTCTCACCCTTAAGGCCCGGGCAGTACCGTGAACTTTTACCTGATGAGGCCAGGATGCTGGCCGCCTGAAATTAATGATATGGCAAAATCCATGCAAAAAGTGACGCTACAGGCTCCCTGAAAAATGGAACTGTCCAGAATCATATCATTACTTGGATACTCCATAGCCATACTTGGATTTATTCCCCTATTTCCCCATATTCCGATAGCGCCACGTCTGGTTTTTACGGCAGGCCTTGTAATCGGCCTGCTTTCCGGTTATTTCAAAAAACAGCTTGTTCACCATCTCGTTCTTACAGTTATTTCAACCCTGCTTTTTATCTGGTATGGAGCCCAGTTCAGCCGCCACAACCCGGCGGTTCCTGTTGTATGCATTCTTGTAGTTCTCCTCGGCACTAGGCTTGCCGCTGAAAAATCCCCCAGAACATGGCTGCAGACTTCTGCCCTGTCCACTTTTGCCCTTTCTGCATCATCACTTTTTGATCTCGGCCCACGGTTCCTGCTCTATCTTGCACTTATGCTCCCAATGATTGCGCTCTCCCTTGTACTAAACACATTCCAGTCAAGGGGAGGTCAGGCCCCGCTTGACAAAAAAGGGCTTAAAAACCTTATTGCTGCAGGCATTATTATACCCGTTGCATCCCTCATACTCACCCCTGTCTTTTTTCCTGTGCTGCCCCGCACACAATTCCCGCTCTGGAATTTTATCCAACAGGCAGGGGGAACACATCCTTCCGGTCTTTCAGACACTGTCAAGCCTGGGGCAACATCACAGATACCTGAAAACGGTATCCTTGCATTCAGGGCCGATATGTCCAGAACAGCTCCTCAGAACCTTTACTGGCGTGGCCCCACATTCAGCCGTCTTAACGGTCTTGTCTGGCAGAAGGATGGCTATGGCGTTCCCAATAATGAAAAGGTGGAAGGCCCGCAGATTGTACAGACAATAACCCTGGAGCCCGGGGGAAACCGCTTTCTGACCGGACTTGATGCGCCGTTATCATTTGTACATCAGAATGGGAGTGCCATACCAAATGCCATCTGGAACCGACCGCTGCCATCTTCACGAAGGTTTCGCTATGAAGTCAGATCGGCAACATCAGGAAATTTAAAAACAGAGACTACGCCTGGTAATCTGCTGTCACTGATTCCCACGGAACTCTCGGAAAAAACAAGGGAACTTGCGTTAAAACTGAAAAAAACCGGAAAAAATGACAGGGAAAGGCTCGATGCAATTGAACAGTTTTTCCGGAACGGCAAATTCCGTTACAGTCGCAACGACCTCCCCACAGGTGAAGATGCAATTGAAAAATTCCTGTTTGAAACAAGAAGCGGACACTGTGAGTTCTTCGCATCATCCTTTGCCTTTCTTGCACGGGGAGCCGGTCTGCCTGCAAGACTTGTCGGCGGGTATTTTGGTGGAGAATATAACGAGTTGGGCGGATATTACCGGATAAGTGATGATCGAGCCCATGTATGGGTAGAGGTATGGATTGACGGAGAGGGTTGGCTGAGGAGAGACCCGAGCAGTCTGGCAGTAAACGCAGACGCTGCGCTTGGTGAGAGCAAGCAGAAAACATTGGGTATGAAGCTTCGTCTGCTTGTTGACTCCATGGATCACAGGTGGAATTCGGCAATAATAACATACGATTTCGAGCGGCAGCTTCAGGTGGCAACAAATACCTACACACAGCTCACTTCAGTGGATACTGGCAAAATAAAAAGGATGGCAGTTCCGCTTATCTTCATAACGGCGGCAGCAGCCATTCTTTTTTTCTGGCTCCGTTTATACAGGAAAAACTTTTTCAGGCCCGAAAACAGACTGCTTGCACGCTTCAGGCTGGAGGTTGAAAAGAAATTCGGTGTGTCGCGAGATGAAAAGGCCGGGTTGTTTGATATTGCAGAAAGAACCGGAGACCCCAATATAAGAGAGTTTGTTGATATTTATGCCTCAGCGATTTACCATGACCGTCGGCTTACTGATGAGGAAATTGCAAAGCTGCGAAAGTTGCTGAATTGATATTTCGGCATCCTGTGCTCTCTTTTAAGGATTTGGATGCTAAACCCGGTTTAAAGGAGACTGTTTTATGCATGAATATGCTGTGCTGCTCTGGATAACTGCAGTTCTGCTGTCCATTGCCGGAATTGCCGGCTTGCTGTTGCCGGCAATTCCAGGCGCTCCACTTCTGTTCCTTGGCCTTTTATGTGCTGCATGGGCTGAAAACTTTACCCATGTGGGCCTCTGGACTCTGGTCGTTCTGGGACTGCTGGCCGCGCTTACATATGTTGTTGATTTTTTTGCTTCTCTTCTGGGTGCCAAACGGTTCGGCGCATCAGGAATGGCTTTGACAGGCACCGCTGTCGGTGGATTGGTTGGTATTTTTTTCGGACTCCCCGGCATTGTGCTTGGGCCTTTTTTAGGTGCCGTTGCGGGGGAGCTTATTAATATGAAGAGCCTTGGACAGGCAGGACTGGTCGGAATTGGTACATTGATCGGTCTGGCTGTAGGAACTGCAGGTAAACTTGCAATAGCCATAACCATGCTCGGAGTTTTTTTTATTGTGAGGTTTTTGTGAAAATTAACATTATGAAAATAAAACCTTGCATATCATTCAAAAATAACGGTATATAAACAAGTTATTTTCTTCGCTGCCTGACCCCCTTCTGCATCCCGGTTAATTCCCCCGATTTTGCAGCACCGCGTTTGGTTTGCGATGACCCGCTCTGCCGGCCATACGTGGTGGTGACGCTTTCCTTTTATGGGACAACGGTTGTCCCGATGCGCTCCCGCACGCAATTCTTTTCAAAATTCGACACTAAAGGACACGTTTGTCCGGCAGGTATCCTCTTGTGCCGAATCAGGAGTTTTCATGTCTTTTGTAGAAATGCAGTTGCATCCCCAAATTCAGAAGGCAATAACCGCATGCGGTTATGCCGAGCCAACCCCCATCCAGTCTGAAGCAATACCCCTTGCCCGTGAAGGTCGCGATCTTATCGCCTCTGCCCAGACCGGCACCGGTAAAACAGCAGCCTTCATCATCCCTGCCCTTGAAATGCTTGCCAGACCTGCTGCCGCTGCAGGCATCGGCCCCCGTGTGCTGGTGCTTACCCCCACAAGGGAGCTGGCTGCCCAGGTGGCTGATGCGGTTGCCCGCTATGGCCGTTTCATGCGTATGCGTTACGGTTCCATTGTTGGCGGAGTCCCTTACCCGGATCAGCTCCGGATGCTTCGCCAGCCAATTGACCTCATCGTTGCGACCCCAGGCCGCTTGATAGACCACCTTGAGCGTGGTCGCCTTGACCTCTCCCGTGTAGAGCTTCTTGTGCTTGACGAAGCAGACAGAATGCTGGATATGGGCTTTACCGATGCGGTTGACCAGATCGCTGAATCAACTCCAAAGAAACGCCAGACCTTGCTGTTTACAGCCACAATGGATGATCCAATGGCAAAGCTGGCACAGCGTCTGCTTAAAACTCCTGCCCGTATAGCAATTTCAGCCCCGCAGGATACCCATGAACAGATCGAGCAGCGACTTCTGGTGACAGACAACCTCAAGCACAAGCATCAACTGTTGCACCGACTTCTTGAAGATAACGAGATAAGGCAGGCAATTATCTTCTCTGCAACTAAAAGGGACGCAGATTCACTGGCAAGGGATCTCTATGACAGGGGCTACTCTGCGGCGGCCCTTCACGGTGATATGACCCAGGGAGCCCGTACCCGCACACTTACAAACCTGAGACGTGGCAAGGTAAGACTGCTTGTTGCTACCGATGTCGCAGCAAGGGGGCTTGATATAAACGGAATAAGCCATGTTATAAACTTCGATCTTCCCAGGGCTGCTGAGGACTATGTTCACAGGATTGGCCGAACAGGCAGGGCAGGCGCAACAGGAATTGCAATCTCATTTGCCTCTCCTTCAGAGGCTGCATATCTCCAGAGAATTGAGCGCTACACAGGGCAGACTCTTCCTGTTCACACAATACCGGGCCTTGAACCTGTAGGCAAACTGCCTTCAAACAAGAGATCCGCAGGAACATCAGGAAAGGGGCGCAAGCCTTTTGCAGCAGGAGGACAACGCCCACGAGCCACAGCAGGAAAGACAGGCGGCTATCAGCAGCGCAGCCGAACTGCGAGATAATCTGATCTGATAATTTATTGATACCCAGACGCCCCGCAACGGTTATCCGAAGCGGGGCGTTTTATTTAAATCAGAGGTTAAGCAGACTATTTCTTCAGCGCTTCCTTCATCGCATCACCCATCTTTGTGGGTGATGATGCAACAGTAACACCGCATTCCTTAAGAGTTCTGATCTTGTCTTCCGCCTTCCCCTTGCCACCGGTGATTATTGCCCCGGCATGCCCCATCCGTTTGCCCGGGGGGGCGGTGCTGCCAGCAATGAAAGCTGCAACCGGTTTTTTCATGTTGGCCTTTATCCAGTGTGCGGCTTCTTCCTCGGCGCCTCCGCCGATTTCACCGATCATGAAGACAGCCTCGGTGTCGGGGTCTTCATTGAACTTTTTCAGAACATCAATGTACTTCATGCCTATGATCGGGTCTCCACCTATGCCTACACAGGTGGACTGACCAAGCCCCATGTCGGTGAGCTGCTTTACAGCCTCGTAGGTAAGTGTGCCGGAGCGTGACACAACGCCGACCTTGCCTGGTGTGTGGATGTAGCCGGGCATTATGCCTACCTTGCACTGGCCGGGGGTGATTACTCCAGGGCAGTTTGGGCCGACAAGCAATGTCTTGCTCTGCTTCTGAACTGCACGGGTAAGCACCATGTCGCGGACAGGTATTCCTTCTGTTATGCAGATGGCAAGTTCAAGCCCTGCGTCACAGGCTTCCAGAATGGCGTCTGCCGCCCCTGGAGGTGGAACGAAGATCATGGAAACACTGGCCCCTGTGTAGTGGACTGCCTCTGCAACCGTGTTGAAAACAGGAATGCCTTCGATGTGTACTCCTCCTTTACCCGGTGTTACGCCAGCCACAATTTTTGATCCGTAACCGCGGCACTGCTGAGTGTGAAAGAGACCGCTCTTTCCTGTTATACCCTGCACCAGTATCTTTGATTCACTGTTTATAAGAATGGACATTTTCTTTATCCCCCTGTCAGGCGTTAGCCAGCATTTTTACTATCTTACCGGCGCCGTCGCCAAGACTTTCGCCGATCTGCACATTAAGCCCCGATTCAAGCAGAAGCTTCTTGCCATCCTCAACATTACTGCCGTCCATTCTTACAACTATAGGCAGATGGCATTTGACCTCGCTGGCTGCCTCGATAATACCCTGTGCAATAATGTCACAGCGCATGATTCCACCGAAAATATTTACAAAAACAGCTTCCACATCCGAGTCTTCCAGAATGATCTTGAACGCCTCAGCCACTTTTTCCCTTGTTGCACCGCCCCCGACATCCAGGAAGTTTGCAGGTTCACCGCCAAACTCATTAAGGACGTCAAGTGTCGCCATGGCAAGGCCGGCTCCGTTAACCATGCAGCCGATGTTGCCTGTAAGCTTTATATAGGCCAGATCGTATTTGCCGGCTGTTATTTCAAGAGGGTCGAGCTGGGAATAGTCCATCATGTCAGGATACTCGCGGTGGCGGTAAACAGCGTTGTCATCGAATGATATCTTTGCATCCATTGCAAGAAGCCACCCTGCCTTTGTAACAACAAGTGGGTTTACCTCCACAAGGGAGCAATCCCTTTCAAGGCAGCATGTGTAAAGGTTAAGGATAAGTTCCACGCAGTCTTCGCAGACAGTTCCGGTCAGGCCAAGGGCAAGGGCTATCTTTCTTGCCTGGAAGGGGCGCAGGCCGGTGAATGGATCAATGGTTAGAAGATGGATTTTTTCAGGGCTTTTCTTTGCAACCTCTTCAATCTCCATACCGCCTTCAGCAGAAGCAATAAGGCAGTAGCGCGAGGTTTCCCTGTCAAGGGTTATGGAGAGGTAGAACTCACGGGATATCTCAACTGCTTCTTCAACAAGAATCCGGCGTACCTTGAGTCCTTCAGGGCCTGTCTGGTGGGTGACAAGACGCTTGCCAAACAGCTCTTTTGCATATTCGTGGGCCTGCTCAGGGTGATGAATTACCTTAACGCCCCCGGCCTTGCCCCTTCCGCCTGCATAGATCTGGGCCTTTACAACACAGTGGCCCCCCATCATCTTGGCCCCCCGCTCCACCTGATCTGCTGTAAGCGCAACCCTGTTTCGCGGCACCGGTATGCCGTACTGGCTTAAAATCTCCTTTGCCTGATACTCATGGATATTCATAGACCCCTCCTGGGCAAACTTCTGCTGGCCAAAGCCATACATGATTTTAAAATGTAGTATACCAAGCTTTGTTTCATGTTCAAGTATATTTTAATACAGATAAAAGAATATAGTGATACTAAATTTATTGTTGGCGATGGTTGCGGTTTTTATCCTGAGATTGGCATGATCATAGCTGTACTGTGTTCCTGCCCTGCTCCGTTTATGGTTTTTAGGGGCAGTTAAGCTGGTCGTATGTCTTGGCTTACGCTGACAACTGCTCCGGCGTTACATTAAGGCGAAACCCCATGCCATGCAGCAATGTGGATATAATGTTAAACTCTGGATTTCCACGTTTGGAAAGCATCTTGTAAAGGCTCTCCGGAGTCTATCTTTTCAGAGAATTGCCTCGATCCCTTTACGGTTGATGACATTAAGTAGCATGAGCGCAGCACCTGTGGGACGCTTTGCTCCACGCTCCAATTGAGATATGTACCCTACAGTCAGATTGAGACACTTGGCAAATACTGATTGGCTCAAATGCGATTGTTCACGTATCCTGCGAATGTCTTCAGCAGTCAGTGGTTCAATTTCCGGCCTGTTCTTCATTTCCATGTGGCGCATTGTTATTTTTTCATAAGCATCACTACCCAAGATGCCAATACTATTCATCTCTTTGGCTGTCTCAAGCAAGGCCTCAGTCAGCGGACTAATTTCTGTTTTTTTAGTTGCCATTGGTTATCTCCTTCAAAAGCCCCTCTTTAATGGCCAATTTCAGTTGTTCTGTATTTGCGTCAAGCCAGGCGGCTCCAATTTCTCGTAGGGTTGTCAATTCATCTTCACTGATATTATCCCGCTCACTTTTCGAAATACCAAAAATGAAAAAGGCTCTATTTCCAGAACAGTAGGCGATCAACATACGATAGCCACCAGAACGCCCTTGTCCAGTTCGTGCTACCCGCTGTTTGATAATCCCACCGCCTAAATCCGCATCAACAAGACCACGTTCCGCGCGTTCGATCGCTTCACGCAAGGAATCATCCTCGATCCGCTCTTTCCTGACATAGCGCATGAACCATTTTGTTTTGAAAATCTGCACAAAAACCCCCACTACTACTGCAAACTATAGCACTATGAATTACACATATCAACCGGCATTTCCAAAAAAAAAGCCGCTGCCGGAAGCAAATCCGGGGCGGCTTGTTGGTTGGTGGTGGCGGTGGAAAAGCGGGGTTACTGCGGGCGGAAAAATATAAATGTCCCGGTTTTTCTCCCTCTAATACCAATAAAATTCGGAAACCGCTCTTACAGTGCAGAGATGTATTTTGCTGCTGGGGTCATTTTGAATCTCCTTTTGGTTGTGTAGTGGGTCAATCCTTTATTGCACCTCTGGAACTGTAAAATCATGATTACAAAACCTGCAAATTTTAGCTGCGGCTTTAACTTGTTCAGCACACCTTGGGCATGTCTTTTCATCGACTGGGGTTGATTCAGCACTGTCAGAGCTTTTCCGGCGTCTGTACGTGACTGTTAAGGTGCCTGCTGGCGGAACAATAAGCATGAAGATGAATACTAAAACTCCTATGAGAATAAAACATAGCAGAAGAGCTAGTATAAATGAACCACACCCGTATGAGCCAGGTGTCCAGGTTTGTGACTCCGGATAGTATCCTTTGATGGCCATCTTTGGAGCTGCTGCTTGAAATAAGGCCGTGGCTTGCTCTTGGTTCCCGTTATACCTGACGACTGCTATCTCACCATTGACTGCATGAGGCAAACCTTCAGTTTCAGAAGTTTTCAGCGGGTCGGTCGCTTCAGTCATTTTAATCTCCTCTTGGGTAATTGTGCCCACTCTGGAGCACTCAGATTTTAAATTTATTTTTAGTACGACTCCGACACCTTTGTCATGTCTGTCCAAAATGTAGGCACTCAGGCGGTTATTCCGCCACGCAGCAACCGCAAGGAAATGCGGGATTACGACCATGAGTTGTACAAAGAACGCAATCTTGTTGAGCTCTACTTTCAGAAACTGAAACATTACCGACGAATTGCTACTCGATATGAACGCTTGGGCAGAAACTACTTTTCAATACTGCTTCTGGTCTCAAACAGTCATATGGTTGGCATGATTGAGAACGCACCCTAATCAACTACGTTATATATGACTGTCCCCCTATTTGTTCAGATTGTCTCCTGTCAGTGCCTGCCCCCTACGGGTTACAGTTTGATGATGATATGGAAAATGATCCGTTTTAAAGAATCGGTCCCAAGCTATTTGAGAGCTCCTGCTTTCAGAAATAGCTTGGGACAACTTAAATCATCACACCTGTAACAACGAGGGAGGTAACAGCACTTTGAACACACCAGCACATCCAGAAACCAGAAATACCCAAGTTATTAAAACACAGAGGTAAGTTAGCCTTTTTACAGTCTCTCCATTTAGCAATCCCAATTTCTAATCTTACTGATTTACCTACGAATCAGGAATAATCAGTTGTATTAAAACTGAAAATGGCAGGCCTTTGTGTATCCCTTCTGACAAGCTACGTAAATATCCTGCTTTGCTTTATCAATATTTTTAATGCGTAAATAGAGCTGTCCACGGCTAAAAAATGATTCGCCCTGATTTGGATCAAGCTCTAACGCCTTATTGAAATCTTGCATTGCCTTGTCTACTTGATTGTGATCTGAAAAGAATTCTGCCCTCAACTTAAACTCTTTTGCGTCAGCTGGTTGAAGATCAGAAAGTCGCAGCAAATCTTGTTCCGCTTTTTGTTTCTCACCTGTTGCTTCATAAGCAGTACTTCTACGAATGTACCCCTCAAGAAAGTCGGGATAGAGGGCAATACCTTTGCTAGTATCTGCAATTACCTGGTTGTAGTCACTTGATTCCATCGCCTCAATTCCATTATAAACTTCTCGTGCCATTGAAATTCTACCTTCAGCTGTATCCTTGTAGAGTTTGACATTGAATTTGTCGTCATAGAACTTCCACATGGCTCCAGTGGCTGGGTCAACAATCAGTATCCCCAATAAACCACCAAAAACGACATTACCAAAATACCAGCCATTCACTTTAGCATTCAATTGTTTATCCTGAGGAATATAACCATCTTTTGATAGCTTTATTTGAAACTCTGCTGGCTGGAAAAAACCTGCTGAAGCATCCATATTAAGAGTATGAGGTGTGTTTGCCTTCAAAATGCTGATGTTTTCCTTCACATTCACGATCTCAAGCTTGGCCTGATCCGGCTCAGTCGTTATGGTTATATTACGAGAACTGCTGGATACGATAGAGGCGCAGCCATTTAGATACAGCGTTAATAGGGCCAGACAGCAGATAAAAGCTTTTTTCATAGATCCTCCAAATAATCCATATAATTAACAGCCAACAAGGTGTATACAGCTTATTGGCTGTAATATCAATACACAATTCCCTGTTTATTGCGTGGTTTGCATTTTAGAGCGCTTGTATTCTTCTTTCAAAGGAATAGGCGCTATGGACAAAATTTTCAGCGATTTGGAGATTGGATGCAAAATTAGAGCCCTACGTCTACAGGCTGGACTTACGCAGGAAAAACTTGCAGAATATATTGGTATTACTTTTCAGCAGGTGCAAAAGTATGAAAAGGGTATAACCAAGGTCAACCTCCAAAAACTACAGCAACTATCAATAGCCCTCAATGTGCCAACTGCATCGTTTTTTGATGATTCTCCCTGCCTTTTAACCAAACTTACTGATGATGAAGCAAAGCTGTTACAAGATTACAGAAAGATCAGAGCGTCAAACCACAAGACAAGTATTCTCGATGTCGTAGCTGGCCTGGCAAAGCTCTAAAAGACTAAACTAAACAATGAGTTTGTCGGACTTAGCCTGAAATTGTCAATTTCACACTATTTTTTGTTGGCGGGCAATCTCTGCTTCTGAAAGACGCAGGTAGGATGGAAGGAGTTTTTCAGGTGATGATTCTGCGCCTGAAATCAGGGCTGATTCTGCCAGACTTGAGCCGTTTGAGGGGCGTGGAGAATAACAGGATGCAGGGGGGAAATATGCGCGAATACCCAGGGTTGTGGATATCAGATCGTGATATTTAATGGCTCCGTCTCCAGCAAATATGACCGGTGTTTCTATTGTTTCAAGAAGTTCTTCCGGTCTGTATGCCCTTTCCTGAATCAGTGGTTCAGCTGTTTCAGTTACAGTGTAAAGAGCTGCGTAAACCTCATTTTTACGGGCGTCTAGCATTGCACAGACTGGAAAGGCCGAGTACGGAAGATTCATCGCCAGCATGGCAAGTGATGAAACACCTATTGCAGGGCGGCCTGTGGCAAATGACAACCCCTGTATAGTTGAGATTCCTGTCCTTATTCCGGTAAATGAGCCCGGGCCTTTTGTACATGCAAACAGATCAATGTCTGAGATGGAGAGGGCGGAGGCGGATAGAAGTCTTTCGATTTCAGGCAGAAGCCAGCTGTTCTGGCGTCTGCCTGATGAGTCAATAATGGATTCGGCAACGGTTCTTCTGTCTTTTGTGATTGCGACGCCTGTAGAGCCTGTTGATGTTTCAATGAACAGGGTTATCATTACTTGCTGACAAAATAGCGCATTATATCATTGTAGAAAGCAAGGGCCATGAGACAGAGAAGCATGGCCATTCCGACCTGCTGTGAGTATTCCCGTATCTTGTCTGGTACCGGACGTCTGATTATTATTTCTATTGTGTAGAAAAGAAGATGACCACCGTCAAGCACCGGAACAGGTAGCAGGTTAAGTACGCCAAGGCTCACTGAAACAACAGCCATGAAGCTGAAAAACGACATTATGCCTGCCTGTGCAGTGACATTTGCCTGTTTGGCTATCTGTATTGGACCGCCCAGATTGTCAATTGCCAGATCACCGATTATGATCTTGCGGAATGCGACGATATTTATTTCAACTCCCTCCATTGTTCGTTGAGTTGCTTTTTTAAACACCCTTGATAATGAGAACGGCTGTTTTAAAACTTCCCCTGTTGAAGAAATGCCTATAATCGGTCGTTTCAGCGGTTTTTTTGAGCCTGATGGATCCTTGTCATCCCTGAAAGAAGGCTTTATGGAGAATGAGAGTTCATTGGCTCCACGCAATACGACAACATTGGCAGCATCCGGGGCCGCCTTGAAAATTGAATATGCTATTTCATCAAATTCACTGATTTTTCTGCCGTCAATTGATATCAGAACATCACCCTTTTGTATTCCGGCAACAGCAGCAGGTGAGTTTGGAACTACATTGCCAACCTTTGGCGGGAGATAAAGGTAGCCTTGAGTTGATATGGCCGAATAGATGCCTATATAGATAAGCCAGGCAAAGATCATATTGAAGGCCGGTCCGGCGAAAACAACAGCCATCCGCTGCCATACCGGACGGTGTGAAAATGAGCGTGCCTTATCCTCTTCAGTGAGTACAGGCTCTGATGTTGAAGGATTTTCGGTGGACTGCACCTCGTAATCCTTCTCAATCATTTCGGTCTCGGCAAAACCACCTTCGCCAAACATCTTTACATAACCGCCAAGGGGGAAGGCGGATATAAGATATTCGGTTTCTCCCCAGGTATAACCGATGATCTTTGGCCCAAAACCCAGGGAAAATTTCTCTACCTTTACCCCCAGCCATTTGGCAACAAGGAAGTGGCCAAGTTCATGAACAAAGATGAGTATTCCCAGAACTATTATGAAGTTGACAATAATCATTTAATTAGCACCTGCCAGTCTGGCTGAAATCTCGCGGGCCTTGCAGCGCCCCCACCTGTCAGCCTCAAGGACTTCTTCGATGGAGGCAAGGCGATGGGCTGAATGGGCTGTCATGGTTTCTTCTATCAATCGGGCAATTTGAAGAAAAGTTATACGGCCTTCAAGGAAATATTCAACTGCAACTTCATTAGCTGCGTTCATTACGGCCGGCATGCTCTCTCCGTCAGCAATGGCCTTGTAGGCAAGACCCAGACATGGGAAACGCTCCAGATCCGGGTTGAAGAATGTAAGGTTGCAAAGCTCTGCAAGATCAAGTGGTTTTACCCCTGTTGAAACCCTTTCCGGATATGAGAGAGCATATGCAATGGGGGCCTTCATATCAGGTGTGCCAAGTTGTGCTATGACACAACCGTCAACATACTCAACCATTGAATGAATTATGCTTTGGGGATGGATATTTACTCCGATTTTTTCAGGCGGCACATCGAAAAGCCATCGTGCTTCAATAACTTCAAGACCTTTGTTCATCATTGTTGCTGAATCAATGGTTATCTTTCGTCCCATGCTCCAGTTGGGATGGTTTAAGGCATCCTGAACAGTTACAGTTTTCAGGTGTTCAACAGGAGTCTCCCGAAAAGGCCCGCCTGATGCAGTGAGAATTATCCGGCTGATGTCGTCGCTTCTGTGGCCTTCAATAGATTGAAATACGGCGCTGTGCTCACTGTCAACGGGATAGAGCCTTGCATTGTGACGTTCTACCAGATCCATAAAGATGTGGCCTGCGGTTACAAGGGTCTCCTTGTTTGCAAGAGCCAGATCCTTGCCTGCCTTTATGGCATCAGCCGTGGGTACAAGACCGGCAGCGCCTACAATGGCGGCAACCACCATATCTACATTGTCAGCGCAGGCAGCGGCGGAAAGCCCTTCCGGGCCGCCGCAGATCTCAACATCAACTCCATCAAGCATGGATTTAATACGGGGAATATCCTGAACATCTGCCACGGCTACAATCTGGGGCATGAAGGTGCGGGCCTGGCTTGCAAGAAGTTCAAGGTTTTTTCCGCCGGTGAGGGAGGCAACCCTGAATTTGTCAGGATGAGCCGTAACTATCTCAAGAGTGCTTGTGCCTATGGATCCGGTGGATCCGAGAATCGCTATGTTTTTCATCAAAACCTCCCGAAGAGGAAGATTGCGTAGTAGTAAGTGGCCGGCGCAGCAAAGATTATGCTGTCCAGCCTGTCAAGTACACCGCCATGCCCAGGGAAGAGGGCGCCTGAATCCTTTACAGCAAAGCTTCGTTTGAGGAGAGACTCGAAGAGATCCCCTGTCTGGCCGAGAATACCTATAAATATGGCTGTTATTATTGCATCTGCAAAACCAAGAGAGGGAAAAAAGGTGAATTTGGCTGCCAGCGTCCCTGCAAGGCTGCCTGCAAGGCCGCCAATGGCTCCCTCAATACTCTTCTTTGGGCTTACCGCCTCGTATAGCCTGTGTTTTCCAAATGCGCTGCCGATGTAATATGCAGCTGAATCGTTTGTCATCACTATAAGCATAATCAGCAAGAGCCAGTTTGAGCCTTCCGGCAGAAGCCTGATCATCAGAAGGTGGGTGATAAGAAACGGGACATAGATAAAACCAAGGGAAACAAGAGAAAGCTCCTTTGCCACGGCAGATATATTACTGAAACGGAAAAGGAAGTGGAAGGCAACGAGGAAAAAACCTCCTGCAATGCAGAGTATAAATATACGTCCATCATGGAAAAGAGGTGTGAAAACAACAAGCGCCCCATATACGGCAAAAGGGTACAGCCCTTTCTTCTGATCCGGAAGAGCCATTGAAAAGAACTCGACAAGCCCTACAAGCACAAGGAATGAGAGAAGTATTGCCAGATGCCACGGCGCACCTTTTACAATGGTCAGTATGACAATGGGAAGAAGGACTAGGGCTGTGATAACTCTTTGAATTGTCAGCTCCTTTTAGCGAACTGTATCTGGGCGCTTATTTTGCCGAACCTGCGTTCACGGGCCTGGAAATCGGCAAGGGCCTTGTGCAGTTCCACAATGGTGAAATCCGGCCAATTGGTTTCAGTAAAATAGAGTTCGGTGTATGCAAGCTGCCACAACAGAAAGTTGCTGATTCTCATCTCGCCGCTGGTGCGTATGAGAAAGTCAGGATCAGGCAGGCCTCCCGTATCCAGATATTTTGCAAAAAGCTCTTCATTGATCATTTCAGGAGATATTTTACCTGCAATAACATCTTCAGTTATCTTTGAAGAGGCCCGGGCAATCTCCTGTCTGGCGCCATATGAAAGGGCCAGAGTCAAGACCATTCCGGTGTTTGCTGAGGTAGTGGCAAGTGACTCGTCAAGCGCTTTGTTTATCTCTAACGGAAGCTCTGTTCTGTCTCCGATTACATTGAATTTTATATTATTTTTCATCATGCGTGCCGTTTCGCTACGCACGAATTTTTTAAGCAGGGCCATTAATGCGCTTACTTCACCTTTAGGGCGTGACCAGTTTTCTGACGAAAAGGCAAAAAGGGTCAGATAGCGTATCCCAAGACGTGATGACTGTTCAACCACCATTCTTACCGTTTCCACCCCCCTCTGGTGGCCAACGATCCGTCGCAGCATCCTTTGCTGTGCCCAACGACCGTTTCCATCCATTATTACAGCGAGGTGCTGCGGAAGTTTTTCAGGATCCAGCTCCATCATATCAGACTTCCATAACCTCTTTTTCCTTGTGGGAGAGAATCTCGTCAAGCCTGGCTATCAGATTGTCGGTGATGGTCTGCACCTCTTTTTCATGCTTTTTCAGGTCATCTTCGGTAATTGCCTTGTCCTTCTCCATCTTTTTCAGATCTTCAATCGCCTTCCGACGTATGTTGCGGATCGCAATCTTGTGTTCTTCATCCATCTTTTTGAGGCTTTTGACAATTTCCTTCCTGCGTTCTTCAGTAAGCTGGGGAAGGTTAAGGCGGATAAGCTTGCCATCGTTGCCAGGGGTAAGCCCCAGGTTTGCGTTGAGAATGGCCTTTTCTATGGGGCCAATCATTTTTGATTCCCATGGAGATATTGTTATGGTTCTTGGCTCTGGCACAGCAAGGGTGGCAACCTGAGACAGCGGGGATGGATTACCGTAGTAATCAATCCTGATATCATCAAGAAGAGCGGTTGTGGCCCTGCCTGTACGGATCTTCTGATACTCCTTGCGGAGATCTTCAGCGGTTTTTTCCATATGGGTTTTCATATCGGCAATAAGAGTTTTGGCCATCTCTATCCTCCTTGCACTATTGTGCCAATTTTGTCGCCATTGATAACTTTTCTGATATTTCCGGGGGTTGTAAGATCAAAGACGATTATGGGAAGGTTGTTATCCATGCAGAGCGAGGTTGCGGTTGCATCCATCACCTGGAGCCCCTGTTGAAGAACTTCAATATAGGTGAGTTCAGAGTAACGTGTTGCAGAAGGATCTTTTTTGGGGTCTGCAGAGTATACTCCGTCAACCTTGGTTCCTTTGAGGATAACCTCTGCATTTATCTCCATGGCACGCAGTGAGGCCGCCGTATCGGTTGTAAAGTATGGGTTTCCTGTTCCTGCTCCGAATATGACAACCCTGCCTTTTTCCAGATGGCGGACAGCGCGACGACGTATGTAGGGCTCTGCCACTTCCTGCATGGCGATTGCCGATTGCACCCGTGTTGATACGCCAAGCTTTTCAAGAGCATCCTGCATTGCAAGTGAGTTGATAACGGTTGCAAGCATTCCCATGTAGTCGGCGCTGGCCCTGTCCATCCCCTTTGATGAGGCAGCAAGCCCGCGGAAGATATTGCCTCCCCCTATTACAAGGGCAAGCTCAACCCCTTCATTTGCCACATCCTTTATCTCGGCTGCAATGGCGCTGATTGTTGCAGGATCAATTCCGTAGCCCTGGTCGCCTGCCAGCGATTCTCCGGAAAGCTTAAGTAATACCCGCTTGTAGGCCTTTCGTGACATAAATTTCCCCTTTACAAGAAAAAAGCCGACCCTATGGAGGCCGGCTTCTTCGGCTACTTAAAGTCCGGCCGCCGCCGCCACCTCGGCGGCGAAATCCGATTCCTTCTTTTCAAGCCCCTCGCCAAGCACAAACTTGACAAAGCGATTGAGTGTTATGGTACCGCCCAGTTCTTTGGCCGTGTCTGCCACAAACTTCTGGACAGATTTATCCGGATCCTTGACAAAAGCCTGCTCAAGAAGACAGATATCGCCATAGTACTTGTTTACCTGGCCTTCAATGATTTTCTCGATGATGTTATCCGGCTTGCCTGTCTGGCGGGCCTTGTCGCGGTAGATATCCTTTTCACGCTCAAGAACATCTGAAGGCACCTCACTGCGCTGCAGGAAAGAAGGTGACGCAGCGGCTATGTGCATTGCAACGTCCCTTATGCAGGTTGACAGACGCTCATCAGCAGCGCCGTCAAAAGATGCTTCAACCAGTACACCGATCTTGCCTCCGGCATGGATGTAAGAAGCAACCATGCCATTACCTGACAGGGTAAAGTCAGCAAAACGGCGAATCTGCATATTTTCTCCGATTACGGAGATAGCTTCGGTCAAAAGTGTCTGAACGGTCTTAGAGGCATCACCAGCAAATGGCTGTGCCAGAAGGGAATCCATATCAGCAGGGCTCTTTTGAAGAACATGGTCGGCTACCTGTTTTACGAAATCCTGAAACTTGTCGTTCTTTGCAACAAAGTCAGTCTCGCTGTTAATCTCAACAAGAACCCCTTTTTTACCATCAGCAGAGATGGCCGATGCAACCATGCCTTCTGTGGCAGCCCGTCCGGCCTTCTTGGAAGCGGCAGCAAGACCCTTCTTCCGAAGGTAGTCAATGGCCTGCTCCATATCTCCCCCAACTTCTTCAAGGGCCTTTTTGCAATCCAGCATACCTGCGCCGGTTGTCTTTCTCAGTTCATTTATCTGTGCAGCGGAAATTGCCATTTTTAAAATCCTCCTGCCAACTTAAATAGCGGTAATTATATAAGTAAATTATATATGCAGCGATCAGTGTCAGATCGCCTTCTAATCTGCTGAAGCCTCACAGCCCGCTTCATCTCCAATGGCTTCTGCAAGCTGGTCATCCGAACCTTCGGCATCGGTTTGAAGTGAAATATTTCTCGCTTCGTTACCTTCCAGAATTGCATCGGCGATTTTTGCAGAAAGAAGGCGGATGGCGCGAATTGCATCATCGTTACCCGGAATTACATAGTCAATCATGTCCGGGTCGCAGTTTGTGTCAACAATGGCCACAACCGGAATCCCGAGCTTCTGGGCTTCCTGTACTGCTATCTCTTCGTTCTTCGGATCAATTACAAACATCACGCCCGGCAGTTTGGTCATATGCTTGATGCCGCCCAGAACCTTCTCAAGCTTCTCCCGCTCCTTGTCCATCTTGAGGGCTTCCTTCTTTGTGTAGGCCTCGATGGTGCCGTCTTCAAACATTGCATCAATCTTCTTGAGGCGCTCGATGCTCTGCTTTACTGTGGAGAAGTTCGTTAGCATGCCACCCAGCCAGCGCTGGTTGACATAGTACTGCCCGCAACGGGCCGCCTCTTCGGCAACCGAATCCTGTGCCTGCTTTTTGGTGCCGACAAACAGGACAGTGTTACCCTGCTCGGCAGCTTCTTTTACATAATTGTAAGCGGATTTGAAGTAGCGGACGGTCTTCTGGAGGTCAATGATGTAGATTCCGTTGCGTGCCCCGAAGATGTAGGGTTTCATCTTGGGGTTCCATCTTTTTGTCTGGTGGCCGAAATGGACGCCGGCCTCCAGCAGTTCCTTCATGCTGATACTTGACATGGTGTTTCTCCTTTGGTTTTTCCTCCGCCCCGTTTGAATCCCTGCTAAGTCTTAAGGGACACCGCCGGTTTACTTAAGGGCGTGTGAATTGAAAAGCGTTATTTTATATCACAGGAACTGTTGGAAAATCAAGGAGAAAAACATAGCAGTCATGCTGCTGATATTGCTTCAAGTGGGCAGACTGATGAACATTTGCCGCAACCGGTACAGAGTGGGGGGAGTGTTAAAAAAGCATGTTTGCGGTAGCCCGTGGATTCCAGGGTAATAATCCGCATTGGACAGGCAGCCACGCAGCGGCCACAGCCGGAACATCTGGATTCATCAATTTGTGGCAGGTTTTTTGCGTTTTTTAGGTTCACTTGCAAACAGTTCCTGCTGTTTCCATTCTTTAACCACCCGTTGTTTTTTATGCATCGGATAGTAGCGCGGGCATGATGAGATAACGGCATGCTCCGGCTGTTTGCAGGTGCGGCGGCAGCCTGTGCATAGCTTGTTGGGTGTTATCTCATCCTCTTTCTGTCTTCTCTTTTTCACTACCCCGGAGGCCACTGAAGTTCTCTCCCTGCCAGAAGATGAATATGCAGATGAAAAACCGTCTGCCCTGCATCTGCGCCGTTATTTTGCACCAGCCTGAAGCCACCCTCTGAAAGACCTCTCTGTGTTGCCAGTTCTCCGGCCACACGGAAGAGATGCCCGAGAGTTGCGCAGTCAGATTCCTGCATATCCAGACAGTTGCTGAAGTGGCGCTTTGGCAAAAGCAGCAGGTGAAGGGGCGCCTTTGGGGCGATGTCCTCTATGGCCACCATCTGGTCGTCTTCGTACACCTTTTTTGCCGGAATCTCACCGGCTATTATTTTACAAAAAATACAGTCACTCATGGAGTTGCTCCTAATCGTAATCCCATCAAAAACTCCCGATTGCCGTCGGCCCCGGTAATTGGTGAATCGCAGATCCCAAGAAGTTCGGCCCCCATCTCTGCTGCAAGGGCTTTCATATTTGCCAACACCTCTTCATGCAGCCTGGGATCTCGCACAATGCCCCCTTTGCCAACTGCTCCTTTGCCAACCTCGAACTGGGGTTTCACAAGGGCCACAATATCAGACGGCCTTGTCAGCAGGGAGAAGGTCGGTGGAAGCACAAGATTTAAAGATATGAAGGATGCATCTATAACGGCAAGGTCTGGCAGGGGGTCCAGTTGTTCCGGTTTCAAGTGACGGATGTTGGTCTTTTCCATTACAGTCACTCGTGGATCTTCACGGAGTTTCCATGCAAGCTGGCCGTAGCCGACATCCACTGCATACACCTTTGTTGCCCCATTTTGCAAGAGGCAGTCTGTAAAACCTCCTGTTGAGGCCCCCACATCAATTGCAATCCTTTCTGATACTCTGATGTCAAAGGCGTCAAGCCCCTTTTTAAGCTTGAGCCCACCGCGGCTGACATATAAAAGCGGCTCGCCCTTGATCCGTATCTCGACATCGGCATTCACCTGTTGTCCGGCTTTTTCAGCTACATGGTCGCCAACCACAATCTGACCGGCCATTATAAGAGCCTGGGCCTTTTCGCGGGAAGGGGCAAGGCCCCGTTCAAATATAAGTTTGTCAAGTCGTTGTTTTGGCATTTCTTGTATCCGGTTTGGCAGTGCAGCATAATTCAGGATCACAGGCAAATCAATTTGTCATTTGCAGATATCCGGTCTGGTAATCCCTACCCCCTGGGGTGCAGTTCGCTATGCAAATGTTTCAGTCTTTCAAGTGTAACATGGGTATAGATCTGGGTGGTTGAGAGGTCTGCATGGCCCAGCATCATCTGTACGCTGCGGAGATCTGCGCCGTTTGCAAGCAGATGGGTGGCAAAGGAATGGCGCAGTGTGTGCGGTGATATGGTTGTCCTCACGCCTGCAAGAGCGGCCCGTTTCTTGATGATGTTCCAGAAGGCCTGGCGTGTCATGGCATCTCCAAGACGGGAAAGAAATAGAAATGGATTTTCTCCTGACGGATCAAGCTCAATCCTGGCAAATTCCATGTATTCCCGTACAGTTTGCCTGGCTGTCTCCCCCACAGGCACGAGCCTTTCCTTATTTCCCTTGCCGGTGGTCATAAGGTATCCGACCTCCAGGTTTATCTCTCTTTTTTTAAGCCTAACCAGTTCGGATACCCTTAGACCGGTTGCATACAATAGTTCGAGCATGGCTCTGTCACGCATCTCTTCATGGGTTTCTCCTGCTGATGCGTTAAGCAGGGCCTCCACTTCCTGATGGGTTAAGAATGAAGGAAGTTTCTTCAGAGTTCGGGGGGCCTCGATTATTGACGATGGATTTTTTGATGCATGGCGTTCCACAAGAAGAAAACGGTGGAACATCCGTATTGCCGACAGAAGCCTGGCCCTGCTGCGTGGGGAGAGACCGCGCTCCCGTTCCCTGCCAAGAAAATCGGTTATATCAGCGGATGTAACGGAATCGGGATTGCTATGTCCGGCTTTGTCGAGAGAGTCAAGATACCTTGCAAGGTCTGCTGAATAGGCGCTGCATGTATTTGAAGCAAGCCCCTTCTCTACTGTCAGCCATG